>JBBQNY010000068.1:0-14624 GCA_038330365.1 Lysobacterales bacterium | reverse complement strand
CGCCGTTCCTGTCGCGAAGGCATCTGCGGCTCGTGTTCCATGAACATTGACGGCACCAACACCCTGGCGTGCACCAAGCCGATCGAGGAGTGCGCAAGCGGCAAGGGCGACGTCAAGGTGCTGCCCCTGCCGCATATGCCTGTGGTCAAGGATCTGGTGCCGGACCTGACGCAGTTCTACGCGCAGTACGCGTCGATCAAGCCGTGGATCCGTACGCAATCCTCGCCGCCGCCCGATCGCGAACGTCTGCAATCTCCGGAAGATCGCAAGAAGCTCGACGGCCTGTACGAGTGCATCCTGTGCGCGTGCTGCACGACATCGTGCCCGAGCTACTGGTGGAACAGCGACAAGTACCTCGGCCCCGCCGTGCTGCTGCAGGCCTATCGATGGATTGTCGACTCGCGCGACGAAGACACGGGCGCCAGGCTCGACGATCTGCACGATCCGTTCAAGCTCTACCGCTGCCACACGATCATGAACTGCACCAAGACCTGCCCGAAGGGACTCAACCCGGCCAAGGCGATTGCCGAGACCAAGAAGCTCCTCATGGAGCGGGTAGGCGCCTGACAGGCGCATGAAAGCGGCGACTCCAATGCCGGATACGCCTGGAGCCGCGGCGCCCATCAATCTGGCGAAGCTCCGCTGGCGCTGCCGGCGGGGAACCCGCGAACTCGATGCGCTCTATCGCTGGTTCCTCGACCATCGGTGGGAGCAATCCGATGCGGTGTCCCAGGCCGCCTTCGCGCGACTGGTCGAGGCGGAGGATCCCGATGTCTGGGACTGGTGCGTGGGACGTACGCGCAGCAGCGACGTCGCGGAGCAGCACGTGATCGATGACATCCGCGCCCACCATCGACTTTGACTGGCGGCCCTCGATCGGCTGGTGTCGCGTGCGAATGGCCGCGTGGCTCTTGGGTCTTGCCTGTCTCGTCTGGTCATCGCTGGATGCATGGATTGCGCTCGCGCTGCTGCTGGCGATCACCCTCGTGGAGACTCGCGCCCGGCGTTCGGAGCGCGCGTGGAAGGGAAGCCGATGGCGCATCAGTGCGGACGGCGTTTGGCGCTGGCGACGCGCCGACGGCAAGGAGGGAGAGGCCGAGCTTGAGCAGGCGACGATCCTCGGCCCGCTGATCGTTCTCAATCTGCGCACGGACGACGGGTGTGTCGATTTATCCCTGTGGCCAGATCAGTTGCCCGTCGACACCCGACGCCAGTTGCGGGTTCGCCTTCCGACCCTCCGCCAAGCCCACTCGCAATCCCCGTAAGAGCTTGCACCCCGAATTCGCCGACGCGCCGTCGCGTGGCAAACAGGGTGCAGGCATTGGTGACCAGAACCCCGCGGGGGGAGGAGACAGCGAGCACCGTCCTGTCGCCGATCACTCCCCTCTCCCACCGGGAGAGGGGCCGGGGGGTGAGGGTCCGAGGCCCCGCGTCATGTTGGATGGCGCGAGTCTCGAACCGCGAACACCGCCTGAGCCCAGAAAAAGCCAAATCAAAGCCATGGCTTGATTCTTGTTTGATGAGAGCTTCCACCCCGGCTTCGTCGGCGCGCTCTCGCGTAGCAAACAGGGTGCGGGCGTGCCTGGGGGCATGCGCTGGAGGCACGACTGACCGCGCGCGGTTCCGGTCTATGTCGACCTCGGACCCTCATCCGGCGCTGCGCGCCACCTTCGCCCACGGGGAGAAGGGAGACGAGGCATCGGGCTGCCGCAGAGCACTCCCCTCGCCAGTGGGAGAGGGGCTGGGGGTGAGGGTGCGAGTCCCCGCGTCATGTTTGATGGCGCCAATCACGTGCCGGAACGCCCGTCTCACTATAAAAAAAGACACGGCACATCAATCGCCTATTTCTTGTTTGATGAGAGCGCCTTCAAGCGCGATGGCGCGATGCCAATTCGGGGCGTGGAGCACGGGCCGACATGACGGCATCGCGCGCGAGCGCGCTGCTACGGGAACGCCCGGCATCCGGTGCGCGGTGCCTGGGCATTGCCGCACGGCCGTTCAATACCGGTAAGCTCGCGGGCCCGCCACCCCCTGTTCCCCGCATGTTTCGTCCTCTCGCGCTCAGCATCGGCCTGCGCTACACGCGCGCCAAGCGACGCAATCATTTCATCTCATTCATCTCCGGCGTATCAATGCTGGGCATCACGCTCGGCGTGGCTGCGCTCATCACGGTCATTTCGGTGATGAACGGATTCGAGAAGGAACTGCACGAGCGCATACTCGGAATGGTCGCGCACGCGACCATCTCGTCGGCTGATCGCGAGGGCCTCAGTAACTGGCCCGCCGCAGTCAAGGAAGCCCGCGCCACGGCCCACGTCATCGGCGCCGCCCCCTTTGTGGAACGCGAGGTCATGATGCAGGCGGCGCGCGTGTCCGGCGGCGCCATTCGTGGCGTGGATCCCGTCATGGAAGGGGCCGTGACCGAATTGCCACGCAAGGTCGTCGCCGGCCGCTGGGACTCACTCAAGCCCGGCGCCTGGAACATCATCCTCGGCCAGGAACTCGCCTATGCCATCGGCGCCGACGTCGGCGACAGTGTGCAGGTATTCGCACCGATGACCCGCACAACCCCGGCCGGCGTGATCCCGGTGACGCGCCGTTTCACCGTGACCGGAATCTTCGTCGCCGGTCATCAGGACTACGACCGTTACGTCGCGGTGATCCACATGACCGACGCCCAGAAGCTGCTGCGCCTGGGCGATGCCGTGTCGGGCGTGCGCATGAAACTGGACGATCTTTTCCTCTCGTACCAGGTTGCGAGTGCGCTGCGCGATCGGCTTGGTGGTTTCTATTCGGTATCGGACTGGACGCGCGAGCAAGCCAACTTCTTCCGGGCGATCCAGACCGAAAAGGCGGTGATGTTCATCATCCTCTCGCTGATCGTGGGCGTGGCCGCGTTCAATCTGGTTTCCTCCCTGGTGATGCTGGTGACCGACAAGCAGGCGGACATCGCAATCCTGCGCACGCTCGGACTCGCGCCGCGACAGGTGATGGGAATCTTCATGGTGCAGGGCATGTTGATCGGCCTCATCGGACTGGCACTGGGCGTGGTTTCCGGCGTCCTGCTGGCGGACAACGTCTCCCCGCTGATGCACATGATCGAGCGCACCTTCGGCTTCCAGCTGTTGCCGGCGGACATCTACTACATCAGTGATCTGCCCTCCGACACTCGTCTCACAGATGTTCTGCGCGTGGTTGGCGTGGCATTCGTAATGTGTCTTGTTGCCACGGTGTACCCCGCGTGGCGCGCATCTCGCACGCCGCCGGCGCAGGCGCTGCGCTATGAGTGACGCAGCGTCCGTGCCGGTTATCCGTTGCCGCGGAATCACGCGGACCTATCGGGAAGGGCCCATCCACACCGAAGTCCTCGGCGGCGTCGATATCGATGTCGCGCGTGGCGAAGCGGTCGCGATCGTCGGGGCGAGCGGGCCGGCAAGAGCACGCTGCTGCACATCCTCGGTGGGCTGGACCTGCCGACCGCCGGAGAAGTCGAGGTGGAAGGACAGCGCATGTCCGCGCTGTCGGACACCGAGCGCGGACAACTGCGCAACCGCAGCCTCGGATTCATCTACCAGTTCCATCATTTGCTGCCGGAGTTCACCGCACTCGAGAACGTGGCGATGCCACTCGTCATCGGTGGCTGCCCGGTGGCCGAAGCTGCCGCGCGTGCGGCAGCGCTGCTCGAACGCGTTGGACTGTCCGAGCGCGGCCACCACAAGCCGAGCGAGATGTCCGGCGGGGAGCGGCAGCGTTGTGCGGTGGCGCGCGCCCTGGTCACTCGCCCTGCCTGCGTTCTCGGAGACGAGCCGACGGGCAATCTCGATCATCGCAACGCAGCGCACGTGTACGAATTGATGCTCGAGCTCAACCGGGAAGTGGGCACCAGCCTTGTCATCGTTACCCACGACCGTGACCTGGCTTCGCGGATGGATCGCACGCTTGAGATCGTGGAGCGGAGACTCGTGCAACTCGACTGACCGAGGACGCGGGTTGGCAGTCTCGAAGCCGAGGATCGGTGACACGGACGACTGGAGATCAGGGATCGATGCAAGCTCGAACATTCAGGCGATGCTCCATTCCACTGCTGTCAGTGCGCACGGTCGTGGCAGCACTTGCCGGCGCGTTGATGATGCTCGCGTCGCCCACGCTGCCACCCTGGTCGTGGACGCTGGCCGCTTTGCTCCTCGGAGCGGTTCTCTGCAGCGGCGGCAACTCGGGACGTCTGGTCGGAATGTTCCTTCTCGGCTGCGCCTGGATGGCACTGCGCGGCGGGCTCGCGGTCGATGCGCGGCTGCCGGAAAGCGGACGCGGCGCCGAATACACCCTTGAAGGACGGGTCAGCGGACTTCCGCGTGTCGACGCCGACAGGATCGTCTTCGATTTCCTGGTGGATCGGGGCCCTTTCCACGGACTCAGCCGGATCGCGTGGTACCGGCCGACACAAGGCATCGAAGCGGGCAGCCGCCTGCGTCTCAAGGTGCTACTGCGTCCGCCACGCGGAACACGCAATCCCGGCGGATTCGACTATGAAGCGCATTCCCTGCAGCGCGGCCTGCTCGCGCAGGGTTACCTGAGGGCCGAGCCTGTCCTGCTGGGTCCCGACCCGCTGGGCGCGATGGATCGCTTCCGGGAACGGTTCTCGCACCGACTCGCACGCGAGGTCCGGGATGTGCGTGCGGCGAATCTACTGCGCACGCTCGTCGTTGGGGACCAGGGATCGCTCGCGCCGGCGGACTGGGACACGCTGCGGCGCACCGGCACCACCCACCTGGTGGCAATCTCGGGGTTCCATATCGGCATCGTGGCGGGGCTCGCCGCACTGCTGCTGGGGGGCATCTGGCGACTTTTCCCGGCGCTCGGATCCCGACTGCCACGTCGCATTGCGCAGGCCTTCGCCGCGGTGCTCGCCGCCATGGCCTACGGTTTGATCGCAGGGACGTCGCTGCCCGTGCTGCGCACCGTGCTGATGATCGCGACCGTCGCGCTCGCGGCCGCGAGCCGGCGCAATGTACGCGCGGAGCATTCGCTGGCGCTGGCGGCCGCGGTGGTACTCGTGTTCGATCCCGTGGGCCTGCTGGCACCCGGCTTCTGGTTGTCGTTCGGCGGCGTGGCGTGGCTGGTGTTCTGTCTTGACCGGCGCCAGCGCAAGCGCCCGCTGTGGCTCGTGTTCACGCAGGCGCAGGCGGTCATGGCGCTCGCTCTCCTGCCGCTCACGATCTGGTTCTTCCAGCAGGCGAGCCTGACCGGCGCGTGGATCAATCTGGTGGCCGTGCCCTGGATCAGCCTGGTGACCGTGCCACTCGGGCTCATCGCACTTGGGCTGGACCAGTTCGGCGCGGATGGGGCGCTCTGGCACGGCGTCCTTGATCTCGCGGCAGCCAGCGCTGCGCTTTTCTGGCGCCTGCTCGACGCCAGCGCCCACTGGCCCGGAGGACGCTGGTTCCTGCCTCGACCGGGCACGCTTGCGCTGATGCTTGCCATCGCCGGCACGCTCCTGCTGCTGATTCCACGCGGTCTGCGCGGTCGTCTGGCAGGTTTGCTGCTGCTCCTGCCGATGGCCGCTCCGCGCGACACCGCGCCGCGCGCCGGCGCACTCGAGGCGATCGTCATCGACGTGGGGCAGGGCCAGTCCGTCCTGCTGCGCACCCATCGACACAGCCTCCTCATCGATACCGGACCCCATTTTCCTGGCGGTCTCGACATGGGCGAAGCGGCGGTGGTACCGACGCTGCGCGCTCTGGATGTGCGCGCGCTCGACGCGCTGCTGATCAGCCACGGCGATCAGGACCACGACGGAGGAACGCGAGCTGTGCTGGCAACGCATGGGCCGAGCCGTCGACTGCACAGTACGCCGCCCAGGGGTTTCACGCGCTGTCGGGCGGGGCAGCGTTGGCAGTGGGACGGGGTGGAATTCGAAGTCCTGCATCCTCCGCGCTGGTTCCCCGATCTCGGCAACGACGCGAGCTGCGTGCTGCTTGCCCGCACTGGACATGGCTCTGTGCTGGTGCCAGGAGACATCAGCGCGGTGGTGGAAGAGCGACTGCTGCGCGAGTACCCGTCGTTGCGCGCAGTCGACGTCGTGGTGGTGGCACATCACGGCAGCGGATCGTCGTCCTCGAGGGCGTGGGTCAATGCCCTGGCGCCGAAACTCGCGCTGGTTTCGGCCGGGCAGGACAACCGGTTCGGACATCCGCGGCCGGAAGTCGTCGAACGTTGGCGCCAGACGGGCGCGGAATGGCTCAATACGGCGGACTGCGGCGCGATCTCCGTGCGTGTCGACGCGGCGGGCAGCGTCAGGTCCCCAGACTGCATGCGGCGGGATCATCCACACTGGTGGTGAGCACGATTTTCTGCTTGCCCACTATTCGTCATTCCCGCCAATGCGCAATGCTGTCGGAAGCGATTGCCCACGCGCTGAGGTTGAGACCCAATTGTCACTTTCCCTTGCGTCATTCCCGCGAAAGCGGGACTGCGGGGGCAGGATGCCGAAGCGAACATTGGCGCAGCGAATGGCCCGCAGCGCGCGCGGCGGGAACCGCGCGTAATCCATTGGACGGACGACAGCGCTAGCCCCACGCTCGCGAGTTGCTGTCAGCGATGCATCCCCGCTTGTCGCCGCGCTGCCGCAGCTCAACCATGGATTCCCGCTTGCGCGGGAATGACGAGGGTGAGGGTGGGCCGCGAAGATCCAAATGTGGTGGGTCGCAAACGTCTCGGACAGCAATGCGCTTTCGCGGGAATGGCGAAAGGGAAAGGGACGCGTGAGACCCAGTCAAAACGGCTGGGCAAACGTTCGGGACAAGCATGCGGCGCTTCGGCACGAATGGACCATCCCGTCACTGGTGGCAAAGGATACGGATACCAGTGCGGCGCTTTGGCGAGTGCGGGCGATCCCGGTGCTGGTGGCTCCGCAGGGCAGAAACGGAGGCAGCACAACGCGCTTGGTATGATCCCGGGTTGCGGGCAATGGTCCCTGCTGGAGTGACTGCGTGCTTGAAATCCTGCGGGCGGGTGGCTGGGCCATGGCGCCCATCGTTCTATGTTCGGTGCTGTTGCTGGCCATGACCGTCGAGCGGCTCTGGGCGTTGCGGCGCAGTGCCGTGATCCCGGCGCAGCTGCGACCCCAGGTACGTGACTGGGTGCGAGGCGGGCGCATCGATCCTGCACACCTGGAGGAACTCGACCGGGGTTCGCCGCTCGGTGCACTGTTCGCCACCTATCTCAGGTCACGGTCGCGCGGTCGCCAGGTCCAGCGGGAGCGGGTCGAAGATCGGGGACGCAGTGTCATGCACGATCTCGAGCGTTTTCTTGGAGCCATCGGCACCATCGCGCTGGTGTCGCCACTGCTCGGCCTGCTCGGCACCGTCATCGGCATGGTCCGGATGTTCCTGGCGATCATGACTTCGGGAGCCGGGGACACCTCGGCGCTGGCCGGTGGCATCGGCGAGGCGCTGGTCTGCACCGCCGCCGGACTGGTGGTTGCCGTGCCCGCCTACGTGCTGCATCGCTGGCTGCGCAACCGCGTCGCCGGCTACGCGGTGGCGATGGAGCGTGAACTGTCCCGCCTGGACGAGGAGCTTGACCCGCCCGCCGCGCCGCTGCAGGTCCACGACGCGGGTCCGCCTGCGGTCGCACGTCGCGCCTGAAATGCGTATCGCATCGCGTCGACAGGACGACGAATTCGAGCTCAACGTGATCTCCCTGATCGACGTGATGCTGACCCTGCTCATGTTCTTCGTGCTCACCGCGACCTTCGAGCAGCGCTCGATGCTGCAGGTCACGCTGCCCAAGGCGTCCAGCGCCGAGGCCAGCACCATCGAACGCGCGCTGCTGATCGTGATCGACGCCCAGGGTCGCTATCTCGTCGACAATCGCGAAGTATTGAGGCAGGACTCGGGAGCGCTGAAGTCGGCACTGCTCGCGGCCAGCGGTGGCGATCGCTCCCGCCGCGTGATGATCCGGGCCGACGCGCGCACGCCGCACCAGTCGGTGGTGCGTGCGATGGATGCGCTCGGGCAGCTCGGCTTCGTGCAACTCAGCATTGCGACGACGCCGGAGCGCGATGGCCAGTAAACCTGCATCGGAGTCGGACCCCTGGCCCGTGTACCGAAGGTTGCTCCGTTACGCCCGGCCTTTCTGGCCGGTGCTGGGCGTGGCCCTGGTCGCCATGGTGTTCGAGGCCGCTGCCGCCGGCGCCTTCACGGCGCTGATGGAACCGGTCATCGACCAGACTTTTGTCGAAAAGAACCGCGGCATGAGCCTGTGGCTGCCCGCGGCCATTGTCGGCATTTTTCTGGTGCGCGGCGTGTCGACCTGGGTGACCGACACGGGGATGGCGCGGGTCGGACGCGGCGTCGTCCTCAAGCTGCGCCAGGAGCTGATGGCGAAATTCCTCGCCCTGCCGAGCAGCTTTTTCGACCAGGAATCACCGGCGCGGTTGGCGAGCCGCATTACGTATCACACCGAGCAGGTCGCGCAGGCCACCTCCGAATCGATCAAGGTCGCCATCGCCGACTCGCTCACGATCGTGGCGCTGCTGATCGTCATGTTCATCCAGAGCGTAAAGGTCACCCTGGCGATGCTGGTGATCGGACCTGTCATTGCCGCTCTCATCGCCATCGTGGGCCGGCGCTACCGGCGCATCAACAGCCGCATACAGGAGTCGGTGGCCGAAATGGCCCAGATCGGCACGCAGGCACTGGCGGCCCAGCAGGAGGTCAAGCTCTACGGCGCGCATGCGCAGGAGATCGAGCGTTTCAGCCGGATCGCGGATTCCAACCGCAAGCTCAACATCAAGGTGGAAGCAACCCGCGCGCTGAGCTCCTCGCTGGTGCAGCTGTTCGCTGCGGTGGCGCTCGCTGTCATCCTGCTGATCGCGGGTCAGGAGGCGATCGCGGATCGGCTGCAGGCCGGAGCGTTCGTATCGCTGATGATCGCGATGATGGCGCTGTTGCCTTCGCTCAAGCGCATCACCAACGTGCAAAGCCTGATCCAGAAAGGCGTGGCCGCGGCGACCGGACTTTTCGCCCTGCTGGACGAAGACGTCGAGCGCGACACCGGCACCACGACGATCGACCGGGCAGAGGGTCGCATCGAGTTCATCAGCGTCAGCGCGCGCTACGGCAAAGCCGGCCAGGATGCACTGAGTGACATCAGCTTCCGTGCCGAGCCCGGTACGGTGACCGCCATCGTGGGGCGCTCGGGCAGCGGCAAGACCACGCTGATCCGACTGCTTCCGCGATTCTACGAGGCCACGCACGGCAAGGTGAGGCTCGATGGTGTCGACCTCGACGCCTATCGCCTCAACGATCTGCGCCGGCAGATCGCGATGGTGGGGCAGGACGTGACCCTGCTCGACGACAGCGTCGCGCAGAACATTGCCTACGGGTCTGTTGGTCCGGTCGACATTGAACGCGTGCGCAGGGCGGCGCACGCCGCCAACGCGATGGAATTCATCGAGCGCCTTGACGGCGGACTGGATGCAGCAATCGGCGAGGGCGGGGGTCTCCTTTCGGGTGGACAACGCCAGCGTCTCGCCATTGCGCGCGCGCTCTACAAGGATGCGCCGATCCTCATTCTCGACGAAGCCACATCCGCGCTCGACAGCGCCTCTGAACGCCTGGTGCAGGAGGCCCTGGACCGGATCATGCACGACCGCACCACGCTGGTGATCGCGCATCGACTCAGCACCATTGAGCACGCCGACCATGTTCTCGTTCTGGACCATGGCCGGCTCGTGGAACAGGGCACGCACGCGCAATTGCTGGCGGCGGGCGGGGCGTATTCAGACCTGCACCGCATGCAGTTCCGCGACCCGCCGGCGGTTGCCTTCGAACCGTCGACCGGGTGGGTGGCGGACGCGTGAGCACGCGTGAGCTGGCGCGCTGGCTCGATGGCATCTGGTACCGCGGCAAGCCTGTGCCCTTGCTCCTGAGTGTTTTCGAAGGCGTGTATCGCGGGGCGCTCAACCTGCGGCGCATGGCCTATCGTCGGCGCTGGAGAACGCAGGTCCGCCTGCCGTTGCCGGTGGTGATCGTGGGCAATATCACGGTCGGCGGCACCGGCAAGACACCGCTGGTGATCTGGCTGGTACGTGAGCTCCGTCAGCGTGGGTGGAATCCGGGAGTTCTGCTGCGCGGCTACGGCGGCAGCGCCCGCACCGCGATGCTGGTGACGCCCGACGCCGCCGCGGCGGAAGTGGGGGACGAGGCCCTGCTGCTCAAACGGGCAACGGGAGCACCGGTCGCCATCTGCCGCACACGCAGCGCCGCGGGCGCCCTGCTGGCCAGCCGCGGGGATTGCGATGTGCTGGTCGCGGACGACGGCCTGCAACATTGGGCGCTGGCGCGCGACATCGAGATTGCGGTCGTCGACGGCGAGCGGCGTCTCGGCAACGCCCGCCTGCTGCCCGCCGGCCCTCTGCGCGAGCCGGCAGAGCGCCTGGATCGTGTGGATTTCATCGTCTGCAATGGCGATCCCGCTGGCGGGGAAACCGGCATGCGCGTGCTGGGTTCCCAGGCGTGGGCGTTGAGCTCACCCGGCCGCGCAGAGCCCCTCTCTTCTTTTCGCGGACGGCGCGTGCACGCGGTTGCGGGCCTCGGAAATCCGCAGCGGTTTTTCGCCATGCTTTCGGCAGCGGGGCTTGATGTCGTGCCACATGCGATGGACGATCATCATCGCTTCAGCGGACAGGATCTCCAATTCGGCGATGGGCTGCCCGTAATGCTGACCGAGAAGGATGCCGTCAAGTGCGCAGCGCTCGATATTCCGGATGCGTGGGTCGTACCTGCCGAAGCGCAGTTGCCGCAATCGTTTGCCGATGATGTGCATCGCCGACTCTGCGCATTGCGCGGTGAAGGAGCGGCGGGCCCATGAACTTCATGACGGATGCCGTCATCGTCATTCCGGCGCGTCGTGCCTCGACCCGTCTACCGGACAAACCACTGCGGCTGCTGGCAGGGCGCCCGTTGATCGAACACGTCGTGCACCGGGCACAGGCCGTTGCGGATCTGGAAGTCATCGTCGCCACCGACGACGCCGAGATCGCGCGCATCGCAGCCCGGTGCGGCGCTCGCGCCGAGCTGACACGGCCGGATCACCGCACCGGTTCGGATCGCATCGCCGAAGTGGCCATGCGGCTTGCCTGGCCTGCAGATCGCATGGTGGTGAACCTGCAGGGCGATGAGCCCATGGCGCCGGTCAGCGGTGTGCTTGAGGTCATGCGCACGCTGCGGGAAACGGAAGCACCGATGGCCACACTCGCGATCGCCATCGACCATCTCGCGGAATTGGTCGACCCGAATATCGTCAAGGTCGTTCGAGACCTTCGCGGCAAGGCGCTACTGTTTTCGCGTGCGCCCGTACCGTGGTTGCGCGACCAGTGGCGGCATGGCGCGACGGCGCTGGGCGAGCCGCCGATCCACCTCCGCCACATTGGTCTGTACGCCTATCGTGCGGGATTCCTGGCGACGCTGGCGGGACTCTCGCCCACGCCCATCGAATGCAGCGAAGCGCTGGAACAGATGCGCGTGCTCGAGCATGGATACGCCATCGCTGTCGGCATGGCGCCCGAGCCATTCCCGGCCGGCATCGACACGCTGGAAGACCTTGAGCGCGTCGAACGCGAGATCGCACTGCGAGATGACTGAGCGGCGCGCGCGCAAAACCCCCACCGAGCCGTCTGACGACGGACAGCCCGCGCCCTTCGATGGCCGCGAAGTCGCCTCGCGGCTGCCGGGTGTGGCAGGCGTGTACCGGATGCTTGCGAGCGATGGCTCGCTGCTCTACGTCGGCAAGGCGCGCGATCTGAAAAAGCGCGTGGGCAGCTACTTCGCGCGGCCCCAGCTCGAGCCGCGGCTGGCGAGCATGGTGTCGCAGATAGCCAGTATCGAGGTGATCGCTACGCGCACGGAGGCAGAGGCGCTGCTGCTCGAGAACGAGCTGATCAAGTCGTTGAAGCCGCGTTACAACGTCATGCTGCGCGATGCCAAGAGCTATCCCTACGCGTTTCTTTCGATAGGTGAAACCTATCCCCGGATCGGCTTTCATCGTGGCGCGCGCAAATTGCCCGGGCGTTACTTCGGGCCTTTCCCGAGCGCCGCCGCGGTGCGCGAAAGCATCGATGCAATCGTGCGCACGTTTCGCGTCCGCACCTGCGAAGACACGGTTTTCCGCAATCGATCGCGACCCTGCCTGCAGCACCAGATCGGTCGCTGCAGCGCCCCCTGCGTGGGTCTGGTCGATCCCGCAGCCTACGCGGAAGACGTCCGCCACGCGGAGATGTTCTACGACGGTCGCAGCAACGAGCTGATCGACACCATGGGCATCTCCATGGAAAGGGCTTCGCGCGAGCTCGACTACGAACGCGCGGCCGGGCTACGCGACCAGATCCAGCGACTCGGCAAGGTGCAGGCCCGTCACCACGTCAATCATTCAGAGCGCAACACGGACGTGCTGGGCTGTGTCGTGCGCGAGGGCGGGGCGTGCGTGCACGTGCTGTTCTTCCGCAACGGCATCAGCCTCGGCAGCCGCAGCCATTTTCCGCGCATTCCTGCCGGTTCCAGCGCTGCCGGCGTGCTCGAAGCCTTTGTCACGCAGTATTACCTGGACCATCCGCCGCCCGCGCTGCTGCTCTTGAGCCACCCCATCGAGGAGTCGGACATGATCGCCGCCGCACTCGGAGAACAGGCAGGGCGACGGGTCGAGCTCCGGACACGTTTTCGCGGCGATCGTGCGGGTCTGGTGCGCATGGCCGTGCGCAACGCGGAGCTGTCCCTGGCGATCGAACTCACGTCGCGACAGACCCAGACGGCGCGTTGGCAGGCTCTGGAGGCGCTCGCGGGCCGGGGGGCGCTGCACCGGGTCGAGTGCTTCGATATTTCCCACACCATGGGGGAGGCGACCGTGGCGTCGTGCGTGGGATTCAATCCCGAGGGCGCCGATCGCTCTTCCTACCGCCGCTTCAATATTGCCGGCGTGACACCCGGCGACGACTACGCAGCGATGCATCAGGCCCTCGTGCGACGGTTCCGTCGCGTCGCAGCGGGAGAAGTCGCGGCGCCGGATCTACTTCTGATTGATGGCGGCGCAGGCCAGGTTGCGCGCGCCGTCGAGGTCATGCACGAGCTGGAACTGACCCAGATCGCGGTCGTCGGCGTCTCGAAAGGCCAAGAGCGACGTGCCGGCGAGGAGGAGCTGGTCTTTCCCGATGGCCGGGTCCTGCATCCGGGCAGTGGCGATGCGGGTCTGCTCATGATCCAGACGATCCGCGATGAGGCCCACCGTTTCGCCATCACCGGCCATCGCGCCCAACGTGCGCGCAAGCGCGAGACGAGCCGGCTGGAGGAGATCCCGGGTGTGGGCGCGCGACGACGCGCCGCCTTGCTGAAACACTTCGGCGGCTGGGCGGGCGTGGAACGGGCAGGGGTCGAGGAAATGCTGCAGGTTCACGGCATTCATCGCGCGCTCGCCGAGCGCATCCATGCAGCACTGCACGAATAAAGTGACAATGGGGCCATGAGCGCCGTCGCCACCGATATCATTTTCGAGTCAGCCTGCCGCTGGATCGTCCGCCCGCAGGGCCGCATTCACACGCTGCCAGGGCACGCGCCGATCTCCGGCTTTCCGTCCGGCCCGCTTGGAAACGGATAAGCCATCCATGCAGTTGACCGTGCCCAACATGCTGACCCTGTTCCGCATCTTCATGGTGCCGATCATGGTCATCGCCTTCTACATCCCCTCGCGCACCTCCAACCTGATCGCGGCGATCCTGTTCAGCATCGGCGCGCTCACGGACTGGCTGGATGGCTTCATAGCCCGTCGCTGGCAGCAATACTCGGCTTTCGGCGCGTTCCTGGATCCCGTCGCGGACAAGATCACGGTCTGCTTCGCCCTGTTCCTCATCGTGCAGGCGGATCACAGCCCACTGATGGCGATCACCGCCGCGGTCATCGTCGGGCGCGAAATCACGATTTCGGCGCTGCGCGAGTGGATGGCGGAGATCGGACAACGGGCGCGGGTGCGGGTCGCGGGGCTCGGCAAATTCAAGACCGTGCTGCAGATGGTCGCGATCGTCATCCTGCTGCTGCAGCATCGATATGCGGGCAGACCACTGTACGAAGTGGGCAAGTACCTGCTGATCGCAGCCGCGGTCATCACGCTCTGGTCGGGCTTCGTCTACCTGCGGGCCGCGTGGCCGCTCATGCGTGCGGAAGGCCGCAGTCAGGCGACTCCACCCCCGGTCATGGTTGACAGCGACTAGCCGCGGGTTATGATGCGCGGCTCGCGCGGGAATAGCTCAGTTGGTAGAGCACTACCTTGCCAAGGTAGATGTCGCGAGTTCGAGTCTCGTTTCCCGCTCCAGTTTCAATGCGTGCCCTGGCGCAGGTTTTCGGCGGTATTCATGCCGGAATCCTGGCGTTCGGAACGCAAGCAGAGACCCCGGTCCGCCGGGGTTTTTCTTTTTTGCCGGTCGAAATGGTACCTCCGGAGCAACACCGTCCCGGATTGCGCTCTGGCGCGATCCGGGTCACCCCGTCACAATTCGCAAGCGCGCTACCTGGCCAGGTGGCAGAGTGGTCATGCAGCGGCCTGCAAAGCCGCCTACGCCGGTTCAATTCCGACCC
>JBBQNY010000067.1:0-14704 GCA_038330365.1 Lysobacterales bacterium | reverse complement strand
TCAAAAGTGGCGTCTCGCGGCTGAGATCGAATACCGGATGACCCGGCTGCGCCGCAGCCGTTGTCGCGAAATCAAGCGGCTGCTGACTGTGCGCATGACAGCCACCGCAGTCCGCGCGCAGCTCGCCCGGACGCACCTGATGCCAGGTCTGCGCGATGTTGAGCGCCATGCCGAATCGATCCAGCGTCTGGAACGTGAATGGCGTGTCGGCGACGATCTTCGCGAGAAAACTCGTGTCCGGATTGCCCTCGGCATCGAGCAGCGCCTGGCCCTGCGGGTTGGTCTTGCGCAGCGGGATCTCGCCGAGGATGCGCAAACGCTCCTGCGCATGGCTGTCGAACTGGCGACCTTCATCGGGCCCATAGCTGCGGTGCGTGTTCGGCTCCATGGCGACGATGCGCACGGCCCAGATGTCGGCGTTGGTGTAGCGGCCGGCATCCGAGCCTTGCGTGAACCAGTTGCTGCTCTGCTCGTTTTCGGAGGTATTGAATGGATCGAGCCCGTCAAACGTATTGGCGAAGGGCGGTGCGTAACCGGGGAAGCTTTCGCGCTTGTAGAAACTCGAGGTGCCGATCAGGCCGAACGGCGTTCCAGCCGGCAGCAGCGGATGCACGCTGCCATCGTTCGGCAACCACGGCAGTTCAACGGGCGCAGCGAGCCCGTGCACGCGCGCATAGGAAACCACGGCCCGCGGCCAGGCCTCGTTGAAGGCCGGATCGTTTTTCACCAGCACCAGATCAGCCGGGCTTTCGATCACATCGCCGCCACGCGCAATGTAGATGCCCGCGTCGTAGTACGGCATCGTGGTGGGTCGATTCAGATCGTTCGCCGGGCCAGGCGTCCAGACCACGAGCAGATCGTTATCCGGTGCGGCCGAGGGATGGGTGAACTTGCCCACGCGTATGCCGCCCGCGCCGATCGGTGCGGCCTCGTCGTCGCCGTGCGTGAAGGGGGTTATCGAATACAGGCCGCGCGGCGTGAATGGCATGGTGAAGTCGAAGCGGAAGCCCTGCCCCACCGTGCGCGCGATCGGCGGATTGTCGGCCGGAAATGCGCTATGGAATCGCGGCATGCCTGCGGGACCGCGTGGCGGCAACCGGTACATCGCGCCGAAACCATTGTTGTTGAGGTTGTAGTAGTCGACAACGACGATGTCCTCGTTGCCGAGCTGGGTCATGAAATGAAATGCCTGCGGGGTGCGGAATGCGCTGATCAGCGGATCCCAGTTGCGACCGTCCGGCCAGATGGTCCAGATACCCCAGAGGCGCTCGTCACGCAGACCCTGATCCTCGTGCGAGGAAAACATCAGCCGGCCATCGCGCAGGATGGTCGGATGCAATGCGCTCGAGATGTTCATCGGCGCGATCTGTGTGACGTTGCGTCCGTCCGCGTCCATCACAAACAACTGCAGCGCCGGATTGGTGAAGCCCTTCGGCGGCAGGAAGCCGTTGCGGTTGCTGGTGAACGCGATGCGACCACCGGGCAGCGGACAGGGGCCGAGATTGAGAATGCCGTAGCCGAGGCGATTGAATGCGGGCGGCGGGTCGAGTGGATTGGACTCGAGCCAGTTGCCGGCACCCGTGTTGGGCGTGAACTCGCCGAAGGTCAGGCGCTGGATCTGCCGGGACGCGAGATCAATACGGTAGATGTCCGCCCCTGCGAGCGGCAGGTTGTCACGCTGCGGGTTGAGCGACTGCGGCCTCAAGTCCGGGAATTGGCTGTAGTAGACCGACCCGCCATCGAATGACACGAAAGGATCGGTGACGCCGCCGATGCCGCCGGCCACGAGCACTTCCTCGCTGCCGTCGGGATGCAGCAGCATGAGATCCGCACCCGGATCAAGCCGCGCAGGATGGAATACCTCGGGCCACGTCGTATTGAGGCTGTCGCCGAAGCGCACCTGACGCACGTACACGATGTCGTAGTCGCGCACTTGGGCCTGAAGGCTCGCCGCGCACGGCAGGCAAAGTGCAAACGCGCACAGAAGGCGCGCCAGGATCGGATACTGCATGGGTTTCCCCGGGATTGCTTCCCGGGCCGATGCTACGCCACACGGTTACCCGTGTCGTGCAACGCGTCACGCATTTTTCCCTGTCCCTCGTTGGGAAGCGACCGATCCCGCTTCTGCCTTTTCGCGCAGGTCGACCAACCTCCGCACGCCTCCTCTCCTGACAGGGAAGGAGGCGCGCGGAGTTGGCGGATCAGCCTTCCGTGGTGGCCGGTGATTCCGCGTCGTCCGCCGCTGCCGCGGGTGTGCCACTGAGTACGGCCATGTCGGCATCGCTCAACTCGACCGCGGCCTTGCGGCGACGGTCGTTGTGATAGGCGAGGCCGGTTCCGGCAGGAATCAGTCGTCCCACGATGACGTTCTCCTTCAGACCGCGCAGGCTGTCGCGTGTGCCACGCACAGCAGCCTCGGTCAGTACCCGGGTGGTCTCCTGGAAGGAAGCCGCCGAGATAAAGGATTCGGTCGCCAGCGACGCCTTGGTGATGCCAAGCAGGACCGGTGTGTATTCGGCTTCCCTTTCCGAACGCGCGGAGACCCGGACGTTCTCTTCCAGAACGCGGATCCGGTCGAGCTGCTCGCCCCGCAACAGACGGGTTTCGCCTGCGTCGGAGACTTCGACCTTGCGCAGCATCTGCCGGATGATGGTCTCGATGTGCTTGTCGTTGATCTTGACGCCCTGCAACCGGTAGACGTCCTGGATCTCCTTCACCAGGTACGCCGCGAGCGGCTCCACGCCCAGCAGGCGCAGGATGTCGCTCGGGTACGGTTCGCCGTCGACAACCGTCTCGCCCTTTTCGACATGCTCGCCCTCGTACACGATGACCTGACGCCATTTCGGGATCAGTTCCTCGTGCACGTCGCCGGTCGGCGGAGTAATCAGCAGACGCTGCTTGCCCTTGGTGTCCTTGCCAAAACTGACGATTCCGGTGCGCTCGGCAAGGATTGCCGGTTCCTTCGGCTTGCGTGCCTCGAACAGATCCGCCACGCGCGGCAGACCGCCGGTGATATCGCGGGTCTTCGACGACTCCTGCGGGATACGCGCGATCACGTCGCCGACTCCCACCTGGGCTCCTGCCTGCAGCGAGATGATGGCGCCGGATGGCAGTAGATACTGCGCCGGAATGTCGGTACCCGGCAGCTTGAGCTCCTTGCCCTTCTTGTCTTCGAGCTTGACCATCGGCCGCAGATCCTTCGCGGTGCCGGTGCGGCGCTTGGGATCGGTCACCACGGCCGACTGCAGGCCGGTCAGATCATCGATCTGCTCAGCGACAGTGATGCCGTCGATGAAGTCGAGGAAGCGCACTACGCCCGCCACTTCCGACACGATCGGATGGGTATGCGGGTCCCAGTTGGCAACCGTCTGGCCTGCCTTGACCTGTGCACCGTCCTTGAAGGCGATGGTGGCGCCGTACGGCAGACGATAGCGTTCGCGCTCGCGGCCGTGCGCGTCGATCAGCGACAGCTCCCCGGAGCGGGACACCGCGACCTGGTGACCTGCCGCATGCTGCACGGTCTTGAGGTTGTTGTACTTGAGCGAGCCGCTGGTCTTGACCTGCACATTGTCGATCGCCGCCGCACGCGAAGCCGCGCCGCCGATGTGGAACGTACGCATCGTGAGCTGGGTGCCCGGCTCGCCGATCGACTGCGCCGCGATGACGCCGACCGCTTCGCCGATGTTGACGATGTGGCCGCGCGCGAGATCACGTCCGTAGCAGTTGGCGCAGACACCAAAACGCGCCTGGCAGGTAATGGAGGAACGCACCTTGATCAGCTGCACGCCGCTGGCCTCGAGCCGATCTGCCCAGCGCTCGTCGATGAGGGTGTTGCGGGTGATGAATGGCTCGTCGCTCTCGCCGGGGAGATACACGTCCTCGGCCACCATGCGGCCCAGTACGCGCTCCCGCAGCGGCTCGACGACGTCTCCGCCCTCGACGATGGGGGTCATCGTGAGTCCGCCGTCGGTACCGCAATCGACGTCGGTGACCACCACGTCCTGCGCCACGTCAACGAGGCGCCGCGTGAGGTAACCCGAGTTGGCGGTCTTGAGCGCCGTATCCGCGAGACCTTTGCGCGCACCATGGGTCGAGATGAAGTACTGCAGCACGTCGAGGCCTTCGCGGAAGTTGGCCTTGATCGGCGTTTCGATGATCGATCCGTCGGGCTTTGCCATCAGGCCACGCATGCCGGCAAGCTGGCGGATCTGGGCCGCCGAACCGCGCGCGCCCGAGTCGGCCATGATGTAGATCGAGTTCATGGACTTCTGCTCGATCATCTCGCCCTTGGCATTCTCGACCTTCTGCGAACCGATGCCGCGCATCATCGCCTGGGCGACCTGCTCGTTGGTGCGCGACCAGATGTCCACGACCTTGTTGTAGCGCTCGCCCGAAGTGACCAGACCCGACTGGAACTGGCCCTGGATCTCGAGGACTTCCTGCTCGGCCGTGTGGAGGATTCCTGCCTTCTCCTCGGGAATGCGCATGTCGTCGATGCCGATGGAGATGCCCGAACGCGTCGCGAAACGGAATCCCTGGTACATCAGTTGATCGGCGAACACGACGGTGTTCTTGAGTCCCAGCATGCGATACGAGAGGTTGATCAGCCGGCTGATGGCCTTCTTGGTCAACTCGGTGTTCACCAGCGTGAACGGCATGCCGTCGGGAAGGATCTCGGCCAGCAGCGCGCGGCCCACGGTGGTTTCAATCAGCGACATCTTCTCGCTGCGCTCGCCGTCTTCGGCATAGCTCACGTCGAGCAGGCGCACGCGCACCTTGGCGTGCAGATCGACCGAGCGGGTCTCGTAGGCGCGGTGCACTTCGGCGAGATTGGCAAACGCCATGCCCTCGCCCTTGCGGCCTTCCAGGGCGCGCGTCATGTAATAAAGACCGAGCACGACGTCCTGCGTGGGCACGAGGATCGGCTCGCCGTTGGCCGGCGAGAGGATGTTGTTCGAGGACATCATCAGCGCACGCGCTTCCAGCTGCGCCTCGATCGACAGGGGCACGTGCACGGCCATCTGGTCGCCGTCGAAGTCGGCGTTGAAGGCTGTGCAGACCAGCGGATGCAGCTGGATGGCCTTGCCTTCGATCAGCACCGGCTCGAATGCCTGGATCCCGAGTCGATGCAAGGTCGGTGCGCGGTTCAGCAGCACCGGATGCTCGCGGATTACTTCCTCGAGGATGTCCCACACTTCGGCCGACTCGCGTTCGACCAGCTTCTTCGCCGCCTTGATGGTGGTGGCGAGTCCACGGGTCTGGAGCTTGGAGAAGATAAACGGCTTGAAGAGTTCCAGCGCCATCTTCTTGGGCAGGCCGCACTCGTGAAGCTTGAGGGTCGGGCCGACCACGATGACCGAGCGGCCGGAATAGTCGACGCGCTTGCCGAGGAGATTCTGGCGGAACCGACCCTGTTTGCCCTTGATCATGTCGGCAAGCGACTTCAGCGGACGCTTGTTGGTGCCGGTGATGGCACGACCGCGACGGCCGTTGTCCATCAACGCATCGACCGCTTCCTGCAGCATGCGCTTCTCGTTGCGCACGATGATGTCGGGCGCGGCGAGCTCAAGCAGGCGCTTGAGGCGGTTGTTGCGGTTGATCACGCGACGGTACAGGTCGTTGAGATCCGAGGTCGCGAAGCGACCGCCGTCGAGCGGCACCAGCGGACGCAAATCCGGCGGCAGCACGGGCAGGACGGTCAGCACCATCCACTCGGGATGGTTGTTGGATTCAAGGAATGCCTCGACCAGCTTGATGCGCTTGGAGAAACGCTTGAGCTTGGTCTCGGATCCCGTTGCCGCCATTTCCTCGCGCAGGCGCACGAGTTCGGAAGGCAGGTCCAGTGATTTCAGGAGCTCGTGCACGGCCTCGGCACCCATGCGGGCGTCGAACTCGTCGCCGTGCTCTTCCACCGCGCTCAGATACATGTCCTCGGTCAGGATGTTGCCACGCTCGAGCGGCGTCATGCCGGGATCGATGACGACATAGGCCTCGAAGTACAGGATGCGTTCGATGTCGCGCAACGTCATGTCGAGCATGAGGCCGATGCGCGAGGGCAGCGACTTCAGGAACCAGATGTGCGCGGTCGGGCTCGCGAGCTCGATGTGTCCCATGCGCTCACGGCGCACCTTGGCCAAGGTGACCTCGGTGCCGCACTTCTCGCACACCGCACCGCGATGCTTCATGCGCTTGTACTTGCCGCACAGGCACTCGTAGTCCTTGATGGGGCCGAAGATTGCCGCGCAGAACAGGCCATCACGCTCCGGCTTGAAGGTCCGGTAGTTGATGGTCTCGGGCTTCTTGACCTCACCGTACGACCAGGAACGGATGAGGTCGGGCGACGCCAGCGCGATCTTGATCGCGTCGAAGTCGAGCGTTGGGCGCTGCGGGTTGAACAGGTTCAAAAGATCTTTCATTCGATATTCTCCGTGGGCGCCAGGCTCAGTCCGTGTCCAGCTCGATGTTGATTCCGAGGGAACGGATCTCCTTCACCAGCACGTTGAAGGATTCCGGCATGCCGGCCGCCATTTCGTGGTTCGAATCGACGATGTTCTTGTACATCTGGTTGCGGCCGGCCACGTCGTCGGACTTGACCGTAAGCATTTCCTGCAGCGTGTGCGCGGCGCCGTAGGCCTCCAGTGCCCAGACTTCCATCTCGCCGAAACGCTGACCGCCGAACTGCGCCTTGCCGCCCAGGGGCTGCTGCGTCACCAGCGAGTACGGACCGGTCGAACGCGCGTGCATCTTGTCGTCGACCAGGTGGTTGAGCTTGAGCATGTACATGTAGCCCACCGTGACCTCACGATCGAAGCCCTCGCCTGTGCGGCCGTCGAACAGCTGGGTCTGACCCGACTCCGGAAGGTCGGCGAGACGCAGCATCCGCTTGATCTCGGATTCATGCGCACCGTCGAACACCGGGCTCGCCATCGGCACTCCCTTGGAGAGGTTGCGCGCAAGAATCTCGAGCTCGCCATCGTTGAGCGACTTGATGTCCGCCCGCTGTCCCTCGCTGTCGTTGTAGATCTGATCGAGGAACTTGCGCACTTCGGTCAGCTTGCGCTGGTCGTCCAGCATCTGCTGCAGCTTCTGACCGAGACCGCGCGCGGCCCAGCCCAGATGCGTCTCGAGAATCTGGCCGATATTCATTCGGCTCGGTACACCGAGCGGATTGAGCACGATGTCGACCGGATTGCCGTTCGCCATGAACGGCATGTCCTCAACCGGGACGATGGTCGAAACCACGCCCTTGTTGCCGTGGCGACCCGCCATCTTGTCGCCGGGCTGGATGCGGCGCTTCACGGCCAGGTACACCTTGACCATCTTGATGACGCCCGGTGCGAGGTCATCGCCGGCCGTGATCTTGGCGCGCTTGTCGTTGAAGCGCTTCTCGAACGCCGCACGATGTTCCGCGATCTGCTCCTGCGCCCGCTCGATCGCGTCGGAGGCCTCGTCGTCCTTCATGCGGAGCGCGAACCACTCTTCCTTCTTGAGCTGGTCGAGATAGCCGGCCTCGAGGCTGTCGCCCTTCTTCAGGCCCTGCGGACCGCCTGTAGCCACCTTGCCGGTGATCTGCGATCGCAGACGCGAGAAGATCGCGCCTTCGAGAATGCGGAACTGGTCGTCAAAGTCTTTCTTGACGCGCGCGATCTCGGCCTTTTCGATCTGCTGCGCACGCTTGTCCTTTTCAATGCCGTCGCGGGTGAAGATCTGCACGTCGATGACGGTGCCGTCCATACCCGGCGGCACGCGCAGGGATGAGTCCTTCACGTCGGATGCCTTCTCACCGAAGATCGCGCGCAACAGCTTTTCTTCGGGCGTGAGCTGGCTCTCGCCCTTGGGCGTGACCTTGCCGACCATGATGTCGCCGGCCTTGACCTCGGCACCGATGTAGACGACGCCGGATTCGTCCAGACGCGCCAGCGCCTGCTCGCCCACGTTGGGGATGTCGGCTGTGATCTCCTCCGGTCCCAGCTTGGTGTCACGTGCGGCGCAGGAAAGCTCCTCGATATGGATCGTGGTGTAGCGGTCTTCCTGCACGACCCGCTCGGACAGCAGGATCGAATCTTCGAAGTTGTAGCCGTTCCATGGCATGAATGCGACCAGCATGTTCTGGCCAAGCGCGAGCTCACCCATGTCGGTAGACGGTCCATCCGCCAGCACATCGCCTATGGCAACCACGTCACCCACGTTCACCAGGGGAATCTGGTTGAAACAGGTGTTCTGGTTGGTGCGCGTGTACTTGGTGAGGGTGTAGATATCGACGCCGGCGTCGTTGTCGCCAACTTCAGTCTCGTGCACGCGCACGACAATGCGTGCCGCGTCGACCTGGTCGATGACACCGCCCCGCAGCGCGGAGACGATGACGCCCGAGTCGCGGGCTACCGCGCGCTCGATTCCGGTTCCGACCAGCGGCGTGTCGGCACGCAGCGTCGGCACTGCCTGGCGCTGCATGTTGGCGCCCATCAGGGCGCGATTCGCATCATCGTGCTCCAGGAAGGGGACCAGTGCGGCCGCCACTGACACCGTCTGCATCGGTGAGACGTCCATGTACTGGATGTCCGCCGGCGCCTTCAGCAGCGTTTCGCCCTGCGCCCGGCAGGAAACGTAGGCATCGGTGAAACCGTTGTTCTTGTCGAGCTTGGCGTTGGCCTGCGCGATGGCGAACTCGGCTTCTTCGATGGCTGAGAGGTAATCCACGTCATCCGTGACGCGGCCTTCAATCACTTTCCGGAACGGCGTCTCGAGGAAGCCGTAGGAATTGGTGCGCGCGTACACGGCCAGCGAGTTGATCAGGCCGATGTTCGGACCCTCGGGTGTCTCGATGGTGCAGACACGACCGTAATGCGTGGGATGGACGTCGCGCACTTCAAAACCTGCCCGCTCGCGCGTGAGACCGCCCGGCCCAAGCGCCGAGACGCGGCGCTTGTGGGTGACTTCCGAAAGCGGATTGTTCTGATCCATGAACTGCGAGAGCTGCGAGGAGCCGAAGAACTCCTTCACCGCGGCCGCAACGGGCTTGGCGTTGATGAGTTCCTGCGGGGTCAGGCCTTCGCTCTCGGCGAGGCTGAGACGCTCCTTGACCGCGCGCTCGACGCGCACGAGGCCCACGCGGAATACGTTCTCCGCCATCTCACCAACCGAACGCACGCGTCGATTGCCGAGATGATCGATGTCGTCGACGATGCCCTTGCCGTTGCGGATATCGATCAGCACGCGCATGACATCGAGGATGTCGGAGGTCTCGCCATTCGCCTCCACCAGCGCCTTGCACGATTCCTCGTTGCGCTGGGAGAAATAGCGATGGTCGTAGAGCACGCCGGCGCCGGTGGTTTCCTTGCGACCCACGCGGCGGTTGAACTTCATGCGGCCGACGGCCGAAAGGTCGTAGCGCTCGAAGGTGAAGAACAGGTTGAAGAACAGGTTCTGGGCCGCTTCCTTGGTCGGCGGCTCGCCGGGTCGCATCATGCGGTAGATCTCGACCAGCGCCTCGAGCTGGTTGCGCGTCGGATCGATGCGCAACGTGTTGGACATGTAGGGGCCACGGTCCAGATCATTGATGAAGAGCGTGCCCACACTCTGGATGCCCGCCTTGCGAAACTCGACCAGATGCGTGGCGGCGATCTCGTCATTGGCGGCGGCGAGCAGCTCGCCGGTCGCGGTGTCGACGACGTCGTGCGCCAGGATGCGACCGATGAGATAGTCGTCCGGCACTTCCAGGGCAGTGATCTCGGCCTTCTCGAGCTCGCGCACGTGACGCGCGGTGATGCGCTTGCCGGCCTCAACGATGACCTTGGAACCGACACGGATATCGAACGCGGCGGTTTCGCCACGCAGACGCTCCGGCACCAGTTCCAGCTCTGCGCCTTCGTCTTCGCCCAGTGTGAACTGGTTGAACTCGAAGAAGGTCGCGAGCATTTCCTCGTTGTTGTAGCCGAGGGCACGCAGCAGGATCGTCACCGGCAGCTTGCGGCGGCGATCGATGCGGGTGAACAGGGCATCCTTCGGGTCGAACTCGAAGTCGAGCCACGATCCGCGATAGGGAATGATCCGCGCCGAATACAGCAACTTGCCGGAGCTGTGCGTCTTGCCGCGGTCGTGATCGAAGAACACACCGGGCGAACGGTGCAGCTGCGAGACGATCACGCGCTCCGTGCCGTTGATGATGAAGGTGCCGGTGGCGGTCATGAGCGGCAATTCGCCCATGTAGACCTCCTGCTCCTTGACGTACTTGATGGCCTTGTTCGAGGTCTCGCGGTCATAGATGACCAGGCGCACGGTGACGCGCACGGGCGCCCCGTAGGTCAGTCCGCGCGAACGGCATTCGCGCTCGTCGAATGCCGGATCGCCGAGCTTGTAGCTCACGTACTCGAGTGCCGCGTAGCCGTTGTAGCTGACGATCGGGAACACGGACTTGAGCGCCGCATGCAGGCCGCGCTCCGCGCGCTTGCTCGGGGGCAGCCCCTCCTGCAGGAACTCCTTGTAGGAGTCGGTCTGAATCGCAAGCAGGAAAGGCACTTCCTGGATGGATGGACGCTTGCCGAAATCCTTGCGGATCCGCTTCTTTTCGGTGAAGGAATAGCTCATCGTTCGGTACCCGATCTCATCTAAGCAGCTGGGTGCGGCCTGCACCCGGTTTCAATCTCCGCTTCCAATCGCGCCGGTTCGCTGCAAGGCGTCGCGATGACGGAAACGGGAAAAGGCCGGAGACTTTTCAGTCTCCAGCCCGAATGCCGTCATCCCGGCACGAGGGAATCCAGTGAATCGCCCGAGAGCGCTGGATCCCGTGACATCGACCGTCCCTGGCCTGCACGGGATGACGACATCCTGTCTTTACTTGAGTTCCACCTTGGCGCCGGCGGCCTCGAGCTCTTTCTTGAACTTCTCGGCCTCTTCCTTGCTCGCGCCTTCCTTGACGGCTGCAGGTGCGGACTCGACCAGATCCTTGGCTTCCTTGAGGCCGAGACCCGTGATCGCGCGTACCGCCTTGATCACCTCGACCTTCTTCTCGCCGATTGCGGCGAGCATCACGTTGAACTCGGTCTGCTCCTCCACCGGGGCGGCAGCAGCTGCGGCCGGGCCCGAGGCCATGGCCATCGGAGCGGCGGCGGAAACGCCGAATTTCTCTTCCATCGACTTCACCAGTTCAGTGATGTCGATGAGTGTCATGTTGCCGATTGCGTCAAGAATCTCTTCTTTGGAAACAGCCATTGCAGGTTCCTCTTTGCGTTTATGTGGGATGGATTACCGGAAATTGCGGAGTGGGAAAGCGAACTCAGGCTGCCTTCTGGTCACGAATCGCTGCGGTCGCACGCGCCACCATCGTGGCGGGCTCGGCCAGCGTGCGCGCGAGCCTCTCGATCGGCGCTTTCATGACATAGAGCAGCATTCCCAGCGCCTGTTCGCGCGTGGGCAGGGAAGCCAGCACGTCGACGTGGGTGGCCGGATACATCTGGCCACCGATCGACACCAGCCTCGCCTTGAGCTTGTTGTTGGTCTTGGCGAAATCCTTGATCAGCCGACCAGCAGCGCCGGGGTCCTGCTTCGAGAAGGCGTAGATCATCGGCCCCGTCAATGCGTCAGTGACGCATGCGAAATCGGTTTTCTCCAGGGCGCGACGGATCAACGTGTTCTTCGATACTTTGAGGAACACGCCGCCATCACGAGCCTTCTTGCGCAGATCGGTCATTTGAGCGACCGACAACCCGGCGTACTCGGCGGCAACCAGCGAGTGCGACAGACCTGCCACTTCCGCAAGTTCGGCGACGAGCTCTTTCTTGCGTTGCAGATTGAGCGCCATGTGAGTCTCCGAACTTGAGTTGCGGCGCCACCCCCAAGGGGTGACACCGTTGCAATCGGAACCAGGGCGGTATGCCCGGGTTCCGCCGACACGACCGTGCCGGTGGTGTGGCCATCCCGATGTTCTGGAGGGCTGCACCATCTACGCAGGCACGCCTTGCGGCGAGATTGAGGTTTGGTGCGTTCCTGGCACCTTGCCGCCTGCGGTCTTTGACGACGCCGCGGGATTGCGCCCGCGTTGCCCTCAAAATTGATGCCCGGACGCGTCCATCCTGGACGTCCCCGGCGAATTGCTCGCTGCGCGATCAATCTGTGCCAGCGCTTCCGTGTGCCGGAACAGTGAAGCTGCGCGCGAGTGCGTGACCGCAGACAGCCTCGGCCGCCCGGATCACTTCATCGAACGGTTACAGCGAAAGCGAGGACTGATCGACCGCGACGCCGAGACCCATGGTGCTCGACAGCGAGATCTTCTGCAGGAAATGGCCTTTTGCCGTCGCCGGCTTGGCCTTGATCAGATCGCCCAGCAATGCCTGCAGGTTGTCCTTGAGTGCGGCATCCTCGAAATTCGCCTTGCCGATGGTGGCGTGGATGATGCCCGCCTTGTCATTGCGGTAACGGATCTGGCCCGCCTTTGCATTCTTGACGGCGGTCACCACATCGGGCGTGACCGTGCCGACCTTGGGATTGGGCATGAGGCCGCGCGGACCCAGCAACTGACCGAGCTTGCCAACCACGCGCATCGCATCAGGAGATGCGATCACAACGCCATAGTTCAAGTCGCCAGCCTGCATCTGCTCGGCGAGTTCTTCCATGCCAACGGCGTCGGCACCCGCCTCGCGGGCGGCATCGGCCTTCTCGCCAGCGGGCACGAACACCGCGACGCGCACGGTCTTGCCAGTACCTGCCGGCAGCACGGTGGAGCCGCGAACGCCCTGGTCGGACTTGCGCGCATCGATGCCGAGACGCACGGCCACGTCGATCGACTCGACGAACTTGGTCTTCGAGTTGCTCTTGAGGATGCGCAGCGCTTCGTCGATCGAGTACAGCTTGCCCGGATCAACCTGGTCGGCCATCGCCTTGAATCGTTTGGTCATCTTGGTCATGTCTTAGCCCACCACATCCACGCCCATACTGCGGGCACTTCCAGCGATGGTGCGCACCGCTGCGTCGAGACTCGCTGCCGTCAGGTCGGGCTCTTTCGCCTTGGCGATTTCCTCGAGCTGGGCGCGGGTGATCTTGCCGACCTTCTCGGTGTTCGGGCGCTTGGACCCGGACTTCAAGTTGATCGCCTTCTTGATGAGGATCGAGGCAGGCGGCGTCTTGGTGATGAAGGTGAAACTGCGGTCCGAGTAGGCCGTGATCACGACCGGGATCGGGAGGCCGGGCTCAAGCTTCTGCGTGGCCGCGTTGAAGGCCTTGCAGAACTCCATGATATTGAGGCCACGCTGGCCGAGCGCAGGGCCGACGGGCGGGCTCGGATTGGCCTGCCCGGCCTTGACCTGCAATTTGATGTAACCGGTGACTTTCTTTGCCATGACTCTCTCCTGCGAGTGCAAGCGCCTGTTTGAGCAGGCTCCTCGCTGTTGATGTTCCGACGCTCTCTACTGAAAACCTGTTGTTACGCCTTCTCGACCTGTGCGAACTCGAGTTCGACCGGAGTCGACCGACCGAAGATCAGCACGGCGACACGCAGTCGGCTCTTGTCGTAATTGACTTCCTCGACCACGCCGTTGAAATCGTTGAACGGGCCATCGATCACGCGCACCATCTCGCCCGGCTCGAACAGCACCTTGGGGCGGGGCTTCTCGACGCCATCCTTGACGCGGCGCAGAATGTTGGCGGCTTCGCTCTCCTTGATCGGTACGGGACGGTCGGCGGTTCCGCCGATGAATCCCATGACCTTCGGGGTCTCCTTGATCAGATGCCAGGACTCATCATCAATGCGAACCTTGTTGCCGTCCTCGTCCGCTTCGATCTGCACCAGCACGTAGCCGGGGAAGAACTTGCGTTCACTCTTGCGCTTCTGGCCGCCGCGCATTTCCACCACTTCCTCGGTCGGAACGAGAACCTCGCCGAAGCGGTCGGACATGCCGGCGCGACGGATGCGCTCATCCAGCGAGCGCTTGACCTGATGCTCGAAGCCGGAATAGGCGTGGACCACGTACCAGTGCTTCGCCATCGTCAGGCCTTCGGCTTCAGGAGCATGTCGAGAATCGTCCATCCCAGGAACAGGTCGATCATCCACAGCAGGATGCTGACGATGAACACGACGATTACGACAACGAGGGTGGTCTGCATCGTTTCCTGACGGCTGGGCCACACGATCTTGCGCAGCTCGAAGCGCGACTCTTTCAGAAAGTCGCCCGCACGTCGCCCGGTCGCGGTGAACACGAACAGCGCCAGCGCGCCCACGATGCCGATCGCGAGGATGCCACCACGCATCAATCCCGACTCGCTGGCGAACCAGTAGTAGCCGAAAATGCCGCCAATGAGCAGCAGGACGGCGAGCACCAGCTGCGCCACGTCCATCGTCCCGGAACTTTTCACTTCAACACGAGCGTTCATGATCTGCGACCGATTCAGGAACCCAGAGCGCCTAGCCAGCCGCCCGTCTGTCTTCCGTCTTCCGTCTTGTGTCCTCTGTTAATGGCACGCCAGGAGGGACTTGAACCCCCAACCTGCGGTTTTGGAGACCGCTGCTCTGCCAATTGAGCTACTGGCGTAAGTGGATCGAGTCGCGGTGTTTCCGTATCGGTACTGCCGAGCTGCCCAACTGCGAACGGCGCGCCGTTCGCAGCAGCCTCTACTTGATGCCGGTCTACTTGATGATCTTTGCCACCACGCCCGCGCCGACGGTGCGTCCGCCCTCGCGAATCGCAAAACGGAGACCTTCCTCCATCGCGATCGG
>JBBQNY010000066.1:0-15008 GCA_038330365.1 Lysobacterales bacterium | reverse complement strand
ATGCACCTTGCCGGTGAATCCATTGGGCGCCATCCACTTGACGAGGGCATCGCCATCGACGAAGGCGCGATAGACGCGCTCCGGCGGCGCGCGAAGTACACGGTGCAGGCGGATCGTGTGCGAAGACAAGGTCATCACTCCCTCTCGTAAGTCAACTGCCAACGGATCGTGGCGACTCTACGACGAAATCGGGAAAGACGCCTGCGAGATGCAGTGCGGCGCAAGCGCCGGCCCGCATACTTACTCTCGTCATCCCCGCGAAAGCGGGGATCCACGCCCGCTCGAGCCATCAGCACCCGGTGCGAAGATGGATTCCCGCTTTCGCGGGAATGACGAATGGGGGTGGGTGGCGAGGTTCCGTTCGCGTGAGCTGGCAATCGTTCCGGACAGTAGTGCGCGAACGCCGGGAGGACGGTCCTCTTCCCGATTGGCTGGTGGTCCGCAGGGTGGAGTGCTACTTGCGCGAAGTCCAGAACGCCATGTCGCCGTATTCCCAGCGCCACGGAGCGCCCGTCTCGCCGATCGCGAAACGCACGAGCTGCGGAAACGCACGCTCGGCGCGCACGTCATTGGAGAGGATCACCACGCAGCGCTGCGACTTGCGCACGCACACCATGGTGTTGGCAGTGGAATCGTTGTGCCCACCCTTGAAGAAGGCGGGACCTTGCGGACCTTCGAACACGACCACACCGAGGCCGGCAGCGAGATCGCGCCGCTCAAGCTTGTCCAGCGGGAGTTCCGGCGCCAGCGAGGGGAACTGCGTGGCGCTGCGGATGGGCAATTGCGGCCGCAGCAACTCATTGAATGCATCTGGAGAGAGTCCATCGCCGCGGATGTAACCCGCCGCGAAGCGTGCCATGTCGGCGATGGTCGTATCCATCGAGCCCGCCGCCCGCGGCTTGCTGCGTTCATCGTGAGGCTCCACGCTGCCGTCTTCCTTCCAGCCGTCGGCCAGGTTCCGTGCATACGCCGGCCGCCACATCATGTCGGTATCCGGCATGTCGAAGCGGTCGAAAACGCGCTTCTGCATTTCCCGCCTGAGGTCGAGTCCGAGGCCGCGCTCGAGCACGAACTGCATGAGGATCATGCCGTCGCCGGAATAGGCATAACGCGTGCCGGGATCGAAGTGGAACCGGAGCACGCCGTCGGGCTCGAGGAAACCGAAATTGGCAAATCCCGGGCTGTGGGTCAACAGGATCCGTGGCGTCAGGTCGCGCCAGCGATTGTCACCCGCAAGCCCCGCCCAGGCGGCATAGCGATCGGCCGTGTCTTCGTCGTCGTATTCCGGCAATGGCTTCGGCAGGTAATCGGCAATCGAAGTATCGAGATCGAGAACGCTTTCCTCGACCAACTGCATCACCGTGTAGGCGAAGGCGGCCTTGGTGAGCGAGGCGCCATACATGATGGTGTTGCGTTGCAGCGGATCGTTCTTCGCGTTGCGGCTGCCGCGGCTGAGGACGCGAACAACCTGGCCGTCGTCGATGACTGCGATGGCGATTCCCTGCGCGCTGGTGGCCTGCATGGCACGCGCCACCTCCGCATCCAGCGCGGCGGCGGTCGGCACCGGCGACGCTGCCGCCGCAATGCCGGAGACAAGACACAGCAGCAGGATTGCAAGTTGCTCGCGCATGGGAGTCCTCTTGAGCGGGTGCGAACAGGCTGGCCGCGCACACGATGAGCCGCAAGTGGCGTTGGTCACGGAGGATTGACGGCGGCGCTGCGCCCATGTGCCCTCGACAGCGCACCCAGCACGCTGCGCGCCGATTGGCGCAACGCCTCTGCCAACTGCCGCGGCGGACAGAGTTCGGGCTCGGACAGCCACGCCTCGATCGGTGCGAGCAGTACCTCCGCAATCTGGCGGCTGGCCAGCCGGGGCGGGATCGACAGTCCATCCGGATACATGAGGCGCATCGTCACCAGGCGCTGCTCGATCATGCCGACCAGCACCGCTGCAACCCGCCGCCGCATGCCGCCTGCGAGCAGCGACCGGGTGACGCTGCGATTGACATTGAAATGCTGCAGCAGGGCGTCGAGTCCCGCGGTGTTGTCCGTGGGCATGACGGCATCGGCCAGTACCGAAAAAGGATGCTCCAGGCTGCGGGCGAGAATCGCGTTCTTGTTGGCAAAGTGCTCGTAGAACGTCGAGCGGCTGACTCCGGCCCGCGCGATGATGTCGGCCACCGTGATCTCCGCGTAGCGCCGCTCCAGCACCAGTTCGAAGAAGGCCGCGAGCAGCAGCTGACGCGAGCGGAGCGCGCGCTTGTCGAGCGCGGCTTCGACAGTGGAATGGCTCATGACTGCGATCCTGCCCGAACCGGCGTTGACAATGACGGACATTGTCACCCCGATTGTCCGACAACCCGGTGACAGCAGTGGCTATGTTGCTCATCGCCAATCTGCGACCGGACAATTGCATGAAGAACACATCTCCCCTGACGTTCACGACACCCGGGTCGGAGCGAGTGACCGGTGCGATTCTCGTCGCGGTCGCCGCACTGGAGGGGGTGGCGATGGCGCATCATCCAACGGTTGGCTCCCACGATTACGCCGGCGGGCTCAGAGAGTTGGGGGCAATGGCGGGCATCAGCGGCCTCGTGCATGGCACGCTGATGGTCATGATGCTCGTCGTGCTGCATGGCCTGATTCGCTTCGCCCTGGGGCGTGGACTGCATCGGCCGTTGATCCACGGTGGTTTGCTTGCATATTTGGTCGGCGTACTGGGAATGCTGGCTGCGGCCCTCGCCAGCGGATTCATCGCACCGGCGCTGGCACTGCATCTGCAGGCTTCCGGCGCCACTGAAGCGTCCGGCGCTGCGGTCCTGCTGCTGCCCCGTCTGTTCAATCAGGCTCTGGCCGAAGCAGCCGTGGTTGTGTTGTCCATCGGCATCGCACTCTGGTCGATCGACCTGTTGCGTGATCGAGGCCTCGCGCAGGCGGCGGGCGTGCTCGGCTGCGTGGTTGCGATCCTGCCGCTGGCGGGATTCGCATCGGGCTTGCTGCACCTCAACGTAGCCGGAATGTCCGCGGTCGTGCTGGTGCAAGCCCTCTGGACCGCCGCCATCGGAGTGCTGCTCTACCGCGGCCTGTGCATCCCGCGGCAGCAGCCATCCGAAGACATGCACGACGCGTGAGGCGTGCCGGCTGCACCACCTTTTCCGTGCGTGCAGCAACGCGGTAGCCCAGCAGGTCAATCCCGGCCGATGATACGCTCGGGCCATGCTCGAACTACTGACCGGAATCGCGCTGCTGCTTGCGCCAACTCCATTTCTGTCGGGGGACGTCGCGCTGCGCGCCAATGCCAGTTTGCCGGTCGCTCAGAGCGTCCCGATGTCCGAGCATCCTGGAGATGACGCGCTACCTTCCTTCGATGCCGGTTCCGCGGCGCGCTTTGCGGCGCTGGCGCTCGCCTGCGTGCACAAGGAGTATCCGAACAAGATCTCGCACGTGCTTGCCGGTGACGATGATGTGGCGCCACCGCGCGCGTTGACACCCGCATTTTACGGTTGCTACGACTGGCATTCGTCGGTGCATGGACACTGGCTGCTGGCGCGGCTCGCGCGCACGTTTCCGGATGCGGCCTTTGCCGTCCAGGCACGCGCCGCACTGGCCCGCAGCCTGACGCCTGCAAACATCGCGCAGGAGGCGTCGTATCTGAGCGCAGCCGGCCGCACCAGCTTCGAGCGGCCCTACGGGCTTGCATGGCTGCTGCAACTCGGCGCCGAATTGCGCGAATGGGACGATCCGCTGGCGCGCGAACTCTCCGCGAACCTAAGCCCACTCGAGGCAGCGGCGAACGATCGCCTCAAGACCTGGCTGCCCAAGCTGTCGCATCCGGTCCGCTCCGGCGAACACAGCCAGTCTGCGTTCGCGCTCGGACTGATCCTCGATGCCACCAGTGACGAAGCGCTGAGATCACTGGCGCGCGACGCGGTACGGCGTTTCTATTTACGCGATCGATCCTGCCCACTCGCCTACGAGCCGTCGGGTGAGGATTTCCTGTCGCCTTGCATCGCCGAGGCGGATGTCGTGCGCCGCGTGTTGCCGCCGCAGGAATATGCCGAATGGCTGCGACGATTCATGCCTGCAGGCGTCACGCTGCGGCCGGGGATCGTGACGGATCCGACCGACGGCAAGCTCGCGCATCTCGACGGACTCAATCTGAGTCGCGCCTGGATGCTTGAGGGCATCGCGGCGTCGCTGCCCGAGTCTGACGACCGCACGGCTTCGTTCCGTGACGCCGCGCGCGTGCATCGCGAGGCGGGCCTGAAATCCGTTACCGGCGAGCACTACGAAGGCGGCCACTGGCTGGGCAGTTTCGCGGTCTACCTGACGACGCGACGTGGTGCCCCGCAGCAGAGCGAAACAACTGCCGCGCCTGTGCAGCGAGCAACAAGCTCGGGGCCGCTTCCGCTGCTCCCCTAGAGCAGAGCGTTGTGCGGGGACCAATCGCGACGAAGTGTGGGGATGTCAGAGCGCTGAATGAAACCGAAGATGCTTCGACACGGATACGAGCCGCCCGCTCCGATAGCCTGGGTTCTTCCGTTCGCGTGGGCCGCCATGACGAGCGGTGTGATGGGCGCCGAGCCGAATGCAATGGAGACTCGTGCGCAGTCAGCTTCCACCGCGCTGATGGCCCTGCCGCCTGCGGGTTCCGCGGAGTTTGGACAAGACAGCCGGTACCGCTGGTTGAGCTACTGCCCCGACAACACTTGCGAAGTCGTCCGCGTCGGTACAAACGTGCCCAAGGACGAACTCGTTTTCATCGCCATCGCGTACTTCACCGTCGACTCGGACTATATCTACCTGAAGGAGTGGCGCACCGCGCCTGTGCCGATGAAATGGGCCCGCCGACTGAGCCGGGAAAATCCTGGGCAGTCGATGGGAATCAGCTGCCCCGTGAAAGCACATGTTCTTTTTGTCCGCTTTGATGAACACCATGTTTCCCGGAAGCGCTTGGACCTGCGACGGGTGACGGAAGCCATTTGTCCGGGTTCCGAAGCGTCTTCCTTTGGTCCGCACGAGGACGACAGGTTTGGGCGCCATACTGCGCTGCACTTGCGAGGGGTCGCGTGTGATGGCAGCGGATGAGGGTCTGGCACGCGGCGAAGTGGTGATCACATGCGCGAACCTTGACTCCGCGCTGGCTTTCTACACCGGGCAGCTCGGGTTCCGTCTCGAGATGATCATGCCGGCGGACGCACCACAGACGGCACTTGTTTCGGGTCACGGAATTTCCCTGCGACTGGAACGCGGCAGCGACGTGGACACGGACGCGCCGGCGATCCGTCTGCGGCTGCCGCGCGTGGCGCTCGCGGCAGCCACTGCAGCGAGCGCGCATGTAATCGCTCCGGGCAACGTGCTCATCGAATTGATTGATGAGCAGCATCCGGGGCTCGACATTCCGCCGGTTGCAATGCCGATGATCCAGCGCGGCGAAGGGGCCGCGGAATGGACTGCTGGCCGCGCCGGCATGCGCTATCGCGACCTCATTCCCGGCCGCGTCGGTGGTGCGGTGATCGCGTCACAGATCCGCATCGAGCAGGGCGGGCCGGTGGACGACTACGTGCACTTCCACAGGGTCGGTCTGCAGCTCATCTACTGCCGACGGGGATGGGTGCGCGTCGTGTACGAGGACCAGGGACCGGCATTCGTGATGCAGCCGGGCGATTGCGTGCTGCAGCCTCCGACCATTCGCCATCGTGTGCTGGAATCCTCCGCCGGCCTCGAAGTGATCGAGTTCGGCATTCCCGCCGTACACGAGACCTGGCGCGATCATGAGCTCGCGTTGCCAACCGATTCGATCAACCCAGCGAGAGACTTCGAGGGTCAGCGTTTCGTCCGCCACATTGCGGAGGACGCGAAATGGCACACCGAAGCAGGCGACGACGCGGCTTCCTGTCGTGACATCGGAGTCAGCGCAGCGACCGGCGGACTGGCCAGCGCCCGCGTTCTCCGACTGCACGGCAGCGCGTCTTTGCCCGCGCGGACAACCATCGAAACGGGCGAATTCTGCTTCCTGTTCGCGCTGCACGGATCGATGCAGATAATCGGTCCGGGCATTGAGCCGATTCCCATCGGGCTTGACGATGCCTGCGTGCTGCCCTCCAACCAACGCTACTCCGTGGCGTCAGTCAGAGGCGCAGAAGTATTGATGATCAGCACTATCCCGAACTGAGCGCCCCGGCGGTCGGGCATGGGCGGTAGCCAACGGAGCCTGGTGTCGGACAAGTTGCGGCTCTGCTGGACGAGCGCGCGCCACAAAAAACTGCCCCCGATGTTCCGGGGGCAGCAGTGAGTGACTCGAAAATACGCGCTTCTGTTGCCGAGATCAGACCGCGCCGATCAATGCAGGTCGTAGCGGTCCAGGTTCATCACCTTGTTCCATGCCTTGACGAAATCACGCACGAACATCTCGGTCGAATCGCTGGCGGAATACGCCTCGGCCAAGGCACGCAATTGCGAGTTCGAACCAAACAGCAGATCTACCGTGGTACCCGTGACCTTGAGCTCATTGCTCTGGCGGTCGCGTCCTTCGAGGACGAACTCATCGTCGGACGACTTCGCCCACTTTGTGTTCATGTCGAGCAGGTGCACGAAGAAATCGTTGCTCAACTCGTCGCGACGATCCGTGAACACACCGTGCTTCGCGCCGCCAACGTTGGCGCCGAGTGAGCGCAGACCGCCGATAAGCACCGTCATCTCGGGCGCAGACAGCGTCAACAGGTTTGCGCGGTCGATCAGCCGCTCTGCGACTTCGCTTTCCTGGCCGCGACTGACGAAATTGCGGAAGCCGTCGGCGGTGGGTTCGAGCACCGCGAAGGACTCGACATCCGTCTGCTCCTGCGTGGCATCGGTGCGGCCCGGCGTGAACGGCACCTCGACGCCCTTGTGCCCTGCGTTCTTCGCGGCGGCTTCAACCGCAGCGCAGCCGCCGAGCACGATGAGATCAGCCATCGACACCTGCTTGCCGCCGGACTGGGACTGGTTGAAATCCTTCTGGATCGATTCCAGTTTCGCCAAAACCTTTGCCAGTTCGGCCGGCTGGTTGACCTCCCAATCCTTCTGCGGCGAGAGCCGGATGCGTGCACCATTGGCGCCACCGCGCTTGTCACTGCCGCGGAACGTCGACGCTGAACCCCACGCCGTCGTGACCAGTTGCGGGATGCTGAGACCCGAGCCGAGAATCTTCGACTTCAGCGACGCGATGTCGCCAGCATCGATCAACGGATGATCGGCGGCGGGAACCGGGTCCTGCCAGATCAACTCTTCGCTGGGCACAAGCGGTCCGAGGTAACGCGAGATCGGTCCCATGTCGCGATGCGTGAGCTTGAACCACGCACGCGCGAACGTGTCCGCAAACTCCTGCGGGTTGGCGTGGAAGCGGCGCGAGATCTTTTCGTACGCCGGGTCCATGCGCATCGCCATGTCGGCCGTGGTCATCATCGGCGCGCGGCGCTTTGATGGATCGTGCGCATCCGGCACCGTGTTGTCACCCGTAGTGCCGACCGGCTTCCATTGCTTGGCGCCGGCCGGGCTCGTGGTCAGTTCCCACTCAAAGCCGAACAGGTTGTCGAAATAGCCGTTGTCCCACTTTGTGGGGTTGCTGGTCCAGGCGCCTTCGAGGCCGCTGGTGAATGCATGCACGCCATGCCCGGTCTCGAATGCGTTGAGCCAGCCGAGGCCCATGTGTTCGATGTCGGAACGCTCGGGTTCGACACCGATGTGCTTGGAATCAACAGCGCCGTGGCACTTGCCGAAGGTGTGGCCGCCGGCAGTCAGCGCCACCGTCTCCTCATCATTCATGGCCATGCGCGCAAATGTTTCGCGGATATCACGTGCCGATCCCAGTGGGTCGGCATTGCCGTTCGGGCCTTCAGGATTGACGTAGATCAGTCCCATCTGCACGGCAGCGAGTGGGTCGGCGAGATCACGTTCACCGCTGTGACGCTCGTCGCCAAGCCATTCGGCCTCCGGGCCCCAGAAGATGTCCGCGGCCGGCTCCCACACATCGGGGCGACCACCACCGAATCCGAAGGTCTTGAAGCCCATGGACTCCAGCGCGACATTGCCGGTCAGGATGAAGAGATCCGCCCACGACAGTTTGCGACCGTACTTGGCCTTGATCGGCCACAGCAGCCTGCGCGCCTTGTCGAGATTGCCGTTGTCCGGCCAGCTGTTGAGTGGCGCGAAACGCTGCTCGCCGCTACCGCTGCCGCCGCGGCCATCCGAGGTGCGATAGGTACCGGCGGCGTGCCACGCCATACGGATGAAGAACGGGCCGTAGTGGCCCCAGTCCGCCGGCCACCAGGGCTGCGAGTCGGTCATCAGCGCGTGCAGGTCCTTGATGACCGCCTCGAGATCGAGCGTCTTGAACGCTTCGGCGTAGTCGAATTCGTCGCCCATGGGATTGGCCCGGGGGGACTGCTGATGAAGGATGCCGAGATTGAGTTGTTCCGGCCACCACGCTGCGTTGGTTGAAGCGCCACCGCTGAGCGCATGGCTGCGACGGGTCTTGCTGGAAACCGGGCATTGGGTTTCGGTGGACATCGTGGGTTCTCCGCTGAGTGGGGACGCACCCATCCTGATCCACATTCAGTGATAGATGAAGTACTTGTTTACGATCAGTTCCATTGACGGTGTCAATGAGTACTCAATTTTCGCCTGGCCACTTCCGTCCCTCGGCTGCGATGCCGCGAAAGGTCCCCGTCGATCAATCCGCCAAATCCCGGGATCCGGGCAGCATCAGGCCCAGGCGACGAAAGCCGACTGCTCAGTGAGATACCCGTAGTGCGGGTCCCAGGCAAACTGGACCGAGGCGCGCGCGAATCCGGCGTCACGCAGCGCGTCGAGCAGATCCCATCCGAAGTGATAGAAACACAGCACGCCTTTGCGGTTGAGCGGGTCGCCGTGGTACTCGGGTTCGAGCAGGTGGCGGATGGACCCATCGTCCTGGATCACCGCACGCACTGCCGTCTCCTGTGAGCCATTGAGGAAAGGAACGGTGATCACAAAGGGCGCGCCCGTCGTCAGCACGCGACGGGCTTCGCGCAGGACTGCCGGGGTGTCTGGTATGTGTTCGAGAACGTCCATGCACAGGATGCCGCCGACACTGGCATCGGCAAGCGTTAGGCAAGTCAGATCTTCGTGGCGCACGCGCATGGAGACGGAGTTGCAGAGGTAGTTGAGCTTGAGACTCTGCACAAATCGTCCCGATTTTGAAGGCGCATATTCGCTGCCGATCAAATTGGGCCATTTGGCGCGGGCCGCGGCGTAGCAATAGCTGAGCTGCTCGCTGAAGTAGGGCGGGAGTGCATTGGGCTGCATGGAGGAATGCAGAAGGTGTACGCCAAACCGCTTGCGGGCCGTCTGCATGCAGCCGGGGCAACGAAGTGTCTCGCGCCACATCAGGCCGCCGTGCCACTCGCGGACGGGATGGGCTTCCAGCAACTGTTGACGATCACAGGACCAGCAGTGAGCGCGCAAAACGTTCCCACCACCAACGAACAATTTTTCTTCCAGGCACAGGCGCTCGGCTGCGCCCTGCACGTAGTTGGACGCCAGGTAGTCCTCCAGCCTGTCAAACGAATCAATCAGCATTTTTCTGCAATGCTTTTGGAACTGGTGGCTATTGTTCCACGGCGCAAAGGGCCCCAAGAAGCTTCCTGGCGCGTTTGTCGCTCGATTTCGCAAACGTGTGACCGGACCGATGCAGTCGCATGGCAGAATCTCTGCATGAGCGGTCCGGCAAAGGGCGAATCGAGTTCGCGGGGTCGTCGCCGGCGCGGCTCGCTTCCGTGATTCGTCTTCCGCTGTGGTTGCAACGGCGTCGGCCAGGCACGCACGCCGGCGACTCGGTACGCGTCGAAGCGGGTCGACTGGTGCTGATCCGGGAGGGGCATCGCAGCGAATTGCCGCTCGACTCGCTCGCCAGGTTATGCGGCAGCATTTCGCATCTGCCGTCGGGCGAAGTATTCCGTGGACTTTTTCTCGACACGGAAGACCGCGTGCTTTTCGTGCCCGCGCACGTCGACGGCTTTGCGGAACTGACGGCGGAACTCTCCCGGCGTTGTGGCAACCTCGATGATCAGTTCGACAAGCTGGGGCGGGAACGCGAGCCGCAGCAGTGGCTGATGTGGCAGCGCTATCGGGCCGACAACGCGTGCATCCTGTCCGGGGGTGATGCCGAAGCGATGCGTCGCGCCCTGTATGCAGGTTTCCTGCTCTGCACGGACCCCGAGCAGCCAGTGGGGTGGCATCTGCCGATGAGCGCTCTGGCCGCTCTACCCGGAGTTGAGGACATCCCCCAGAACCATCTGCCCGACCGCAACAGCGTGCTGCGTTTTCGGCACCCGGTTCGGATTGGCCCGCTGCAGTTGCAATGTTTCGAGGCGCTGATCGCACAGAATCGCCGCGACACCCCGGCGGCGCTCTATCGGGCGAGCCTGTTGCTCAACGGCGAGGGCGACGGCAACTACTTCGCATCGAAGCAGGCATTGGTCGATCTGCTGGGTGCACCGGGAAGCAGCAATGAGGGTTCGGCAGGGCTCGAATCCGATTGGGAATTTGAAGGCCTGCAGCTGCGCCTTGTCTACGCCTACGATTGTGCGGACGGCGCAGAGTCGGGCGCGTGCACTTTCTGGATTCGAAACGACCGCCACTATCCCGAATGCTGGCACGACGAGTCCTATGAACGGACGTTCGAGCTCACGGAGAAGGTCTGCCTGCCCGTCTCGTTCGCGGTCGACTTCGAATGGCGTGACAACCCGTTCGTAGTGCCGACGCCCGAAGGCATCCAGCGCAGCAGCCTCGGCGAAGCCTGCCCATTTCTCGTGTGGCGTGACGCGCGAAACGATCGGATCGGCTTCGCCAATGCGATCCATGCCTGCGTTGTTCCGACCAACCGGTTGCTTTCGCTCCGCCAGTCGCTGTACATGCCTGAGAAAGGGGTCGAGTGGCATTGCCTTGAGGGTTTCGTGCGTCACGACGATCGCTCGTACTGGGTCACGCTCGCCACGGGTAACGCCGGCGACTTCGCACCCTGCATCGCCGGCATTGAGGCCGTGACCGGATTGATCGTCGCGATCGAGACTCGCTGAAATCAGGGACCCACTGATCAACCACGAGGCAGCGCGACGACGCTCTCGTGCCGTCGCCCAGCGTCACCCCTTCTTCGGCAGGAAACTCGTGTCGAGAAAATACTGTTTCGGATCGGCCGCATTCACGACCGCGTCGATGGTGTCGCGTTTGCAGAATTCGGTCGGGTCATACCAGATGTTGTCGCTATAGAAGAGATGAACGTTTTGCGTGGCCGGGTCCTGCCACTGTGAGCAGACACGCCACGGACTCTTGCCGTTGACTTCGAAGCCGGTGTTCTGTTCAACCGCATGAAACTTGGACTGCACCCGGGTGCCGTGGGTCTGAAGCCAGGCCCTGACCTTGCGGTTGCGGATGCCGCCAACGAACAGGAACCAGCCGAGCAGGGTGACGATCACGCCGAAGAATCCGAGGATCAAGGGTCCGAACCAGTTGTCCATGAAGCTGTCGAGGCGCGCGCGCTCGGGCGTCACTTTCGAATACAGGACCTTGACCTTCTCGCCCCGGTCGTAGGACGGGGAACTCGATGAGCTGGAGCCCGTGAAGTTGAGCGTGCGGCCATCCGCGATCGTGTACTCGACGATCGGGGTGTACATCGTTTTCGATTTGCCGTCCTCGGTCGTGCGCTCCGTCGCAAAGTCGATGACGGTGCCTTCGGTCGCAAGGCTCTCGGCCTTGAACTTCAGCGTCGACTGGCCCAGTGCCCAGGTGCCCCAGAGCATGCCGAGCCCGATCAGCAGTGCGATGAATCCCCCAATGATGCGACCCATGTGACATTCCCCCTGGTAGTTGCGCGCCAGCGGCGGCGCGCGTGGTGGTGAAGCGAACCGGACCGGACCGGACCTGTCGAAGGAGTCGATCCCGATGCAGTTGGCTCTCATCCGGGGAAACGTAAACTGCCGGCAATGCGTGCCACTGCGAGTGCACGCAGCGCAGGAGCGGGCCTTGAGTCGCCTGCCGCACCTGGCGCAAGTCCGCCGCTGCGATTCGGTAACCGGGTCATGGGTTGCCGGGACCGCTGGGGGTGCCGGTCAATCGCCGGACAGGCAAGTTGATCCCGTGTTGTCCTACTCTTCCCCTTGAAAGTCGACCCCCGATGCGCCATTGCAACGAGTGACGGCAGACATCCGTTGCCACAACCCCGGAGCCAACATGCTGCAAGACAAGCCGATGTACGCGTTCCTGCCGGCAGCCGATGTCGAGCGGGCACGCAGGTTCTACGAGGACACGCTGGGGTTCAAGTCGGCAGGCGAGCAGGGTGGTGGCGTGACCTACGAGTTCGGCGGCAGAACAGCATGCTTCCTGTATCCGACGCCCAATGCCGGCACATCCAAAGCCAGTCAGGCGTTCTGGAAGGTGGACGACATCGAAAGCGAAATCCAGGAGCTCAAATCGCGCGGCGTACGCTTCGAACACTACGACATGCAGGGCGCGGACGCTGCGGGCGAGATTGTCACCGCCGGTGGCGCGCGGGCTGCATGGTTCAAGGACACCGAGGGCAACATTCTTGCCCTCATCCAGGACGCAAGCTGATCCCGGTGGCGGAGTATCGGAGGTCTGTGTTGCCTGTCTCGTCCGAGGTTTCCCGGCAGCGCCGATGCTGCCCCGCGGTGTCCGCATGACCTCGAGTGAGCCTGTACCGATCGTCTCTGTGCGCGACGTGTGCAAGACGTATGCCTCGGGCTTTCATGCGCTGAAGGATGTCAATCTGGATATCCGCCGCGGCGAGATCTTCGCGCTGCTGGGGCCAAACGGTGCCGGCAAGACCACGTTGATCAACATCGTTTGCGGCATCGTCAATGCGAGTTCGGGCTCGGTTATCGCCGATGGTCACGACATCGTGCGCGAGTCCCGCGCCGCCCGCATGAAGATCGGTCTGGTGCCGCAGGAGCTGTCGACCGATTCCTTCGAAAGCGTCTGGGCGACCATGCGTTTCAGCCGTGGCCTGTTCGGCAAACCGCCTGATCCAACGCATCTGGAAAAGGTGCTGCGTGCACTGTCGCTGTGGGACAAGCGCGACAGCAAGATCATGACGCTGTCCGGCGGCATGAAGCGGCGCGTGCTGATTGCCAAGGCGCTGTCGCACGAACCGCGCATCCTGTTTCTCGATGAGCCAACCGCGGGTGTCGATGTGGAGCTTCGCCGCGACATGTGGCGGATGGTGCATGAGCTGCGCGAGAGCGGCGTCACCATCATCCTCACCACGCACTACATCGAAGAGGCCGAGGAGATGGCGGACCGCATCGGCGTCATCGACAAAGGCGAGCTCATTGTGGTCGAGGACAAGGCCGTCTTGATGCGCAAGCTCGGCAAGAAGCAGCTGACCCTGGAGTTGCAAACGCCGCTGGAGTGCATTCCCGAAGCGCTCGCGGACGAACGGCTTGAACTGGCCAACGAGGGCCAGTCGCTGGTCTACACCTTTGACGCGCAGGCGGAGCGCACCGGCATCGCGACCCTGCTCCGACGCCTGGGAGAGCTGGGCATCGGCTTCAAGGATCTTCGCTCCAGCGAAAGCTCGCTCGAGGAGATTTTCGTCAGCCTCGTGGGACACAAGATGTCAGGCGGCGACAGCGTCGATGCGGCATCCGCCAGTCGAGCGGTGAAGCCATGATCGGTCAACGAATCAATGTGCATGGCATCGCCGCCATCTACCGGTTCGAGATGGCGCGCACTTTTCGCACGCTGACGCAAAGCATTGCCTCGCCGGTCCTGTCGACCTCGCTGTACTTCGTCGTATTCGGTGCCGCGATCGGATCACGCATGGGCGACATCGGCGGCGTGAGCTATGGCGCCTTCATCATTCCGGGTCTGCTCATGCTGTCGCTGCTCAACGAGAGCATCTCCAACGCCTCATTCGGCATCTACATGCCGAAATGGGCCGGGACGATCTACGAATTGCTGTCGGCGCCGGTGTCGCCACTGGAGATCGTGTGCGGCTACGTCGGCGCCGCTGTCACCAAATCGGTCGTGCTCGGGCTGTTGATCCTGGTCACAGCGCGCGTGTTCGTGCCGTACGAGATCGCACACCCATTCTGGATGCTGTTCTTTCTGCTGCTGACGGCGATGAGCTTCAGTCTGTTCGGTTTCATCATCGGCCTGTGGGCGGACGATTTCCAGAAGCTGCAGGTGGTGCCATTGATGGTGGTAACGCCGCTGACGTTTCTGGGCGGCGCGTTCTATTCAATCGACATGCTGCCCCCGCTCTGGCAAAAGATCACGCTGTTGAATCCCGTGGTGTATCTGATCAGCGGCGTGCGCTGGAGCTTTTACGGCATTGCCGACGTCAACGTCGTTCTCAGCGCCGGCATCATGCTGGGGTTTCTGGCGGTGTGCCTGGTCGCGGTGTGGTGGATCTTCCGCACCGGCTACAAGCTCAAGGCATGATCGACTGAAGGCAGTTCCGCGGCTCTTCGTGGCTCGCCTGCAGGAGCTTCCACCCCGACGTTGTCGGCGCGCTGTCGCGTGGCAAACAGGTTGCGGCGTGCGTGGGAGGAGTCGGGGCAGTGCCTTGAGGCAAGCAGGTGTCCATGCGGCGGTAATCCGGCCCGGCCATCCTTGGCCGTGCGTTCGAGTCAGCGCGCGGCCGTGCCGCGCATGCGCTGTCTCTCACCCTCATCCGGCGCTGCGCGCCACCTTACGCACCACATCCATGTGGTGCGCCCTACGGGCCGCCTTCGGCGTTCGCAGCTGCTCCTGCAGCTGTCGTCTCCCGGGGGGAGAAGGGAGAAGTTGCATCCGGTCGCCGCGGCCAGCTCCCCTCGCCCGCGGGGTGTGGGGTTGGGGGTGAGGGTGCGAGTCCCCGCGTCATGTTGGATAGCGCGGGTGTCGAGCAGTGAACGCCGCTTGAGCCCAAAAAATACGCGCCAAACCAATCGCCTATTTCCTGCTTGATGAGCGCGCGCTTGCACGCGATG
>JBBQNY010000065.1:0-15065 GCA_038330365.1 Lysobacterales bacterium | reverse complement strand
CTCGCGCTGCAACTGCGCGCCGCATTGCCGGCGCTGCGGATCGTCGTGCTGGAACGCCGATCGCATCCGGTGCCGGTCGCCGCATTCAAGATCGGCGAATCCACGGTCGAGATCGGAGCCCATTACCTTGAGGAAACGCTCGGACTGCGCGAGCATCTGCGATCGGCGCAGATTCCAAAGTTCGGTTTCCGTTTCTTTTTCAGCCACGGTCGGCGCGAACTCGATGAGGTCACGGAACTCGGTGTGAGGGATGTGCTGCCCACGTCGAGCTGGCAGATCGATCGAGGCATCCTGGAGAACCATCTGGCGGACGAGTGCGGACGGCGTGGCATCGAATTCCTGCACGGCGCGCGCGTGCGGGACTTCGTGCTCGCGGCAGCGGTCACGAGCGGAAACGAACCCGGCCTGCATTGTGTGGAATTCGAGCACGAGGGCGTCACTCGCAAAATCGCGGCGCGCTGGCTGGTCGACGCATCCGGCCGCGCTGGAATCATCAAGCGACGTCTGGATCTCGCCGAAGCCAATGCGCACTGCGCGAACGCCGTCTGGTTCCGGATCGATGAGCGTCTCGCCATCGACGAGTGGTGCGCGAATGCCGAGTGGCGTGCAGCGTGCCGACCCCCCGAACGCTGGCGTTCGACCAACCATCTGGTGGGACCGGGTTACTGGGTTTGGCTGATTCCGCTCTCGTCCGGTGCCCACTCGGTCGGCATCGTCGCGGATGCGGCGATGCATCCGCTGGAGACCATGAATACCTTCGAGCGCGCGCTGGACTGGCTGCAACGGAATCAGCCGCTGGTCGCAGAACACGTCTCTGCAACGCGCGCCAAGCTCATGGATTTCGCATTTTTCCGCGACTATTCCTACGGCTGCCGGCAGGTATTCTCGGCCGATCGCTGGGCACTGACGGGCGAGGCCGGATTGTTCCTGGATCCCTTCTATTCACCCGGGACCGACTTCATCGCCATCGCCAATACGTATGTCGTCGAGATGATCGCGCGCGACAGTGCGGGTGAGCCGTTCGCGCCCTTCGCCCGAATTTATGAGCAGCTTTATTTCTCGTTCTACCGAAATACCCTGGCGCTCTACCAGGACCAGTACCCCCTGTTCGGCAACGCGAAGGTCCTGCCGGTCAAGGTGATGTGGGATTACGCCTACTACTGGGGCGTGCTCTGCCAGCTTGTGTTCCAGCATCGACTCACGGACCTTGCCCTCATGTCCGAACTGCGCGAATCGTTTGCGCACGCCGAGCGCATGAACATCGCCATGCAGGCCCTGTTCCGCGAGTGGCACGAGTCCGGGGACGCGGACAATCCCGCCGTGATGCTGGATCAGGGCAAGCTGGCCTGGTTTCACGAGCTCAACCGCGGCTTGCACGATTCCCTGGATGACGTGGGCGTGCGTCTGCGCCTGCGCGACAACATCGGCCTGCTCGATCGGCTCGCCATCGCGATCCGCAGCCGTGCGTCTGCCGCCATCGATCCTGGCGATACACACGACCCCGAGCCGTCAGATCTCCTCTTCGCAACCACCCACTGACCACACCGGACTTGCCCCCTACGTGCCCCTGTAGGAGCGCGTTCACGCGCGATGGCGCCATGCAGATCCGTGCCGCTGCGCTCCAATCGACCATGCCGCTATCGCGCGCCAGCGCGCTCCTACACGAGCCTCGAGCTTCGCGTGTATTCCGTACGGGCCCGTCTCGGGCATTGCGCGCGGGTCCGTAGGTGCCCACCACCTGCATTGCGCGCGGTTCCGTACGTGCCCGCCACCTGCGTCGCGCGCGGGTCCGTACGTGCCCGCCTCCTGCGTCGTGCGCATCTCCGTACGTGCCCCTGTAGGAGCGCGTTCACGCGCGATGGCGCCATGCAGTTCACTGCCGCTGCGCTTCAATCGAACATGCCGCTATCGCGCGCCAGCGCGCTCCTACACGAGCCTCGAGCTTCGCGTGTATTCCGTACGTGCCCGCCTCGACCCTTGCGCGCCGGTCCGCAGGTGCCCGCCTCCTGCGTCGCGCGCGGTTTCGGCAGCGCCCGCCTGCCCCGACGGGAGGTTCCCCGTACGTGCCCCTGTAGGAGCGCGTTCACGCGCGATGGCGCCATGCAGTTCAGTGCCGCTGCGCTTCAATCGACCATGCCGCTATCGCGCGCCAGCGCGCTCCTACACGAGCCTCGAGCTTCGCGTGTATTCCGTAGGGGCCCGCCTCGGGCATTTGCGTGTATTCCGTACGGGCCCGTCTCGACCATTGCACTCGGGTCCGTACGGTGGCCGCCTCGGGCATCACGCGAAAAGTGTCTGGCTTCGCGCCGGGCAACTCAGGCCATACCGCCGTTGATGCCGATCACCTGGCCATTGATGTAGGCCGCGTCGTCAGACGCGAGAAAGCGCACCAGCGCTGCGACCTCCCGGGGCGTGCCTGCTCGGCCCGCCGGAACCATGGCCTTGAGCTGCGCGGGCGGAAAATTCGAATCCGCCATGCGCCCTTCGATCACGCCGGGCGCGACCACGTTGACGGTGATTCCGCGCGACGCCATTTCGCGCGCCAGCGAGCGGCTCGCACCGTGCAGTGCAGCCTTGGCGGCGGCATAGTTGGTCTGTCCGCGATTGCCGAGCACGGCCGCCACTGACGAGACCGAGACAATGCGGCCCCAGCGCGTGCGTGCCATCGGCAGCAGCAGGGGTTGGGTGACATTGAAGAAACCGTGCAGGCTGACGTCGATAACGCGATGCCATTGCGCGGAATTCATGCCGGCCATGGGGGCGTCGTCGTGGATGCCGGCGTTGTTCACCACGATCTGCAGCGGACCGTCCTCGAGCACCTGCGCCAGCGCTGCCGCCGCCGCCCCGGCGTCGGTGACATCGAAAATACAAGTCGCTGCATGCTCGCCCAGCTCACCCACCAGATCCCGCGCGCGGCCGGGAGAGCCATGCGCATGCACGTAGACGAAGTGTCCGGCAGCGATGAGTTCGCGACAGATGGCGGCGCCGATGTCGCCGCTGCCACCCGTCACCAGCGCCCTTCGCATCGTCATACCGGATTCTCCTCTTGCCGCGGGCCGCATCCACTGTTGCAACGCCTCGCTTCAGGCGTCGCCTGATTCTCAACTGCAGCCGGGATGCGGAAAGTTGAAGCGTCTCGCAACCGCACAACCAGCGCGCCCTGGTGCATTCAGCCCGGCCGCAGCATTACGGCAGCCCGGCCGTCGCCGATCACGCGACCACGATGCCCGATCGCCACACGGTACTGCCAGCTGTCCGCCGACGTCAGCAGAACCTCGGCGTTCACGTCGAGCTCTTCTTCCAGATCGTGGAGCCAGGCGACAGCGATGCGCATGCCACGCAGGGAGACGAGGAGGCCGGGCCGGGCGACGCCCCCAGAGGTCGCGGCAAGCAGGCCGCCATGCACGGCCATCGCCTGCGCACCATATTCACAGAGATGCACGGCCCGCAGTCGACCATCGCAGCGCAGAGGATTGTCGGCACGCTGATGCGAGCGCGTGCGGCAATGCACCGCACGATCCGTCCACTCCACAATGGTGTCGAGCAGGCACATGTTGCCCTGGTGTGGAATCAGCCGCTGGATGTCCTCACGTGTCTGCATGCACCGCTCCCCGGTCCGGCGCGCCGGCAGCGAATGTCGCTCCAAGCAGGAAGTTGAAGACCACTGCGATGGATACGGTCAGACCGATGGCGCGCAGCACTGGAATGCCGGAAGTGGCGAGCAGGCCGAAAACCAGCAGGGTCGAGGTGGCGGACACGGCGACCGCATGCAGCGTGCGGCGTTCGAGATGCGCGGAGCGGGTTCCATGTTCGAAAAACAGGGCGTAGTCGAGACCCAGTCCGGCGCCCAGAATCAACGCGATGAGGTGAAAAAGGGTAAACGCGACACGGGCGAGATGCAGGCATGTCGCGGTCAGGACGACGGCGATCAGCACGGGCGTCATGACCCGCAGGACCCGGCGCGCCCGGCGCAGGGCCAGTGCCACGGCAAGCACCAGCAGCAGGCCCGCGCCGCCGAGCGCTGCCAGCATGCGACCGCGATAGCCGGTCGCCAGCGACTCGGCGGCACTGCGCAGATCGAGCAGGCGCACACCCGGTCCCGCGGTTAGCGCGAAGTCAGCGATGGCCTGGGGATTCTCGACCCCGGTCAGCGTCACCATCGCCGTTGCCTGGTCGCCCTCCACCCGCAACAGGGAATCGAGAAACGCGCCGAAGGATGTCTCCGCGAGCCGCGCAGGTGTCAGCGGAGCGATTCCGCGTGCGGCTTCTACGTCGCGCAGGAACGGGGCGAAAACCGAGGGCCGGAATGGCATCCCCTCGAGTGCGATTTCGAGTTCGCGGGCGAGCCTGTCCGCGTTGGGCAATCGTGATTGCCTTTGCCGCTGCGTCCTTGCACTGGGAAGGATCCGTGTGGGAAGCGCATAGGCGCTCAGCGCACCGCGTTGCACAAGTCTGGCGAGGGGCGCCTCCAGAGCTTCACTGCGCTGCAGGACGCGTTCCACGGACGTATCCGCGACCAGCAGCAGGTAACGGACGTCGGGTGCGCCAAGCTCCGCGCGCAGATCATGATCGCGCGCCAGCGCAGCAGGGGGCAGCGGCGTGAGCGCGGCGAGATTGTCATCCCACCAGGATTTCGGCGACACCAGCGCGGCGATGCAGGCCAGCAGTGCAACTACGAGAATTGGCGCACGCAGCCGCGGCAACTGCGCAGCAATGCGCGCCAGTCCGCGTACCCATTTCATCTCGCTGACGGGTCGGCGTGAAGCCTGCAGCAGATGCGGCAACAGCCAACGCGTCGACGCGGCTGCGACCAGAAGCCCCGCGATCGCGAACGTCGCCAGCTGCATCAGTCCGTCGACACCCGATAGATAGAAGCTGGCGTACGCGATGCACGTGGAAATCGCCCCGGTGGCAAGCGTTGGCCAGATCCGTTGCGCGTCAGCCACGGGCGTCGGCGCTACACCCACATTGCTGAAAAGATGGACCGGATAATCCTGCGCGATGCCGATCAGCGTGAATCCGAACGCCAGCGTAATTCCATGCACCGTGCCGAACACAACGCTCACCAGCGCGAGTCCGGCGATGGCGGCGCTCGCCAGCGGTATGGCGCCCAGGAGAGGCGGCCGCCAGTCGCGATACGCGAACGCGAGCAGCAGCAGAATCGCCACGGTCGAGATCATTGCGAGTCGCGAGGCTTCGCCGCGCGTCTGGGCCTCGAGCGCGACCGCGAACGCTGCGGGGCCACTGATCTCCAGACGGATCGGCCCGCCCGCGCGGGCGTGTTCGAACTCGGTCTGCAGATGCGCGACGGCTTTGGCCTGCGCACGCGGATCGACGCCGCTCGCCGCGAGTTCGACCAGCAGCAAGGCGCGCGTGCCGGCACGGTCGAACCACACGCCTTCGACGAGGCGTGGCGTCGAGGCGGGCTGCATGCGGTCGGCCACGGCCAGTGATTCGAGCGTCGGGTCGGACGGCACGATCGATTCCAGCAAACTACCGGCGGGCGAGGCGAGGTCGCGCACGCGCATCTCAAGCTGCTGGCGCAGGTAGCTGGCATCGAGGTTTTGCGAATCCAGCGTGGGCGAAAGCAGGTAGCGGTAGATCCTGAGCGATTCCGGGATCGACTCGAACGCATCATCGCCGTTGGACGTGACGCGAAAACCGGGGGCGCCGGCCAGCGCCTCACGCAAGGCGCGAGACGCCTCCGCCAGCGATTGCGGCGTGTCTCCCGAAAGCGCGAGCAGCAGCAGACGCGAGGCTGCGCCCTCGCCCAACGCATCCAGCAGCAGACGCTCGTCGGCGTTTCTCGGTGCTGGCATGAACTGGCGGAGATCGCCACTGATCTGCAGACGCGGCACCGTCGCGATTGCGACCGCTCCCAGTACGGCGGCCCAGATCAGCAGGATCCAGACGCCGCGTCTCCCGCGGGGCCCTTTGATGCGGCCTTCAGTCTGCGGCATCGGCGCAGAATTCGGCGAACCCCTGTTCGATGGTCGGACGCGCCGTGGTTGCCGCGCCGATCAGCATGCGACTGACGGCGCCATCCGATTGTCGCGTGACGACACACCGGGCCTGGTCGCCAGATCCGTGCACGCTCAGCGTGAGCCGCCTTTTCTGCTTCGAGTTTCGGCTCGCGAGCGGCTCGAATTTCAGCGTCCAGCGCGAGCCGGATTGCAGAAGTTCGAGTTGATAGCGGGGCGTCACCGGTGCCTTGCCGCCAGCAAGGATCATGTCGAAGGCGGTCAAGAGATCCACCAGTTCCGGCGCGCGGCCAAGCGCGAAACTGCGACGGCGACCGTCGCGCATCAGCACCACGCGCTCCCGGTCGATGCGCGCCTCTTCTGTCCAGGGCGACTCCACGCGGCGCACCAGCACGCCGTCGGCTGCACGCGCCAGATGACCGCGAAGGGTCACGGGCTCGGTCATCAGAAGCGATTCGCGCTGCTCGACGAACGGCGTGCGCTCGGCGGCGTGCTGCGCCAGACGCTTCAGAAAATCATCGACGCGCTGTGCACCGCCCGAGTCATGGTTGTCGCTGGCTGTCTGCCGCGGGTTCCCGGTCGAGCGCGCCGGCACGGCCACCAGCAACAACAGGCTCGCCATCACGGCCACCAGTGGCCGCCACCGCGCGCCTGTCCTTTTCTGCAACATCGTTTCCACTGCTGCCATCGCTCCGCCAGAAGTCGTAGAAATTGAACCAGTTGAACGGGGCCTCGCGGACATGGTGCTCCAGTCGCGCCGAATAGCGCTGCCCGATTTCCGCGAGTGCATCCCCGCGCGCGCGCCGCGGTAATTCGGTGCCGTCCAGGAAATGTTCGAAGCGAAGATCGTAGCGCGCACCGCCCCGGTACAGGCCGAAGCTCAACTGCACGGGCACCCGCAGCACCGATGCGATCAGCCATGGCGCCACCGGGAAGGCGGCGGGTTCGCCGAGAAACTCGCACGCCTGCGCGGCCTGACCTTCACGCACGCGATCACCGAGCAATCCCACCAGCGCGCCCTGCTCCAGAGCATCGCGGATGGCGAGCACGATGGCCGTGGGATCCTGCCCCGCATCGATCACGTCGCGCGCGAGATCGGGGTTCAGCTCTTCCAGCAGCGCGGTGATGACCGGACTCTGCGACCGGTCCAGCACGATCGCGATCCGCGTGTCGGGTCGTTGCCGGGACAGCACACGCAACACCTCGAAACTGCCATGGTGCGAACCGATCAACAGCACCCCACGGCCGCGATCCATGTCGGCGTGCAGGGCCTCAAGGCCAGATACCGTCACCTCGAAGCCGTCGAAACTGCGTGAGAGGAGAAACACCCGATCGAGGATCGTGGACGCGAAGGCGTGCATGTGGCGCGCGATGTCGAGCACGCGTGCCGGCCGTCCCAGCGCGCGGGTAAGGAAGGCACGCGACGCGCGTCGTTCCGGGCCCCGCACGATCAGGAAATACAGCGTGATCGGATACAGCAGCCATCGAGTCACGGTGCGGCCAAAGCGCAGCGCAGCGCCGGCCATGAGGCTGATTGCGAGACGCCCGCCACCCTCCGGCCGCGCTTTCCATCCGCCTTCAGTCAAGGCTGGGCTCCGTCGCCGCAAATTCCCCGGAGGCCAGCAGCGTGTCGTCGCTGGCCGCTGTGATCCGGAAGCGCATGCGGGTCCCATCGCCCAGCATTTCAAGGTCGATGAAGGCCTCCTGCTCCGGCAGCAACGGCCGCATGAACTTGATCTGTGCCCAGCGCGTGGATCCAAATTCATGGCCAAGCCGCACTTCAGCCGCGCTCTGGACATGCTCGAGCAACAGTACTCCGGGCACGATCGGCTGCCCCGGAAAATGGCCTTCCAGGCACGGGTGGGAGGCCGGCACTCGAAACTGCGATCGGGTTGAACTCACCGTCCCAGAGCCCGCCAGCCCGCTACGGGAATGGCTGCCATGCGGCGGCAGAATTCCACAAACGAAAGTTGCGCACGGTGCGCGAAGCGATGGCGTCGCCACAGGTACTCAGCGATGAAGAACGCACCGATCGCACCGTAGTTGATGACGTTGGCGAACCACGACCAGACTGAGTGCGGCACTTCCACCGGAGTCTCGAAACCCCACGCACGCAATAGTCCGTGTGGCGTCGCGAACAGTGCGAGCAGCAGATTCACGAGCGCGATCGATGCGAGCAGCAGTGTCCACGCCCCGGTGACGCGACGTGCGTAGCGGACGACCTCGGCCGGGAGCGGCTCGTTGCCCGGCTCAAGCAGCCGCGCGAAGCGCTCGACAAGTGGCACCGCGCCCGGCAGCAGCGTATGCCCGAACAGCCACGCGAAGAAGACGGTCAGCAGCACCGGCGGCGCGTACAGCGGCAGCATCGCAAGCTCGTGCGCATCGAGCCACCAGAGGCCCGCCACCACCGCGGCAAGCACCAACCAGGAGAACTTGCGGCCGTTTTGCAGCGGCCCCATCAGCAGTGCAACGGCGAGTGCCAGCAACGCCAGCAGTGCGAGTCGCGGGCGGTGGAGTACCGAGGCCCCATGCGCCAGCAACAGGTACGTCACGCTGAGCACCGCCGGCAAGGCCCGCGAAATGCCCGCAATCAAGGGGCGCGGTGCTGCTCGATGTAGGCCGACAATGACCGCAGGCTGGAAAAGATGCGCTTGTTGTCGTCGTTGTCGGACTTGAGCTGCACGCCGTACCGCTTGCCAATGGCGAGCGAGAGCTCGAGCGCGTCGATCGAGTCCAGTCCGAGTCCTTCGCCGAACAGCGGCGCGTCGGGATCAATCTCCGCGGGCGTCGCGTGCTCGATGCCAAGCGACTCCACCAGCAAGGTGGCAAGCTCGTGTTCGGCAGGTGACTGCAGCGAGGCGGAAGCGCTTGCGGCTTGGGAAGGTTCGACGGACATCGCGTGTATCTAGTGGCTGCGCGGCGGCGGAATGTATCATGCGCCCCCATTGGCCCAGCCGCTGCGCCGACCCTCCTGCACAAGATCGACGCACTCATGCGAAGCCAACTCGCCCTCGAACGGGAACCCGCCCGCACCCTTGAGGTGCGGTACGAGCAGGGCGACGCCACCACGATCCTCGAAGATCAGCGCGTACTGTTCGCGGTCGCGTTCGGTGCGGATGGCGTGGCGCCGGCACTCGAAGATCCCCGACTGATCCACCGCGCCTTCCGCTCGCGGGACGGTCGGCCGACCCTTGAGGTCTGGCGCGTGCAGGGACCTGTGGAGTCGGGCTTCGATGGTCTGCTGCGCTGGTCCAGCGATGGCAATTTGCAGTTCGGCGCGATCGGTGTTGATGAAGCGGAGGCGGGTGGCATCGAAGCCGCCGCGGAAATCGCGTATCGGCGTCTCATGGAATGGAACAGGGAAAGCGGCTTCGATGGCCTGCTGCGCATCTGGAACTACGCGGATGCGCTGACCGCAGGCGACGGCGACTGCGAGCGTTACCGACTCTTCAACCTGGGTCGTGCCCGTGGCATCGACGGGCAACTCGAGCGCTTTCCGGCCGGAACGGCGATCGGACGCTGCGATGGCAAGCGGGTGCTCGAGGTGCACTGGCTCGCGTCGCGCGCGCAGGGCCATCCGGTTGAGAACCCGCGCCAGGTCAGCGCCTTTCACTATCCCCGCCAGTACGGTCCGCAGTCCCCGAGCTTTTCGCGCGCGACCTTGCCGGCCGAGCTGCAACTTCCGCTGTTCGTCTCCGGTACCGCCAGCGTGCTCGGGCACGAATCCGCGCATGCGGGCAATCTCGAGGCCCAGCTCGACGAGGTCCTGCGCAATCTCGCCAGCCTGATCGCGAGCGCGCGCGTCGAGCGACCGGAGCTTGAAAGTGCGCTGGGTGCGCGCAGCATCCTCAAGGTCTACGTGCGCGATGCGGAAGATCTCGCGCGGGTCGAAGCCGCACTTTCGGCGCGCGTGCCGGAGACCGTCCAGCGGCGCGTGGTGCAGGGCGAGATCTGTCGCCGCGAGCTGCTGGTGGAGATCGATCTGCTGCACGGCTGAAGTGGCGCCGACCGCGTGAATCGCCCGACTCCCCACGCAGCACTCCAGCATATGCCGCCCGCCCTCCGCACGCTGCTGTCTTTAGTATTTGCCCGTGTGCCGCGTTTCGAGCTTCGCGCCGCACTCCAACCCTCGTCATTCCCGCGACAGCGGGAATCCATGCCCCGGAATCGAGGGCGACGGTTCGACCGACCGAGAACCTCGCCGTTGCACAGATTGAGGCTTTTCTTGACGCCTTCACCTAACTACAGGTGGATCCCGCCTGCGCGCACTGCTGTCCGTAGCGTTTGCACGTGTGCCGCGTTTCGAGCTTCGCGCCTCACCCAGCCCTCGCCATTCCCGCGAAAGCGGGAATCCATGGTTGTGCTGCGGCACCGGGGCGGAAGAGCAGTGATGCTTCGTTGTCAGCATCACGCGAGCGTCGTCTGCGCGCTGGCGCCCATCGATGGATTCCCGCTTTCGCGGGAATGACGAGGGGGGGATACTGAGCGAGGGCCGTCGCGTCGCGCTGCCGAAGCGATTTGGGCAGCAATGTGCTTTCAGGGTAATCACCAGAGGCTGGCTGCAGGCCTGTAAGCCGAAGTGTGGCGTGCCCGCCTGTCACAGCTCTGGCCACGGTGGTCGGGCGCAGGGGCGCGTGATTTGAGCGGTCAGCCTTGCAGGACTAAGCTCGATGGATGAACGCATTTCCGGGTAGTCCTCTGCGAATTGCCGCGTTCGGTCTGGTCATGGCCGTGGCCGGCGGCATGCTGGCCGGCTGCGCAGCCGCGCCGTCCAGCCAGAGTTACCGTGTGCGACCGCCGCAAGCGGGTGATCGCCAGCTTCGCGAAGAGGACGCGGCCGCGCGCCAGCGGGACTTCATCGCACGACGGGCAATCCCCGGCGCCACCGCGTTTTCGCCGGATGTGTGGCTCAGCGGCGAGACGGCGATGCGTTTGATGGCGACGCATATACCCGGTGTCGGAGTGATCCAGCCTGGGGATGTCGGCGCGGCGCACGCGAAAGCGGCGCACCCGTGGCAGTGGATCGGGCCATCCAACGTCGCCGGCCGTACGCGCACGCTGGCGTTCCATCCCACCAACCCCGACGTACTCTTCGCAGGTGGCGTCTCCGGCGGCGTCTGGCGCAGCGACGATCGTGGTGAGAACTGGGCGCCGCTCTCCGACGATGCAGTCAACCTCAACATCGGCGCGCTGCTGATCGACGCTTTCCGTCCCGAAGTGATGTACGCGGGCACGGGAGAGCTCTATCGCGACAGCGGCATGCCCTGGTCGCCCATGGCGGGCGCCGGCATTCTGAAGTCGAGTGATGGCGGTCGCAGCTGGCACCGGCTGGACGCGACCGCGAGCGCCGATTTCCGCTACGTCAGCGATCTCGTGGCGAGTCCGCACGATCCGCGTCGCATCTATGCGGCCACCAATTCCGGCATCTGGCGCAGCGACGACGCCGGCGTCTCGTTCACGCAGGTGCTGCGGCCGGTCGACGGACTGGACCGGCTGAGTTACGAGGGCTGCAACGACCTTGCGATCCGCAGTGATAGCGCCGGCGACTGGGTGCTCGCGGCCTGCTCTTCGCGCTCGGTCGATGACCGCTACTGGTTGCCCGGGACGGTGACGCCTCCTGCCTGTGGGGGACCGTGTCCGGCGGCAATCTACGTGAATACCGACGCTGCGGGCGCAGGTGCGTGGAACCGGACGCTGTCGGAAACGGGCCAGGGTCGCACCCAGATGGATATCCACCGGGCGAACCCGCTCGTGGTGTACGCGTCGGCAGCAAGCATTGTTCCGGGGCCGGATCGCACCGGCGATGGCAACGGCGACTACGACAATGGACTGCATGCGGTTTTCCGTTCCAGTGACGGCGGCCTCAACTGGGTCGCCACGGTACGCAACACCGATGCGACCAAGCTCAACACGACATTGTTCAGCCATGCATCCGGCGCGTTCGCGCGCTCATGTTTCAACGATCCTTTCGATAACTGGTACGGCGCCGGCTGGTACAACCATGCGATCGCCGTGGATCCCGTCAACCCGGACACGGTGTGGGTGGGCGGCATGGACATCTACCGGTCGGATGACGGTGGCCGCAACTTCGGACTCGCATCCTGGTGGTGGGCGTCGCCGGTCCAGCCGAGCTACGTGCATTCCGATCAACACCTGCTGCGATTCGATCCCCGCTTCGACGGCGTCAACAATCTCCGCATCTATTCCACCAACGACGGCGGCGTGGCCGTGAGCGAAAACGCGCGTGCTCCGGTGGCCTACGGTGCGGACGCTCCCTGTCAGCCAAGGGACAACCAGATCGCATGGCGCAATGTGTCAGGGGATCTTGGCAGCACCCAGTTCTATAGCGGCGCCGTCTCGCCGCACAGCGGGCGCGCCATCGGCGGTACCCAGGACAACGGCACGCAACTCTCGCCGGTCGATCCCACGCGCACGGACTTCGTCCACGTGCTGGGTGGTGATGGTGGCAACGTGGCGTTCGATCCGGCGGTGCCGAGCACGGTCTACGCCAGCAGCCAGAATGTCTCGATCTGGCGCTCCGACAATTTCGGGCAAAGTTTCCTGCGCGTGGTGAACGGCATCACCGACAGCACCATCTTCATCATGCCCTGGACACTCGACGTCAATCTGTCGAGCAGGCTCTATGCCGCAGGCACGCGCGTCTGGCGTACCGACAATCGAGGCGGCAACTGGCGCGCGGTCAGCGCGCCGCTGGGAGGCTCGGCATTCGGCAATCGTGCATCGGCCATCGCAGTTGCGCCCGGATCGCCCAACCGCATGCTGGTCGGGAACCAGACGGGCATTTTCCGCAATGACTCGGCATTGGCGGCCAGCGCCAGTACCAACTGGACCTCACGTACACCGCGCGCGGGTTGGGTATCGTCCCTGACCTTCCAGAATGGAAGTCCCGACACGGCGTGGGCCACCTATTCGAGTGTCGGCGGGACCCACGTCTGGCGCACCACCGACGGCGGCAACAGCTGGTCGGCGCGCGACGGTTCGGGTGTCGGAGCGCTGCCGGACATTCCGGTACATTCGCTGGTCATGGACCCGGGTAATCCTTCACGCATCTACGTCGGTACGGACCTTGGCATTTTCTTCTCGCCCGACGCCGGCGCAACGTGGACGATTGAAAACACCGGTTTCGCCAACGTCATCGTCGAGCGGCTGGCACTGGGACCGCCGCAGATATTCAACGGTCCGCCGATGTTGCACGCCTTCACCTATGGTCGCGGCATCTGGAAGACACCGCTCAATTTCCAGGGCGCGAATGATTTCCGCATGGACGCAGGCATCAGCGGACTCTGGTTCGATCCGGCGCAGGACGGGCAGGGCGTCAATGTCGAGATCATCGATCAGGAAGGCGTGCCCAAGATCGTGGTGTTCTGGTACACCTACCGCAACGGCAAGCCGCTCTGGCTGTACGGTTCGGGAGATTTCAGCGGCGATCGCACGCAGCCGATCCAGGTCTACGAGACTTCGGGTCCGGACTTTCCGCCCGACTTCGATGCCGCGCAATTCCAGGGCACCATCTGGGGCGAGGTCACGCTGGTGTACAGCTCGAACAGTGCTGCCACGTTTGCGTGGCGTTCAACCGACGGCAGCATCGTGGGCAGCATGCCCTTGCAGCCGCTCACTCGACTTCGCCATCCTTCGGTGGATGCGGCTACCGCGGGTCAGCCTGCCTGCATGAGTGGCACCTGGTACAACCCCAATCAGTCGGGCCATGGCCTCCAGGTGCAGATCTTCGGAGACACGGGGAGCAATCCGTCGATGGCCGTGGTCTGGTACGCGTTCGAGAACGGAGAGCCGATTTTTCTGGTCGGAGCGGCCGCGGCCGACGCCACCGGTGCGCGCGTGACCCTGCAGCGTCCGAGCGGTGCGCAGTTTCCGCCCGCGTTTGCGTCGACCGATGTGGTGCGCGAAGTCTGGGGCGAGATCGATTTCCGCGTCACTTCCAGCGACACCGCCCACCTCACCTGGACGCCGACATTGGCTGGATTCCGCGCGGGCGAGATGGACCTCACGCGTCTGACGACCATCCGCGGTCAAGGCTGCCCGTAAGGGTCGCCTCGACTCGCAGCGCAGCCACAACATTCCCGGCGATGCCACGGCGATGCGGTCATTCTGCATGCACGCACCGGACTGGATGGCGGTGTTCGGCTGCTGCGTTCGCCACCGTCGTGGCGCTCTTCATCATCGGTGCGACCTCCGGCTGCAGCGACCCCTCGCAGGTGCCGCTGCAGGCGCCTGTTCGTTCCTCCCGCGCTCCGGGTCACGAGGTATTGCCATCACGATCCACAGTCGTCGCGGCAGGACAGCGGGTGGAAAGTGGAGGGGTGGTGGTTCGTGTCCTTGCCGACGACGATCAGGGAAGCCGACACCAGCGCTTCATCGTGCGGATAGAGGCGTCTTCGGCGAAGAGCCCTGAATGGGCTGCCGGCACCACGCTGCTCATCGCGCACAACATCGACGTGGCGCCCCGCATCCCGGGTCTGGAGGTCGGCGACCGGGTGGAATTTGCCGGAGACTTTGAGCCGAACGAAAAAGGTGGCGTCGTGCACTGGACGCATCACGATCAGGCGGGTCGCCATGAAGCCGGCTGGATCCGGCATCGAGGTCGCGTTTACCAGTAGCCAGGTCACCGAAGCTGCGGAGCTGCCGCATCCTCATGCCGCCGAGATGTCGCATGGTCGTGCTGCAGAGATGTTGGATGCTCGTGTAGGAGCGCGCTCGCGCGCGATGGCGTCATGCAGGCCGTACCTCACGCCCCAAACAACCATGGCGCCATCGCGCGCCAGCGCGCTCCTACAAAAGCTGCAGTTGCGCATCCTCGTGCTGCAGAGATGTTGGATGCTCGTGTAGGAGCGCGCTCGCGCGCGATGGCGTCATTCACGGCCGTACCTCACGCTTCGATCGGCCATGCCGCCATCGCGCGCCAGCGCGCTCCTACACACGCGAAAGGGGGGGGGCAGATCAGGTGTCTAGAGAGGCCATGTCGCCTTTTTCTTCAAGCCACTGTCGGCGGTCACCGGCCCGTTTCTTGGCCAGCAGCATGTCGATCAAGGCATGGGTTTCCCTGGC
>JBBQNY010000064.1:0-15242 GCA_038330365.1 Lysobacterales bacterium | reverse complement strand
GATGCCGTCCTTGTCGGTGGTCCACACCGAGCCGTCGCGCCGCAGGCACGATGCGCCTGCGCTTTCCTCTCCACCGAACCCGAGCGATCCGTCGAACAGGCCATCGGCAAACCATTTGAAGCCGACCGGCACCTCGATCAGCTTGCGTCCAAGGCGTGCGGCCACGCGGTCGATCATCGCGCTGGTGACGACCGTCTTGCCGACGGCCGCATCCCGGCTCCATTGCGGACGCTGTTGAAACAGATAGTCGATCGCGACGCTGACGTAGTGATTCGCCGGCAGCAAGCCAACACTCGGTGCGACCACGCCGTGCCGGTCGTGATCGGTGTCGCAGGCGAATGCGATGTCGTACTGGTCCTTGAGTGCGATCAGGCTCCGCATCGCATACGGCGACGACGGATCCATGCGGATCCTGCCGTCCCAGTCGAGCGTCATGAAGCCGAACTGCGCATCGATCCGGTCGCTGACCACATCGAGGTTGATCCGGTAATCCTGGGCAATGCGCGGCCAGTACTGCACCCCGGCGCCGCCCAGCGGATCGACGCCCATATGCATCCCGGACGCGCGGATCGCATCGAAGTCCAGCACGTTGCCGAGGTCAGCGACATACGCGCCGATGAAATCGTGCTGTTGCGTGGTGGACCGCAGGCGCGCTTGCTCGATGGGCAGGCGTCGGACCTCTCTCAGCCCGCCCTCGAGCAGCGCGTTGGCGCGATCCTGGATCCAGCCGGTGACCGCGGTATCCGCCGGGCCGCCGTTGGCGGTGTTGTACTTGAAGCCGCCGCTGTCAGGCGGGTTATGCGACGGCGTGACGACGATGCCGTCAGCGAACCCGTGCTCGCGGCCGCGGTTGTGCACCAGGATCGCGTGTGAGATCGCCGGCGTCGGCGTGAATTCGCCCTCCCTGGCGATGCGTACTTCCACGCCGTTGGCTGCCAGCACCTGCAGCGCACTTTCAAACGCCGGAAGCGACAGGGCATGCGTATCGATGCCGAGGAACAGCGGTCCGTCCATGCCGTGCAGCGTGCGGTAATCGCAGACCGCCTGGCTGATCGCGAGGATGTGGTGCTCGTTGAAACTGCCGTTTAACGAGGTGCCGCGATGTCCTGACGTCCCGAACGCCACGCGTTGCGACGGGTTGTCCGGATCGGGTGTAACGCCGTCAAAAGCGTCGACCAGCCGTGATAGATCGACCATGGGCGCGGCCTGCGCGGGCTGCCCCGCAAGGGGACTGATCCGGGTGTCCATCAATGCATGTGCCTGTCGATGCGGTGGCCCGTCATCTGCGCGACGACTGAGCCTGCGCGCGCGGTGTGCATCCCGACGTGCATCGCCTAGCCCTTCCGCTTGGCGAGCGCAACGCGTTTGTCTGCGATCCGCTGCAGCAGTGACTGCCACGACTTCACGAATGAGGCCGCGCCCTCGCGCTGCAACTGCACCGCCAACGCGTCGATGTCGATACCGGCCCTTGCCAAGCGGTCCAGCGCGGGCGCGCTATCGCCGCCAGCCGGGTCCATCGCGCCTCGCAATTGGCCGTGATCGGCGAACGCCTTCAGCGTCTTTTCCGGCATCGTGTTGATCGTGTCCGGCGCCGCCAGCGCCTCGATGTAGAGCGTGTCGGGCGCATCGGGATCCTTGCTCCCGGTGCTGGCCCACAGCAGCCGCTGCGGATGCGCGCCGGCGGCAGCGAGTGTTTGCCAACGCCGCGAGGCCAGCAGCTCGCGATAAGCACGATAAGTGCGCTGGCCGACGGCGATGCCGAGTGTGTTGCGCAATTCCGCCGACACCTTGTCCGCGACCGCCTTGTCCCAACGGCTGACGAACAGCGAGGCAACGGATTCGACTACGGGATCGAACCCGGCCGCAATGCGGCGCTCGATGCCGCGCAGGTAGGCTTCGGCCGCGGCCAGATACTGCTCGCACGAAAACAGCAGCGTCACGTTGATTGGCACCCCGGCGAAAATCGCTTCCTCGATCGCCGTGAGTCCTTCCGGAGTGCCGGGAATCTTGACGAACAGGTTGCGACGATCAGCCTGCGCGTGGATTTGACGCGCAGCGGCGAGACTGCCAGCGGTATCGGTCGCCAGCAGCGGCGAGACCTCCATCGACACCCAGCCATCGACGCTGTTGCTCGCGACGTGCATCGGCAGGAACAGGTCCGCCGCGCGACGCAGGTCTTCCAGCGCGAGTTCGGTGAACAGCGCCTCTTCCGGAATTGCCGTTTGCGCCTTCTCATGAATGCCGGCGTCGTAGGCGTCGCCGCCGCCGATCGCCTCGTCGACGATGGTTGGCTTGGAGGTGAGGCCGGTGATCGAATACTCGTCGATGTAGCGTTGCAGCGTGCCGTCATCGAGCAGAGTGCGCGTGATGTTGTCCAGCCACAGGCGCTGGCCAAGCTCCTGCAGTTGTCGTGTGGTCTTCATGTGTGCTCCTGCGCGCGCGGCACGCGTTGGGACGCTGCCGATTGCGCGCGATCCGTGTGTTGCAGAAAATCAGCAAGCTGCAGGCTGCACAGGTCGCCGATGCGTTCGATGGTGAGATCGTGCGGGGGCTCGTCCGCCGCCAGCGCCTGCTCTTGCGCATAGTGACCCTGGCGCACGAACACGCTTGTCAGCGCTTTGCCCAGCACGCGCTTCATCGCGGACAGCAGGCGGGGCTTGTCGTCGACCATCACGTAATGTCGTGCCGGGTAGCGGCGTTGCACCGCGTCGAGCATGCGTTCCTTGTGCAGATAGATCAGCACACGTCCCTCGCAGGCATCCCACAGGCCGGATCGCTGCACCTTGCGCGGCTGCAACACGATGTCGCCATCGGACAGCACCACCGGCGAGCCGAGCGTGCGCAAGTGCGCAATCGCTGCCAGCGCCCGTGGATACAGGCGCTCGGCAAACGGGTAGTCGAGTACGAACGCCGACAGCCGCAACAAATCCGGATCGTCGTCGAGGCCGACGCGGAAGCGTTGCAACGCGCCGAGATAGTCCGCGTAGCCAAGTTCGTCGCGCAGCCCGGCGTAGATCGTGCGATAGCGCACCTGTTGCGGCGCGCCGAAGTCGAGCTCCAGTCGCGCGTCCAGGTCGGCGCTGAAACGATCGTTGTCGAGCAGCGTGTTGTCGACATCGAGCAGGAATACGACTTCGTCCGCAGGCCTCAGCATGGCCGCGTCGCCTCGGGCTGCGGGTCGTGCCAGCCTTCGCTGCTCTGCACGATTGCGGCGGCTGAGGCCGGCCCCCAGCTGCCCGGATCATATTGCTCGACGTCGCGGGCGTCGCCCAAAACGGGGTTCACCACATGCCATGCCGCCTCGACGCAGTCATCGCGCGTGAACAGCATCGCATCTCCGCGGGTCGCGTCGCCCAGCAGACGCTCGTAAGGTGATTTCTCGCGCTTGAGACGACTGCGCGCCACCAGCTCGAGGCGCTCTCCCTGCATCTCCTCGCCCGGTTTCTTGACCAGTGTCCCGGCAGCGATCACATCTTCGGGACTGAGGCGAAAACGGAAGTAGTTCGAGTCATGCGCCGCGATCTCGTCAAAAATTGCCAGTGGGGGACGCTTGAGGTCGACCATCACTTCCGTGGTCGTGGTGGGCAGGCTCTTGCCCGCGCGGATGTAGAACGGCACGCCGGCCCAGCGCCAGGTATCGATGTGCAGACGCAGCGCGGCGAAGGTCTCGACCTGCGAATCGGATGCCACGCCCGCTTCCTCGCGATAGCCGCGATACTGGCCGCGCACCACGTCCCCTGGGTCCAGCGGCCGCATCGCGCGAAACAGTCGCAGCTTTTCTGCACGCATCGCCTCTGCATCGCGGCCGACCGGCGCATCCATCGCCAGCAGCACGGCCACCTGCAACAGGTGGTTCTGGATCACGTCGCGGAGTGCGCCAACCTCCTCGTAAAACGCGCCCCGACCCTCCACGCCGAATTCCTCGGCCATGGTGATCTGCACGCTGTCCACGTACTCGCGGTTCCAGATCGGCTCGAGAAAGGTGTTGGCGAAGCGGAAATACAGCAGGTTCTGTACCACCTCCTTGCCGAGATAGTGATCGATGCGGTAGACCGACGACTCCGGAAACACTTCGTGCAATGTCTGGTTGAGCGCCTGCGCGGACGCCAGATCGCGACCGAACGGCTTCTCCACAATCACGCGCGCGCCAGCCGCGCAGCCGCTCGCCGCCAGCCCCTGCACGACCGCACCGAACATGCTGGGCGGAATCGCCAAATAGTGGATCGGCCGTTGCGCGCCGCTCAAGGCCTGCTTGATACGGTCGAAGGTTGCGGCATCGTTGTAGTCGCCGTCGACGTAGCCGAGTTGGGCAGAGAGTTGGGCGAAAGCTCCGGCGTCCACGCCGCCGTTCTCCTCGAGGCTGTCGCGCGCGCGCTCACGCAGTTTGTCCAGCGACCAGCCTCCGCGGGCCACGCCGATGATCGGCATCTCCAGTTCGCCGCGCTTGATCATCGCCTGCAACGCGGGGAAAATTTTCTTGTACGCCAGATCGCCGGTGGCGCCGAAGAACACGAACGCATCGGACGGGGCGGTGGATCGGCTCAATGATGACTCCCTGGATCCTGATTGATGCCCGGGACCGATTACGTCCTCGACAGCAGGGCAGGTTGCAACTCTAGGCCATGCTCGGTTAATACCAGGTCGCGACGACATCACAAAACGAGGCGAGTTACCCAGGCGGCCTGCTCCAGTTCAAGGCTGACGACGCCGACCCTGGAAACTTTCGAGGATCAGCGAAGGTCGGCCAGGAACATTTCGGCACGTTGGTAATCGCCACGCGGCGGTTCTGCGCGCGGTCCGCGCGAACGCGCTCGCCAACACTGCCGAACCACGGCTGCCGTTTGATACCTTCATGCAAACGCGCGGCCCAAGATTCAGCCGCGATGGCCGCCACCTCCCAGCGGCATCGACCTCGAAACCGCTGGATTGGCGCCTGCTCAGCGCCGAGACACAGCTCGCAGCATTGCGTAGCGACTGGGCGCGCCCCGGCTATGCACGATGTCGAACCCAATTCACCCAGACGCCCCGCGTCAGCTTGGCTGAGAGCCCGTGGGGGGGGGGTGATGGCCAGCATGCAGATAGATCGGCACTGGCGGCAGTGGCGACGAAATGGCAAAAAAGCCGTAGGAAGCTGGGCTGCAGGCTTGTGCAATCATCCGGTTATTCAGGCTGGTCACGCCAAGCGACGCTGTCCCGCCGGCTCGTAAGAAGCCGGCGCTCATTCGGCATACCCCACGAGAAGACGATGCGACGCATATTTCGCTGGCCGGTTTGGGGATTGCTGTCACTAGTCGTCATCGTCAGTGCCGGCGTGCTGGTCGCCGACCACCTGACTCCACCGGCGACCGGCGCACCGAGCCAAGCGCTGGCGCTACAACCGGCACAGACCCGGATCGACCGCGAGTTGGCGCCGCTGCTGGCCGCCCACTTGGGCAAGACCGGCGTGGTGCTTGTACCGGACGGACTGGATGCCTTTGCGATGCGCGCGCTCTCTGCGCGCAAGGCCGGACGCAGTCTCGACTTGCAGTACTACCTCTGGCACGACGATATGACCGGCCGCCTGCTGGCCCGCGAGGTGCACGCCGCCGCGCAGCGGGGCGTGCGCGTACGCATCCTGCTCGACGACCTGAATGCTGAAGGCATCGACCCGCAGCTGATGGCGCTGGATGTCCATCCGAACATCGAGTTGCGTATGTACAACCCGTTCCGCAATCGCCAGGGACCGGCACGCGTGCTGGAGATGGCGCATCGCGTCTTCAGTCTTAACTATCGGATGCACAACAAGGCCTGGATCGCCGACGGTCGCGTCGCCGTAGTGGGCGGGCGCAATATCGGCGAGGCGTATTTCAGCGCCGATTCCGACCTGAACTTCCGCGACCTCGACCTTCTGCTCTTCGGCCCGGCCGTGCAACAGGCCAGCACCATCTTCGATGCCTACTGGAACAGCGCAGCAGCGGTGCCAATGGCTGCGTTGAGCCAGAAGAAGCCCGAAATGCTGCGCCGGATGCTGGCCAGCGCTGACATGGACGCAGTTCAGCCGGCTGCGAAACGCTATCTCGATCGTGTCGCCCAGGCTCAGGCCCAGGCCGTGCGCGACTACTACCAACGCACCCTGGTTCTTCACTGGAGCGCCGGCGTGCGCGTGATCGCCGACCCGCCGCTTAAAGGCCGCGACGACGACCACCGTGGATGGCTGATCCATCCGCTGGCGGAAATGCTGGGCACGGCGCGCCGCAAGGCGCTCGTGGTGTCGCCCTACTTCGTCCCCGGCGAGCGCGGAACTGCCGTGCTGGCGGCGCTGGCCGGCAAGGGAGTCGAAACCGGCGTCATCACCAATTCGCTCGCCACCACGGACGTACCGCTGGTGCATAGCGGCTATGCGAGTTATCGCAAAACCCTGCTGGAGCAAGGCGTACATTTGTACGAACTCAAGGCCCGCGGAAACACCGGGTCAGCGAGCGCCTTCGGCAGCAGCAGCGCCAGTCTGCACACCAAGGCGTTCACGGTGGATGACGCCCGCGGATTCGTGGGCTCATTCAACCTCGATCCACGATCGATCTCCCTCAACACCGAGATGGGTGTGCTGTTCGAGGATCCCGCCATCGCCATCGATGTACGCAACGAGTACCTGCGCCTGTCCAATCCCGCCATAAGCTTCTGGGTTTACCGCAATGCCCATGGTGAGTTGCGGTGGCTTGACCGCGCCCGGACACCACCGGCGGTGTTCCGACAGGAGCCCGATACCACTGCCTGGCAACGCGCCCTGGTCCGGGTCCTCAGTTGGCTACCGGTCGAGTCGCAGCTGTAGGCAGCGGACAATTTCTCGATTCGGCACATCCGCGCCAAGATCGTTGCGCGATCAATATCCTCATATTTTCAGGACTCCGCGCACATGAAGTCAGACTACAAGAAGGACAGCATCACGCTTGCCAGCGCGATCGCGATGGGAACTGGCGTCATGATTGGCGCCGGCATCTTCGCGCTGACCGGCCAGATCGCCCAACTGGCCGGACCGCTGTTCCCGTTGTCCTTCGTCGCCGGTGCCATCGTCACTGCCGTCAGCGCATACGCCTACATCAAGATGTCCAATGCGTATCCGTCCGCTGGCGGAATCGCCATGATTCTGCAGAAAACCTACGGCGCGGGCACGCTTGCAGCGGCTGCATCACTTCTGATGGTGCTTTCGATGGTGATCAACGAAAGCCTGGTGGCGCGGACATTCGGCACCTATTCGATGCAATTGCTGGATCTCGGCAATGACCAGTTGCTCGTGCCTGTGCTCAGCATCGGATTGATCGCGGTTGCATACCTCGTCAACGCCTCGGGCAACCGCTCGGTGGGACTGCTGTCACTGATCATGGCGGCACTGAAGATAGGAGGAATCGCGCTTTTCGGGATCGCCGTACTGTGGGCAAGCGGCTTCACATTCGCGCCTGCAGCAGAGGATGCAAGCGGAACTGCATTCACCGGCTTTGTCGCTTCCATTGCGCTGTCAATTCTGGCTTTCAAGGGATTTACCACGATCACCAATAGCGGTGCGGAGATTGTCGATCCCCACCGTAACGTCGGGCGCACCATCATCATCTCGATCGCGATCTGCGTCGTCGTGTATCTGTTGGTCGCGTTCGCCGTCGGCTCAAGCCTTTCGCTGCCGGAAATTATTCAGGCCAAGGACTATGCCTTGGCCGAGGCGGCACGCCCGTCGCTCGGCAACTACGGCTTCTACTTCACTGTCGCGCTCGCGATAACGGCGACGGCCTCGGGTCTGCTGGCAAGCATGTTCGCCGTCTCGCGGATGCTCGCCATGCTCACCGACATGAAGCTGATTCCGCACAGCCATTTCGGCATGCCGGGAAGGATTCGCGACCATACGCTCGTATACACCGCAGTGATCGCAGCACTCCTGACGCTTTTCTTCGACCTCGGCCGCATCGCGTCACTGGGTGCCTTTTTTTATCTTTTCATGGACATCGTGATCCAGTGGGGCGTCTACCGCCATCTACGCGGTGAAATCGGCGCCCGCGGCGGGGTGCTGCTGCTGGCGATCGGTCTCGATGTACTCGTGGTGCTGGTGTTCGCAGCTCTGAAGCTTCGATCGGACCCGTGGGTCGTGGTCATCGCGGTTTTGTCCATTGCATCCGTCTTTGCTTTCGAACGCCTATACCTGGGCAAGCGGCGCCAGCAACAGGGTGCGCCTTCCTGAACCCACGGTTCTCTCTGGATTGTCGAAGCAGTTCCCCCTTTCGGCCAATATCGCGTACGTACCCGTTTGCCTCGCAATGATCGGGCGAGCGGCGGTTTGTCGACGGCGTGATAGTGGTGGCTCAGATGCAGCAGCTATCACCGTTTGGGTCGACTCATCGACCTGCACATCGGTCAGGATGGATTCTCCTGTACCCAATGAACATCTGCACAATCTCCGAGAATTTTGGTGCGCCAGCGCACCGACAATTCGCCGATCCGAATGAAAAGATTGACAGACACGGGACACAGCACGACCAACCGAGATAGTCGACAGATGTTTCACTGTCTGAACGGCCGGCGTCGCATTCCGGAGTTCCTCCACCAGCACGGCATCTCCGGACAGACCAGGGACAAGGGTCAGGTGTCGGAATGTTCACTGCTGCTTTACAGGGTCGATACCGGAACGTCCGGAGCGACCCCGCGGGAAAGATGATGAGCAAGGCGACGACATCGCAAAAGATCAATGATTCGGCAAAGGCCAAGGCGAAGCGGCGCTACAAGGGCGACCTGTGCAAGCTCCAGGTCGAACTCGTCAAGCTGCAGCATCACTTCATGAAGTGCGACGACGAGATCCTGATCATCCTGGAGGGTCGCGATGCGGCTGGAAAGGACGGCACGATCAAGCGCATCGTGCAGCATCTGAGTCCGCGCGAAACCCGCGTTGTCGCGCTGGGCAAGCCGTCGGACCAGGACCGCACCTCGTGGTACTTCCAGCGATACGTCGCACATCTGCCAGGCGCGCAGCAATTCGTGCTGTTCAATCGAAGCTGGTACAACCGTGCCAGCGTCGAGCGGGTGATGGGCTTCTGCACCGAAGCCGAACACGAGGAGTTCATGGGCTCGGTCTGGGACTTCGAGCACATGCTGGTCCGCTCCGGCATCCAGTTGCTCAAGTATTACCTCGACATAAGCAAGGACGAGCAGAAGCGGCGCCTGAAAGACCGGAAGGTCGATCCCCTCAAGCGTTGGAAAGTCAGTCCAATCGACGACCAGGCACTCAAGTACTGGAAGCAGTACAGCGCCGCGCGCAACGAGATGCTGGCGCGTTCGCACAATCCCATGGCGCCATGCACGGTCGTGCGCGCCGACGACAAGCACCAGACGCGGCTCAACGTGATCAGGGATGTGCTGGGCAGGCTGCATTACAAGGGCAAGGACGAGCGGCTGATCCGGCCGGATCCAGAGCGCCTGTTTTCGTTCGACACGGCGTATCTGGAAAACGGCCTGCTTGCGCCATGACCGCGGATACATCCATAGAGACCAGGCAAGTCAACGGAGACACGATGAAGACCAGCGCAATCGAAGTGCACGACATGCTGTCGGTATTCAGCGTTGATGAGGTGGAAAAGCGGATTGGCGAGGTAGCGGGCGTCGCCAGCGTTACAGTCAACTACGCTGCGGGAAACGCTACGGTGCGCTTCGATGAAACCAGGCTGGCGATCGCCGACATCCAGTCGAGTGCGCGCCAACACCTGTCATCAACCGCTCCGGTCGATTCTGCCACCCCGGGTAGCGATTCCGCAGTCACTTCGCGACCGGGCGAAGTGGCGCCATCAACCGAACCGAGGACAAAGAGTTACCGGACAAAAGTGAGAACGTCATCCCTCCGGCGCAGTCTTTTTTTGCGCATGAAGCCGAAGCAGGAGACACGATGAAAACGAGCGTGATTGACGTGGGGGGCATGCTGTCGGTCTTGAGCGTGGAAGATGTGGAAGTGCGGATCGGCGAGGTGCCGGGTGTCCACAGCGTGACAGTGAACTACGCTGCGGCAAGCGCCACGGTGCGCTACGACGAAACCCGACTCGAGGTCGCCGACATCAAATCGGCCGTGCGCCAACGCGCGTACGAATCCATCGCACCCGTTGCGGCTTCAGCGGGCGATGGTCCGGAGAGCCAGGCGGCAGCAGGAGTGCCGGCAACCCCCGCTCCGAGATCAGCCATTGACGCCACGGCCGATGCACCGGAACGTGTGGCTGGGTCAGCGTCACAGGACGCGCGTGCCGGCGATACCGCACCCGTGGCTACCCCCGTCCCTGCCGTTCCGCCGGCCCCGGCGATGGCGCCCAAAACCTCTCCGGCTGCAACCCCAGAGCCCGATGCCGAGGCGATGCCTGCTGGCATGCAGATGCCGGACGCGCCAACGGCGGCTTCCGACACGGCCGCGCAGCCCAAGCCAGTCGATGCACCCACGCCGGCCGCTTCCGCCACGGATCACCAAGGGCACGCGAAAGCCGACGGGCAACCGGTCATGGCGGCCGAAACGGCGCAGGAGATGGGGCACGGCGGCCATCAGGATTTGCCAGCCATGGTCCGCAGCATGCGCAACCGGTTCTGGATCTGCCTGCTGTTTAGTGTGCCGATCTTTGTCTATTCGCCGATGGGAAATCTTTTCACGCCGCCGGCGCCGCCGTTCGGTCTGGCGCTCAACCTGTGGCTGTTTCTCCTCGCAAGTGCCGCGATCCTGTATCCGATCGGGCCGTTCGTCGTCGCCGCGTGGCGGGCGCTCAAGACCCGCAAGCTGAACATGGCGGTGCTGGTGGTACTGAGCGTCGGCGTCGGGTATCTGTTCAGCGTCGGCGCCACGTTCTTTTTCAAGAGCGATCAGTTCTTTGAAGCCGTGGCCGTGCTGCTGGTTTTCATCCTGCTCGGCCACTGGTTGGAAATGCGCGCCCGTGCGGGCGCCTCGTCGGCGATCAAGGCGCTCATGGATCTGACCCCGGCCAAGGCGTTCGTGTTCCGCAATGGCGCCGAGGTCGAAGTGTCGACGGCGGAGGTGCTGGTCGGCGACATCGTGGTGATCCGCCCGGGCAACAAGATTCCGGTCGACGGCACAGTGGAAGTCGGCGAGTCACTGGTCGACGAGTCGATGCTGACCGGTGAATCGATGCCGGTACGGAAGGTGCCCGGCGAAACGGTGATCGGCGCGACCATCAACACCAACGGCAGCTTCCGCTACAAGGCTACAAAAATCGGCGCTGATACCGCCCTGGCACAAATCGTGAAGCTGGTGCAGGAAGCGCAGAACTCGAAAGCGCCGGCGCAACTGCTGGCCGACAGGGCCGCGCAGTGGCTGGTGGTCGCCGCGATCGTCATCGGGCTGGCGACGTTTGCGGTGTGGTTCTGGTGGATCGGAGAGCCGCTGCTGTTCGCGGTGACGCTGACCATCACCGTCTTCGTCATCGCCTGCCCGGATGCGTTGGGGTTGGCCACGCCGATGGCGGTGATGGTGGGCACCGGCCTGGGCGCGGCCAACGGCATTCTGTTCAAGAACGCTGCGGCGCTGGAAGACGCGACCAAGCTCCAGGTCATCATCTACGACAAGACCGGCACACTGACCGTCGGCAAGCCCGAGGTCGTCGACATGGTGATGGCCGAAGGCACCACCGAGGACGTGCTGCTGCAGGCGGCAGCCGCCGTCGAACAGGGATCCGCCCACCCGCTCGCGCAGGCGATCCTGCGCCGCGCGTCCAGCCTGAGCGTGATCGCGCCGACGGGATTCAAGAGTCTCGACGGCATGGGCGCGCAGGCCGAGACAGCCGACGGCACGGTGTTCCTCGGCAATCGGCTGCTGATGGACACTCAAAAACTCGTGCTCGGTGCCCTGGAGGCCGAAGCCGCACGACTGCAGGGCGAGGGCCGCACCGTCGTCCACGTGGCGCAGAACGGGCGCGTGATCGGACTCATTGCCATCGCCGATGCAATCAGGCCCACGTCCAAGGCGGCGGTGGCAAAGCTGCGCGAGCAGGGCATTGACGTGGTGATGTTGACCGGCGACAACGCCGGCACGGCCAAGCGCATCGCCGCTGACCTTGGCATCACCAGCGTGCTTGCCGACGTACTGCCCGCGCAGAAAGCCGACAAGGTGAAGGAGCTGCAGGCAACCGGCAAGAAGGTCGGCATGGTCGGCGATGGCGTCAACGACGCACCGGCGCTGACCCAGGCCGATGTCGGATTCGCGATCGGTGCGGGCACCGACGTCGCGATGGAAAGCGCCGACGTCGTGCTGATGAAGAGCGACCCTTACGACATCGTCATCGCGACCGAACTGTCGCGCGCGACCTTGCGCAAGATGCACCAGAACCTGTGGTGGGCAGTGGGCTACAACGTCATCGCCTTTCCGCTCGCCGCCGGCGTCCTGTACCCGTTCGTGCTGAGTCCGGAGGTCGCAGCACTGTCAATGTCGGGCAGCACCTTGGTGGTGGCGATCAATGCGCTGCTGCTCAAGCGGACCCGACTGGCCGGGACCAGGACCAAGGCTGCGAACGCGAAAGATCCAGCGATGGCCGAAGCAAAGCCCGCGGCGGAAGTGACGGCATGACCCAACCTGTTCGCTCAGGACGTTTCGTCGTCGCTGAACAGCGCGGCCCGCTCGACAAGGTTGATCATGTGCGCCGCCGCGTGGACCGTGAGCGGGTGCCGCGTGAAGCCACCACGCGGCGTGATGAAGGCGGCCATGTCGCGCGCCAGTTCGAGTTGGTGCCCGGTTGCGGTGGCAAGCAGTGATGTCACCAGATTCTCCAAGGCGATTATGCGGCTGTGCAGTGCCATCAGTTCGGAGTCAGTCATCGCAGGCGCCGAAATGGCCGGGTCGGGCGACCCCGGATTCACCTGCGTGCCGCCAGCCCCTGCACCGCCTTCATTATCCCACCGGGCCAGCGCGCGTTGGCGCTGTTGCGCGGCGTCTTCGGGCCCGGGGCTCTCATCTGTCATGCGGTTTGTCCTTTGAAAAGACGGCCCATCTGCTCGAGCCGCTATCACCGATAGCCGACATTCATCACATAATCACGAAGCAGCGCTTCCTCGTCCTTCACTTCGCCCAGCAGGCTCTGGAGGACATCGCGCGAATACAGGATCCCGATGGGCTTGCCGTCCTCTCCGACCACTGGAACGCACTTCAGGCCCCGCTCCTTGATGGCTGTCCAGACATCCTGCAACAACTCATTGGCTCGGCACGAGAGAACATCACGCGCCATGATCGTATCCACCCTCTCCGTGCAGCCGCCCGCACCGCAGCGCCCGATCTGCGACACGATGTCGGTCTTGGTGATCACGCCGACCATGCTGCCGGTCTCGTCGCAGACGACAACGAGATCGGCGTGCAGCCTGGACATGACCTCAGCTGCATCCGTCACCGAAGCCGCGGCGCTGATCGTCGTGAGCCGTTCACGCGCCTGAGGCAAGATCTGCTCGACAAACATGGCATTCCTCTCCGTACTGACGTGGTCTGATGCGCTGGATATGGAAGGACATTGCGCTTGTCCACAGTGAAACGCAAACGATCGTGGGGCCCGGTCGCACCTCAAGAACCAGAGAGATTCCTTCCTTCGCAGCCAACTGAGCGTCCCGTCAATCTTCGCCCGCTGCAACTGTTCTTCCTGGCCGCTGCGGTCTTCGTGGTGTCGGCCGGTTATGGTGCGCTGCTGCCGCTGCTGCCGGCATGGCTGGCTCAGCAACTACCTGGTGCTCCCCCTGCTGCAGTGGCCCGGCACGTCGGCTATTTGAGCGCTGTGTACACGGCGGGCGTGCTGGTCGGCGCGCCGGTCTGGGGCCTGATCGCCGATCGCCTGGGTCGTCCGCGCATCCTGATGATCGGGTTGATCGGGTATGTCGCCAGCTTGCTGTTGTTGTTGCCGGCAGTCGGCGGCTTGTGGGCGATCTATGTGCTGCGTGCGGCCGCCGGCGGCTTCGTCGCCGCGATCGTGCCAATCGTGCCGGCACTGGTCGCTGCGCATACGCCGAAGCATATTCGTGCGCGGCGCTTTGCGTGGCTGGGGGCGGCGTCGCTGCTCGGCTTCCTGCTGGGGCCGGGACTGATCGCATTGGGGAACGGTCTCGCATCACTGATGACCAGCGGCGTGGACCTGATGCCGCTGTCGACCCGGATCGTCATCGTGCTATCGGCCGTGCTCGGCGCTTCGATGTTGCTGGGCCTGCGAATGACGCTGCCCAGTCATGAAGCAATCAAAGACGACACGAAGGCCGATGCGGATGCGCCGGATCGGGTGGACATCAAGGCGCTGTGGTGGCTCAGCATCGCGTTGATGTTCGCGTTGTCGGGATTTGAGCTGGGCATCGTCTTGCAGGGTGGTCAGCATGCCGGGGTCTCGACTCAGGACGTGGCGATGATGTTCGCCGAATGCAGCCTGGTGATGCTTGGCATCAATGCACTGCTGTTCTTCACGTCGATGCTGGACCGGGTACCGCCGCGGCGGCTGATCGCGTTCGGTTCGCTGCTCGCCGTAGGCGGATTGCTGCTCCTGTCGCGGCATCAAGCAATCGGCTGGATGTACATCGGCATCAGCCTGACCGCGGCGGGTACCGGACTGGTGCTGCCGGTGATCGCGTTCCTCGCCGCCGGCGCGTCGCGCGGCAAGCTGGGCGCGACGATGGGTGGACTGGCCGCTGCAGCTGGCCTGGGGCAGACGCTGGGATCGGTGGCCGGAGGCTGGCTGTTCGGCGCGCTGTCGCAGGGCGGGTTTGGATGGCTCACGCTGCCCTTGCTGGCGATGCTGGCCCTGATGCTGTTCCGACCTGCGTGGTGGACGGCGCCATCAGCCCCGCCCGCGACCAACTCGACATGATGTCCGGATCGGACACAGCTCCGAGCGCAATGCCTCACCAGCGCGGCGTACCTGATTCAGACGGCTGATTGCACACCCGGCAATGCGGCGACTGCCCAATCCAGCGTTCTGGCGCACCCTTCCCTCGGCATTTTCCTGATCGGCCATGTTCTCTTCCAGATTAGAATTGTATCGCTGGCACTCGGTCCTTCGATGGCGACACGCGTCTCTGGAATCGGCGAGTTCCCGCCCGCGGTTACAACTGGACGAGTGTTCCGGAATGTCCAGAACACTCCGTCGGTTCAGCCGCTGCTGCCTTGCCTTGCGCTGGAACGCTGCATCAGTTGCCCCCAGCCGCCGGATCGGGGAATGAACATGGGCACCTGCCGTCGGTACGCCAGGTATTCGTCGCCGAACTGCGCGACCATCCGTTTTTCC
>JBBQNY010000063.1:0-15634 GCA_038330365.1 Lysobacterales bacterium | reverse complement strand
CACTCCCCTCGCCAGTGGGAGAGGGGCTGGGGGTGAGGGTGCGAGTCCCCGCGTCATGTTTGATGGCGCCAATCACGTGCCGGAACGCCCGTCTCACTATAAAAAAAAGACGCGTCAAATCAATCGCCTATTTCTTGTTCGATGAGAGCCGGCTATTCACCGCTCGCTGACACCTTGCGGGCGTAGCATGCGGGCGTGCCGGACGCCCCTCTCAACCAACCTGCAGACCAACCGGTGCCACTGACCGCCGAAGCTCCGGTCACGGTCGACGCGGCGCTCGCGCCGGTCGCGCCGGTCGCGGTTGCACCGGCAGCGCCATCGCCCGCGCCGCGTGTGATCTATCGGCATCGCCTTCCCGTCCGGATCGCGCACTGGATCAATGTGGTGTGCCTGGTCGTCCTGCTTGGCAGCGGCCTGCAGATTTTCAACGCGCATCCCGCTCTCTATTGGGGCGACCAGTCGACCTTTGCCGATCCGTGGATCAAGCTCGGGGCGCGTGGCACGCCTGAAGGCATGCGGGGGGAAACGGTCATCGGTGGCGTGCGCCTGGATACCACTGGTGTATTCGGCGCGTCGCGTGAAGCCGATGGACGCATGCACGCGCGCGGCTTTCCGACATGGTCGACGATTCCGGGCTTCAAGAGTCTGGCGCTCGGCCGCGACTGGCACTTCACTTTCGCCTGGATCTTCATGCTCAACGGCGCGCTGTACCTGGCATGGACGTTTGCCAGCCGACATTTTTCGCGGGACCTCAAACCCGATCGCGTCGATCTTCGCGGCATCCCGCGATCCATCCGGGACCACATGCTGTTCCGCCATCCCGTCGGTGATGCGGCGATCCGCTACAACGTGCTGCAGAAACTGGCCTATCTCGCGGTGATTCTCGTGCTGGGGCCGGGCATCGTGTTGATGGGTCTCGCGATGTCACCGTGGTTCAGCGCCAGCTTCGACTGGGCGGTTGATCTGGTCGGCGGCCGGCAGTCGGCACGAACCTTGCATTTCCTGATCGCCACGGGCTTCGTTTTGTTTGCGTTGATCCACGTGTTCGAGGCAATCATCACCGGCTTCTGGAACAACCTGCGATCCATGCTGAGCGGCCGCTGGAAAGTGCCGCAAGCTCCACTGGCAAAGGTCCCTGAGGAGGCCACCGATGGCGCCGTCTGATCGCCGTGGATTCATCGCACGCGCCGGCGCGGCCGCCGCGGGCCTCTGCCTCGCGGGTTGCGACCAGTTGTCACAGCGACCCGGATTCGCGCGCTGGCTCGCGTCCAGCGACCGGCTGACGGACTGGATGCAGCGTCGGCTCACGCCCCGTAATGCACTGGCGCACGAATACACCGAGGACGACATCGCACCGTCATTCCGCGCCAATGGTTCGATCAATCCGCAGGAACCGGAATACCTCGGACTGCGCGCCAATGGCTTTCGCGACTGGCGCCTCCAGATCGGGGGTCTGGTGCAAAAGCCACTGTCGTTGTCGCTCGTCGACTTGCGATCCCTGCCTGCGCGCACGCAGATCACCCGCCACGATTGTGTGGAGGGCTGGAGCGCCATCGGAAAGTGGAAGGGCACGCATCTCGGCACGCTGCTCGATCAGGCCGGCGTGGAGCCGCGTGCGCGCTATGTGCTGTTCCGCTGCATGGACAATCTCGGGGGCACCGGCATGTACTACGAGAGCATCGCGCTGGAGGATGCCTGGCATCCGCAGACGATTCTCGCTTACGAGCTCAACGACGCGCCGCTGCCGGTCGCGAACGGCGCACCGCTGCGGGTGCGTCTGGAACGCATGCTCGGCTACAAGATGGCCAAATACCTTTCGCGCATTGATCTGGTGGAGGACTTTGCCGACGTGGAGCGGGGCCGCGGCGGGTATTGGGAGGATCGCGGCTACCAGTGGTTCGGCGGCATCTGACGCGGTGATCAGGGCAGTCGAGAGATGCCGCGATGCGGGCTCCGGTTGCGGCCGCTGGTGGCCGCCCTGTGGTGCGCGGGCTTGAAGCGTCGACTGCGATCGCCTGAGCGCGACGAAGTGCCCAGAGAACGATTTGAACATCCGCTGTTTGCGGATTTCGCAGCAGACCACGCTCTGCTTGCGGACACCGAGTGGCCGGATATTGATCGGATCGCGCCGCTACAGGACGGAATGCGCTTCACTGCACAGAGCCCGGAGCTGCTTGCCGATGGGCTCCACTATGAATTGCGCATTGCCCGCCGCGGCGAGATATCCACTCGCGAGCGCAACTGGCACGATCTGTTCAATGCGCTGGTGTGGCGGCGCTACCCAGAGCTCAAGCGCGCACTCAACGCCCGCCAGGTGGCCGACATCGAGCGCGTTGGACCTCGCGAGCGCACGCGTGGTCAGTGCGCACTCACGCTTTTCGACGAGGGTGGTGTGGTGGTGCTGATGCGAGGCGGCGAAATGCTGGATTCGTGGGACAGGCACGAGTGGACACGTCTGTTCGGTGACGATGTGGAGGGCTGGGAGCAGGAGGCGCGCGTGTTCGTGTTCGGGCACGCGCTGATGGAGCACGCGCTCGATCCGCGCCGGTTGCTGGTGGCAAAGGCGCTCGTGGTATCGACCGCCGAAGATCCTCGCGATGACGGCGTGGCCGTGCGTGCGCTCACGCTCCTGGCCGAGTCGATATCGAATGGTGTGCTGCTAAACGATCCGCAGGAACTGCGACCGCTTCCGGTGAGCGGGTTGCCCGGATGGGAACACCCGGAACTCGCACCCGGTCCGCTGCGTGCAGCCTTTCTTCGCGACGCCGAGTGCTTCCGACCGCTGCCGCAGGGCCGTCGCTATCCCGCTCCACTCCGACTGCCTTTGCGGATTTGATGACGCGCCTGCCTCTCTGGGTGCAGGGGGATCCGGTCGCGTGGAATCAACGGACGGACTGCTCGGCGTGGGGCGGGGGTGAGGGCTGAACACTGCGAAACCGGCGTGCGGGGCGAACGGCGAATGCTGATTTGAGGTGGGGTTTAGGCAAGCAGGCGTCCCTGCGGCTGTAACCCGGCCCGGCCATCCATGGCCGTGCGTTCGGCGGGTCGCGCCAATGGCGCGACGCTTTCCACCTCACCCGGCCCGGCCATCCATGGCCGGGCGTTCGAGGCAGCGCGCGCCAGTGGCGCGCAAGCGCTGCCACTCACCCCGGTCGATTGGGTTCGATAGGACGTTCACGGTGCGTGAGAATCCACTCGGCGTGTTCCTCGAGTGCCGCTTGTCCAAGGGCTTCGAGAATGCGTCGCTGCTGGTCGGCGTCGCTGGTCGCGGCTATTCGCTCACTTGCACGCCGGAAAATCCGATGCATGAAGCGGTATTGCCGGATCAGTTCACGATCCGCAAGCTGGTGCGAGTAGGACGTGCGAACCGCGGCAATCAGTGCGGCGAAGCCCATCATCACCAGGAGTGGTTTTGTCCAGCTATCGGGTGCCGAATCGCCGGCGACAAACAGGCCCAGCGCAGCGGCAAGGCTGACTCCGAGACTCAGCACTCCGACCCAGGTCGTGATCCGGTATTTGCGTTCCAGCTGGGCGCCGCGTCGGCCGTAGTATCCAAGCTGACCGTCGGCGTCCTCGGGATCACCAATCCAGCTTTCGATGGCCCAGTCCAGACGCTGCTGCGCCGCGATGCCGCCGGTCGCGGCGGCCAGACTCGCCGTTCGCATCACGTGGCGGATCCAGCCGAGTTCCACATCCTGCTTCTGCAGAAAACTGTCGTACGCAAAACGAACTTGGTGCGTGGTGCGCACGCCGGCAATGGTCCAGTAGCACTGCACTCGAAGTCCTTCGGCGAGCACGCGGTAATCGAGGTATCTGCGATGCCATTCCCGGCGCTGACCGACCAGCGCCAGCAATGAGCCTGCCGCGAACAGAAGCAGGAAGGCGCCGACGAAGCTGGATGAGACGTTGAGCTCGGAGTACAGGATGAATGCACCGCCCATCAACAGGGCCAGCGTGTGCAGCATGAGGACACTGCCGTGCATGCGCTTGCGGAAATGCACGGCCAGCCAGTCCGCGCCGGCAAAGAGGTGTTCGACCGCGCGAATGCCGGCGGGCCACAGTGTGGGATCGGGCAACAGCAGCGTGCGTCCAAGGGCAATCTCTGGCTCGTACTTGGCGATGTCGGCATTGAACTCGGAGAGCTGCCGGAACATGGCTCGGTAGGCCTCGGGCATGGGCTCGCTGCCCGGCAGCCGGCCAGCAGTCGTCACCCAGCTTTCCTGGATCGGGGATACGGCGACTTCGCCGTGCTGATCGCGCGCGCAGAGGATGTGATAGACGAGATCGCTGTCGTCGTCGGCGAGCAGATTCGGCCTGGACTGACGCGTGGCGTGATCCGACATATCGCCATGCAAGTGGTAGCGAACCACGTCGCCGGTGCCACCGAGTTCAGTCCCGGGCAGACCGTCCCACAGTGCCAGCAGTATCTGGCAATGCGATGACACGAAGGCTCCAAGCTGAGCGTACTGGCGGTCGCGCGCTGCACCCGGCACCGAGGCGAGACTGGCGTCGCTGCCATCGACGATTGGCAGTTCGATCAGCTCCGCGGCAGCGGCCAGACGGTTGAATTCTTCCCTCGATGCCGCAGTAGTGAAATCTGCGAGGTATGCACTCCGCGACATCGGCAGGGGCGCGATCAGTGGGATGCCGAGATCCACGGCGCAGCGCGCGACGATGCGATCGCCGCCTTCCGCCAGCGCCGACATCACGGCCAGCGGCAGGGCAGGGTATTCGTGCTGCAGCCGCCGCAGGAATGCGCGCACCGCAGTCGCAACCTCTTCCTGCATCGCTTCGGGAATGTCCCGGTGAGCGGTGGTGCCGAGGATCAGTCGTGCCTGTCGGGCGCGGGCAGACGCATCATGCCCGGGCGCAGTGCCTGCGGGCGTGGAGGAAACGGAACCTCGAAGCTCAGGCTGCATGCACGATCCTGGATTTCGCTGCCCTGGTCGATTGGGAATCACGCGGCACCCGGCCGTTCAACGCCCGGGATCGAACTTGTTGCCCGAAAGCGCCGCCCGCAGGTACCTCAAGGCCGTCTCGGCTTCGTGGCTGCAACCGTGCCAGCGCCGGCTACAGTAGCGCGCGCCGGCGCCATCGCAGCGGTTATCCGCGTTCCGCGCGAGGACCTTGCACGCGACCCGTGGGGAGGCAGCGGTGCGCGCGCACCGTCGACGGCGCCGCGCAGACTTTGTGACCGCGATCCCACAAGGATCTCGGAATCTCGTCCAAACAGGCACGGCGTCTGCATCGGGGTGCCCGCTTGCGAGACAATGAAGGCCCGCGCGTATGCGAAAAAGGTGAAGGCCCCAGATGACACCGGAGCAGCCGGACCCCGCCGATCGCGAGAAAGTCCTGGCACTGTTGCGCCGCGCCGCCGGCGGCGACAAGCAGGCCTTTGATGCGCTGTTGCCGCTGATCTACGCCGAGCTGCGCGCGCAGGCACGGCGCGCGATGGCCGCAACCGGTCGCCCCGGCGATATCTCCACCACCGTGCTGGTCAATGAAACCTACTTGAAGCTGGTCGGCTCGAGCACGGGCGATTGGAGTAGTCGGGCGCAGTTTCTGGCCTATTCCTCCCGCACCATGCGCTCGATCCTGGTCGACACCGCGCGCGCGCTCGCGACCGCCAAACGCAGCGACGATCACCGCGTGGTGGCTGTGGAACAGGTGGGCTCGCTGTCTCCGGCCGATCTGGTGACGCTTGACGCCGCCCTTTCCCGTCTCAGGGAACAGGATGAACGATTGGCGGAGGTGGTTGAGATGAGTTTCTTTGGGGGGATGACAGCCGAAGAGATCGGCGAGGTGCTCGGAATTTCAGCGCGCACGGTCGAGCGCGACTGGGCCAAGGCGAGAATCCTGCTCGCCCTGGGCGCGAGCGAAAATCAGGAGGGCAGCTAGTCGTGGCTGTCGAGCGCCTGCCGATCTCCCGACACTGGCAGCAGTTGCGCCCGCTGCTGGATGAGGCGCTCGATCTGGCGCCGCAACAGCGTGCTGTGTGGTTTGACGCATTGCAGATCGAGGCGGATCTGAAATCGGCTTTGCGCCAGGCGCTGTCGCATTCGGATACGCCTCATCCGCTGCTCGACGGAGCCTTCAACGCGGCCGCACTGCTGCACGAGGCGACCGATCCGGTCGAGCACTGGATCGGCAAGACCGTGGGCCGCTGGCGCATCACGGGCTTGCTCGGACAGGGCGGCATGGCAACCGTATTCGCCGCCGAACGCAGCACGCCTCCGCTGCAGAGCGGCGCGCTCAAGCTGATGCAGCACGGGCTGTTCACCGAGATGGAGCGCGAGCAGTTCCGGCGCGAGCAGGACATCCTGGCGCATCTGGAGCACCCGGGTGTCGCGCGCCTGATCGATGCCGGGCTCAGTGACGATGGCATCCCGTTTCTGGTGATGGAGCCGGTCAGCGGTCGCGCCATTGACCGCCATGTACGCGAGACGGGCGCGGCACTGCGCGAGCGCATCGCCCTGATGGCGCGCGCCTGCGACATCGTGGCCTACGCCCAGCGCGCGCTCGTCGTGCATCGTGACCTCAAGCCCGAACACATCGTCATTACCGCCGACGCGCAGATCAAGATTCTGGACTTCGGCATCGCGAAACTGCTGGGGGAAGCGCGCCATACCCTTACCCATGCGCGGCTCGGAACGCCGCGCTACGCGGCGCCCGAGCAGATTTCCGGCGGCCTGGTGACGACCGCAACCGATGTGTTCGCGCTCGGACAGATCACGCGCGAGTTGCTGCATGATCTGCCGGCCAGGCTGCCGCGCGATCTCGATGCGATTCTGCTGCAGGCCTGCCAGAGCGATCCTGAGCAGCGCTATCCGTCGGCCGCCGAACTCGCAGCGGATCTTCGACGCTGGCTGGCGCAGCGACCCGTGCGCGCGCGCCGTATCGGTGCGCTGACGCGCGCTGCGAAGTATCTGCGTCGGCACTGGATACCCGCCAGCGCAGCGGCGGCGGTGCTGCTGAGTCTTGTATTGGGCACCGTGGCGGCACGACGCGAGGCGGAGCGCGCCGATGCTGCAGCACTGAATGCGCAGTCCGCGCAGAGCCAGGCCGAATCCGCACTGGCCCGTGCGCGCGCGTTGAACGAGTTTGTCGTCGGCCTGTTTCGCGCCGACATTGCCGATGTTCCGCGCGATCAGATGCCGAGTACGCGCCAGATCGTCGACGCCGGCATCGAACGCGCGCGCGACAGGACTTCGGGCCCGGACGAGTTGCGCGCCGAGATGCTGGTGACGCTGTCGCAGATCCTCCGGTCGCGGGTGCAGTTCGATGAAGCCGCGGTGCTGGTGGACGAAGCGCTAGCCTTGCTCGAACCGATTGCAGAATCGCAGCCGTCGCTGTACGCCGACGCATTGCTGTCGCGCGCGGCGACCGAGATCGGACACAAGGATCTCGAGGCGGCCGCGGTGTATTTCGATCGCGCGATCAAGTGGACCCACACCCGCCTGCCTGGCACGCGCCTCGACCTCGAGGCCCGGCGCGAGATCGCACTCAACGATTTCCGTCGCGGCAACGTGGCGCGGGCGCGCGAGCGACTGGAGTCCATCGACCGTGATTTGCTGGCGCGCCCCGAGCTCGCGGATCTGCGCCTCAAGGTCGCGACCGACCTCGCCATCATGTACGCAAATTCCGGTGAGATGGCGCGTGCAACCCAGGTTTTCACCACCGTGCTCGAACTCAAGCGCGCGACGCCGGGCACCTCAACCGTGTCGGTCATCAGCGCACTCAACAATCTCGCCAGCGCCCATTCGCTGATCGGCGAGTTCGGCCCGTCCGAACGCTATTACGACGAGGCCAGCGAATTGCTGGCGCAGCTGGATGACACGCCACTGCAAGTGCGTGCGGCCGTCTGGCGCGGCAAGTCGGAGAACGCGCAGCGGCAAGGTCTTTTCGCGCAGGCGCGCGAGCAGCTCGAAACCAGCGCCGAGCTCTGGCGTCAGGCGCTGGCACTGGACAGTGTCGACGATGACTATTTCCTGCCCTACTACCGGGGCTTGCTGTGGGCCGATGCGGAACAGCGCGAAGACGCAATTCGCGATCTTCAGATCGCTGAACAGCGCATGCTCTCCACACCGGAGGCGCGGCCCTCCGAGCGCGAAACCGTGCGCGTCACCCAGGCGCGACTGCACTGCGAGATGGGAGACGTGACGCGTGGCACCGAGCTGTTGCAGGGCTTGCCCGCAGAGCCTGGAGCCGCGGTCGAGTCGATTGAGTGGAATACACGTGAGGCGCTGGCACGCTGTGCGCTGCAGCGGGGTGAGGCCGGAGAAGCTGCGCGCTGGCTTGGCGACGGTGAACTTGTCGAGCATCCGCTTGCGGTCGGACTGGGTGCAGTCTCGGCGCGACGGCAACTGTTACGTGCCGAGATCGCGCTGGCCGGGAACCGTGCCGATGCGGCTCGCCTTGATCTGCAGGGTGCAGCGGCGCATCTGGACCGGATCGGCGTCGACGCTGCGCATCCGTTGCGTCGCGCGCTCGCGACGCTGCAGGATCGCCTCGCGCGCCCGCCGTCGGGCTAATTCACGCGCCCCGCGCGTCATGCCCCGGTGCCTGCAAAGCGGCTCCCGGGCCGGTGACATTTGTTCACAGCGTTCCTGATCGCGAAGACGATGTTTCGCACTGACTCCCTTTCCGCGCGCCTCCGATGTCGGTCGAGGCCGGCGCATCACGTCTAACTATGCGGGTGGTGGCACCACGCCACTGGAAACCGTACCCGGTTGCGCGTCGATGCAAGAAACGGAGCCACCGGTGCAGATTCCTGACAACAACATGCGTTTATCAGCACAGAGGCTGCGTTTCGCTCCTGTTCTGACACACAAGGGAGACACGTGATGAAGATCGTCTTGCGCACTTCAGCTGCACTTGTGCTGCTGGCCACGATGCTGTTGCCCGTAGCCAGTCACGCCGCAACCTTCACTGTGACCGACACCTTCGATGGCACGGGTGGCACCGACGTCAGCCCCGGCAATGGCATCTGTGCGGACAGCATTGGCTCCTGCACGCTGCGCGCCGCGATCCAGGAAACCAACGCCCTCGCCGGATTCGACACCATTGAATTTGCGGTCGCGGGTGAGATCACGGTGTCGCCCGCGCTGTCGGCGCTGCCGCAGATCTCGGGCCAGCTCAGTATCAACGGCACGACCGCGCCGGGCTACGCGGGCAGCACTGTCAACTTGCAGAATGCGCCGCCCACGATCTACATCGATGGCTCCGCGGTGGGCGGCGCGGCCGGCAGCACCAGCGGTCTGCGTTTCGCTTCAGGTAGTGCCTTCGGCAGCGTACGCGCCATCGGCATTACACGATTCGCGACGGGCATCAACATCAGCAGCAACTCAAGTAACGTTTTCGTCGATGCCTGCTACATCGGTGTGGTGTCTGACGGCTCCGCGGCCGGCAATTCAACCGGCATCGCGCTGGCTGGCAACAGCAACATCATTGGCCGATTCGTCGGTGGCTTCGGCAATGTCATCTCCGCCAATACGGTCGCGGGTGTCAACCTGGCCGGCGGCACCGGAAATGTGATCGGAGGAAACCGCATCGGCACGACTCCGAATGGCATCAGTGCACGCGGCAATGGCGTGGGCGTCGGTGGCTTTCTCAGCAATGGCAACCGTATCGGCGCATTCACTGACACGATGGATTTCGGCAACATCATTGCGGGCAATACGGGCGCCGGCGTGCAGATTGCGGGCAACAGCAATGAGATCGTGGCCAATCGCATCGGCATCGCCGCCAATGGCTTCGGCCTCGGCAATGGTGGTATCGGAGTCAGCCTGCTGGGCGACAACAACATGGTCGGCAGCACCCAGAACAACGGCGGCAACCGCATTACCCGGAATACAGATGGCGTGCTGGCCAACGGCGACAACAACATGATCTCCGGCAACACCATCGGCGTTGCGGGTATTGGCGCGCTGACCTCAGGCAACGCCGGCGACGGAATTCGTATCGCTGACGGCGTGAATAATCAGGTGCTGGCGAACCGCATCTACAACAGCAGCGGCGATGGAATTGATTCGCTGGGCAGCAACACGATCATCCAGGGGAACTTGATCGGCTTCGCGCTGTTCCCGTCCAGTGAAGTGGATTATGGCAATGGTGGCGAAGGCATCGTCGTTCGCTTCCAGAACAACACCATCGGCGGCGCTCTGCCGGCGGAGGGCAACGTCATCGGTTTCTCAACGCTCAACGGTATCCGCATCGAATCCTCGGACAACGTAGTCCGGAACAATTTTGTCGGCGTCGCGCGAACCGGCGAGGACATCGGCAATGGCGCCGAGGGCATGCGTCTGGGATCGGTGACCCAGACAGTTACGGCCAATCTCGTACGCACCAATACGGTCGCCTACAACAGCCTCTCCGGCGTGGGCCTGGCGTCTGTCGCGGGCGCCGGCAACTCGATCTTCGAGAATTCGATGTTCAACAATGGCCGCATCGGCATTGATCTCGGGCTCAATGGTGCTACGGCCAATGATCCGGGTGATGGCGATACGGGTCCCAACAAGTTGCAGAACTACCCGGAGATACTGTCCGTGACTTTCAACAACGGCGTGTCTCCGCCGCAGGTCACGATCCAGTGGCGTGTGGACTCGGGCACCGGTAATTCGATCTATCCGATCGTCGCCGATTTCTATCTGGCCGACAGCTTTGAAAGTGGCGAGGGACGAACCCATCTCGGCGTGGACTCCACAACGGCACCCAACACGGTCGAGTCGGTTACGCTGCAGGTGCCCGCGGGCACCAGCGGCGGGAACATTGTGGCCACCTCAACGGACGACGGCGCAACATTGAATGGCAGTACGTCCGAGTTCTCGCCGCCCGTAGTGTTCGGCTCGCCGGGACTCATATTTGCCGACGGTTTCGAGTAACTTCAGGGCCAGCGTCTTGCGCGGAGGATGGTGAATGATAAACAGGATGGTGTTGCTGGCAGTGCTTCTGGTGCCTGTTTCGTTCGCTCAAGCGCAACAGGGTGCGCCCGCAGCATCGCTTTTTCGCGAGGATGTTGCACCGGTCTGGGAAACGTTTGTACCCAGCTACCAGTCGAATATCTGTCCCTTCGATGGCGACGAGAAGTTCGACGGGGATATCATCGAGTGCGGCTCGATCCTGGTCCCCGAAGACCGCACCAACCCGGAGAGTCGCCTTATCCGGCTTGCGGTCATGCAGGTGAAAGCCAGCAGTGACAATCCGCCCGGAGGTACTGTCGTCCGGCTTGAGGGTGGCCCCGGTGGAAGCGGCCTTAGCGGCGCACGGGCGAAGTTTTACAGTGGCCCCGAAGCCGGGAAACTGCGCGCAGTCGCGCAGCTTGTTTTCTTTGACCAGCGCGGCGTGGGCTATTCCGAGCCCGATTTTTGCCGGGCGGTGCCGCAGAATTATCAATACGGCGAAGCGATGTACGGCAAGGGGAACGCCCTTTTTTTTGCAGCCATGCGCCGCTGCTATGAGGAGGCCCGCGCCCAGGGCATCCGCATCGAGGCCTACAGCAATTGGGAGAATGCGCTCGACGTGCGCGACTTGCGCCGTGCGCTCGGCCACGAACAGTGGACCATCTACGGGATCAGCTACGGGACCCAGCTGGGCCAGGGGGTGATGCGTGTCGACCCCGAAGGCACCCGCGCCGCCATCCTGGACAGCGTTGTCCCCGCGGGTGACTGGTCTTCACCCAGAGAATCGGCGGCAAACTTCCGGACCTCGCTCGATGTCCTCGCCAATGCGTGCCGCGCCGATACGGACTGCGCCAAAACCCATCCGGATCTCCGCGGGCGTTTTTATGACGTCATCCGTGACTTCGGCAAGAAGCCGCTCGTCATCAGTGGGCTTCCCCAGTCGATCAGCATGACGGGCCGGGTAGTCGCGGACGACTCCGCTGCCGCCAATCTTGTCTTCCAGCTGCTCTACAACAAGGCTATTTATCAGGATGTATTCATCCTTCTCAATGCGATGGAAACGCGCAACGTTGACGCGCTGCGATCCTATGTCGAAGCAGGCGCGCCGCCGCTCAACCATAGGTATGGACACGGCATGGGTCATGCTATTGGTTGCCGGTCAGGAGTGCGTGATGCCGCGTCCGGACCGGGGAACGATGAAGAGCTTGCCGAAACGGCCAAATGGTTTGGTGACAACAGGCCGTTGTGCAATCTGATCGACCCGGCGAGGCCCGACGCAACGACGGGCCTTGTATCCTCCGACATTCCAACACTGGTGCTCGCAGGAGAAGCGGATCCCATCACGCCCGCGTCCTATTCGCGTTCGATCCTGAGCGGGCTGTCACGCGCTACCTATGTGGAGTTTCCCTTTACCGGCCATGGCGCGGCTTTCAGCAGTGACGACTGCGGCAGAGCGATCCTTACTGCTTTCATCGCTGATCCTGACGCGAAGCCAGACATCGCCTGCGCCAAGGAGACCAAGGCACCGACGTTCCTCACTTCCTGGCGCGCGACGCCAAAAGCTTTTCAATTCCTCTCTTCGGTGCAAGCCGGCGCGCGGCCAATCTTCCCGATTGCGGTAGTCGTCGGGTTGGTTTTTGCGTTATTCGCCTATCCGATCGCGGCTATCGGGCGGCGTCTCGACCGCCGACACGGCGTAGTGAGCAAGGCATGGCGAATGCTGCGCCTGACCAGTTGGGGCGGGGCCGTGCTGTCGCTCGGGGGGATAGCGCTAGCGGCCTGGCTGATCATGGGCTGGAGCGCCAATCATGTGCTCGCGGTTCCGCTCGGGCTGCCTGAGTCGATTGCCTTTGCCGGCTGGCTCGCGCTCGCCGGGGCTCTGGTTGCAGGCTTTGCGGCGATGCGGGCATGGGCGGGGCGCAGCAGTGGCACCCTGCCGATCGGTACGCTGGCCGGGACCACAACCGTCGCCCTGTGCGCGCTCGGTGCGCTGGTGTTTCTCTTCTCCATCGGCAGCGGTCCGATTGTCTTGTGACACGCAGCGCGTAGCACGGTGAGCCTGGCCCGGTCCGGGAAACGCGAGTGAAAAGTCGCGGCGCCGGGGCGAAGGGCGTGAATGCCGGAGTTGACGCAGTCAGACCGCGGCCCGGCGAAGGGGGTTGCATACCCTGAAACCTGAAACGACTCCGGTTTTGGCCAGACCCGCCGTGAGCCGGTGCGAGCAGGGCGTACCGTGGTTTCCTCTTCCTGAAGCTGCACCCGATCTCGCGCCTATACTGCGGCGCATGGCTGAAGTTACACATTTGCTTGAGTGCGCGCGCGGCGGCGGTGCAGGCAGGTGGCACAAGTTCGAGGCGCTGAACTACGGCGACTTCAATCCTGTCGTCGGTCCGAACCTCGGGGGTCAACGCGGCGCCCGGTTCATTCCAGCCGTGCTGGTAAACCGGTTTGTTTTCCGGTTGCACGGACTGTCGCACGAAGCCCTGCGCGCGCGGTGAGCGCTTTGCATCCGCTGCCCCATCCACTGCTCGAGCCGGGCGCGCTGTTCGAAGGTGCGCTGTTCCGCAGTCTGCTGAGCACGCGCGAAGTGATGCTCGATCCCGGCATGCGCTTGGGCGTGTTCAAGCTGGTGCGCGAAATCGGACGCGGCGGCATGGGCGTGGTGTGGCTCGCCGAGCGCGACGATGGCGAGTACCAGCAGCGGGTCGCGATCAAGTGCATCGTCGATCAGCGCAGCGAACAGGGCGCCGAGTTGTTCCGCCACGAACGCCAGATTCTGTCCGAACTCCGCCATCCCAACATCGCACGGCTACTCGACGGCGGGCGGCGCGACGACGGACTGCTGTGGTTCGCGATGGAACTGATCGAAGGCGTTGCCATTGATCGTCACGCGATCGAGGGCGCGCTGCCGCTCGATGCGCGCTTGCGATTGTTTGCGGCCGCAGTCGATGCGGTCAGCGTCGCCCATGGCCATCTGGTGATTCACCGCGATCTCAAGCCATCCAATGTGCTGGTGGACGCCGATGGGAGCGCCAAGCTGCTGGATTTCGGCATCGCCGCACTCGCCGACGAAGGCGCGGCCGTGCGCGCGTATTCGCCAGGATGGGCGAGCCCCGAGCAACGCGCCGGAGAGAGTGTCACTGCTGCGTCCGATCAGTTCCAGCTCGGCGTACTGCTCGATGCGGTGCTACGGCGGCGGGAACAACCTGCGAATCCCGGCGACGACGGCGACCCTATTGATGCTGCGCAGTGGATGGCGATGCCGCGCTACCGCAAGCGCGAATTGCAAGCGGTGCTCGCGCGTGCGTGCGCGTCTGCACCCGCAGCCCGCTATCGATCGGTCGCCGAGTTGGGACATGAGCTCGAACGCATGCTGCAGAACCGGCCCGTTGGCGCCAGAGCCATGGGCCGGCATTCGCTCTATCCGCTCGCCAGTGCCATGCGACGGCGGCCCGGCGTGTTTGCCGCGAGCGCAGCGGTGGTGATGCTCATCGCGGCTCTCATCGGCACGTTCACCGTAAGACTCGCACGCGAGCGCGATACCAGTCGGGTCGAGGCGGCGCGCGCCGAATCCATCAAGGATTTTCTGGTCGGACTGTTCCGCGACGGCGATCCCACGCGCGGCATCGATCCGGATCTCTCTGCGCGCGAGCTGATCCAGGCCGGCGTCCTGCGCGTCGAATCCGATCTCTCGCTGCCGCACAATGCGCGCGACGAGCTGCTGCAGCTGCTTGCCGATATCCAGTTGCGACTCGGCGACGGCAAACACGCCGGCGCGTTGATGCAGCGGCTCGATAGGGCGGCGCTCGATGCCGGAATGCTTGCCGAGATGGAAGGCCGGCTTGCGTCCGTGGAAGGACGCGCGGAGGATGCGATGCGGCATCTCGAGGCTGCTGTTGCGCACGGCGATACTCCGGAGCGCCAGCTGCTGCTGGTGCGCGCGGAGAACGACGCAGGTGAGGGCGGAAAGGCCGCTCTGCGCCTTGCCGCCCTGTTGCGCAACGAACCTGCGCTGCCGGACGCGCTGGCCGCGAGCGCGTGGGTCGCGCTCGGGGTGCAGCACTGGCGTGAAGGCAAGCCGAACGAGTCACTCGCAGATTACGACCGCGCGCTTGCGCGTGGCGCCAACGCGAGCACGCCGATCTCCCCGGTGGCGATGCGCATCAACAAGGGGTTGGCCCTTAACGACCTCGGTCGCTTCGACGAGGCCTTGGCCGAGTATCGAAGTGCGGAAGACGAGCTCGCGCGATTTCCCAACTTCAGGCATCAAGGACTGATCCTGCAGAATCGCGGGATAACCCTGTTGCGACGAGGCGACGTAAAAGACGCGCAGGCCGTCTGGTTGTCGTTGCTCACACAGGTCGACGACGGGGTCAACCCGGGTCTCGAAGCCAGCACGGTGCACAACCTTGCTTCCGCTGCCGATCGCCTTGGCGATCCGTTTGCCGCCATGGACTATTCGTTGCGTGCCGAGCGATTGCGCGAACAACTCGGCGACGCGCCCAGCGCGTTGTCGTCGCGCATCAACGTGATTGCGAAACTGTATTCGGTCGGGCTTGCGGACGAAGGTGTGCGCATGGCCGCCCTGGCTGCCGCGCGTGCGCAGTCACTATCGCGGCCTGATCTGGCTGCGCGCGCGCGCCTGGCCGGTGCGACGAGCAGCTGCGAGATCGACGCACAGACATGCGTGGCACTGCTGGAAGCTTCCGCCGCGGAATTTGCGGCGCAGGAAAACC
>JBBQNY010000062.1:0-15657 GCA_038330365.1 Lysobacterales bacterium | reverse complement strand
GTCGAGGGTGGAAACCAATGCTCGGCGCCAGCTGGCTGCATGGCGCTTGCGGAAAAATCAGCCGCGCCGGGCGGCTTCGATCGTGGCGATGTCGATCTTGCCCATCGTCATCATGGATTCGAATGCGCGCTTGGCGGCGGCCGCATCCGGATCCGTGATCGCCGCGGTCAACGCGCGTGGCGTGATCTGCCATGACAGGCCCCACTTGTCCTTGCACCAGCCGCACGCGCTCGCCGCGCCGCCGTTGTCGATGATCGCGTTCCACAGGCGGTCGGTTTCTGCCTGGTCGTCGGTCGCCACCTGGAACGAGAAGGCCATGTTGTGCGTGATCGCATCGCCACCGTTCAGGCCGAGACAGGGGATGCCCATCACGTTGAATTCGACTGTCAACACGTCGCCCGCTTTGCCGGAGGGATAGTCGCCGGGGGCGCGATGGACCGCCTGCACGCTGCTGTCCGGAAATGTTTCGGCGTAAAACGTCGCCGCTTCCAGCGCGGCGCCGTCGTACCAGAGGCAGATCGTGTTCTTGCTGACCATGTCGATTCTCCAAAACGAAGGAAAAGCTGTCAGGGACGATGCCCGGCCGAGGAGCCGGCGCCACTTCCGCAGCGGAAAACTCTGCCCCGATTCCCACAGGGCAGATACCGGCCGAATCCGCTTCACTGCAGGCGGATCAGAGTGCCTTTTTCGCCCGTTACGGTAAACACCTATGCAAGCATTACAGGGTGCAGGCGATCGAGTTGCTCGAGTAGAGACTCCGGCAACTGGCCCGAGCGGCGGCGGAATTCGTGGATCAGGTGCGCCTGGTCGGCATAGCCATGCGCGGCCGCCACCTCGACCCAGCGGCGTTGTGGATCGTTGAGGGCGTCCACAATCGATGCGCGCATCCGGCTCACACAGATAAGCTCCTTGGGCGAGAGTCCCACGGCGCCGACAAAACGCCGCCGGAACTGTCGCGTTGAAAGTCCGCTCGCCAGGGCCAGCGGGCCGACACCGATACGACCCTGCGTGTGGAGGATGGCGAACACCGCTTGCATCACCATCGAATCGATCTCGCTCCGTCGCCCGGCCAGTGGTGACCAGAACCGGTCCATTCGTTGCACGGCGTCCTCCGCGGAACCGGCATCCGACATCGCCGCCTTGAAGTCGCGGGCCCAGGGTCCCGCCATGACGCTCGCGAGCGGCAGCACCTGATCGCGCAGTCCCTCCACGCCGCGCCCCAGCATCGCCGGGGCCGCTCCCGGCCACAGGTGCACGCCGTACACCGCATCGCCCTCACATACCTCCGGCCGCAGTGTGCCCATGCGCGGGCCGATCAAAAGAGCGCTGGCGCGGCGGGCGGAAACGAACAGCGATACAGCCCCATCCGGGGGCATGCAGTGTTCGAAGTTTTCCGGCAAGGGACCTTCGGCACGAAAGATCCAGTACGACGCGAACAGCGGCCGCAATTCTGGCGCCGGCTCAAACTCCCGATAAAAGACGGACATCGCTTCCACTCCAGATCGGCCAGGACAATCAGGCGCTCACAAGACGGACGCAGGGCGGGGAACACAGGCGGAACGATAGCGGCGATGCGGGCGCTCCGGGCTGCTGTGGCGCTGATCCTGCCCACGACAGCAACTGCTCTGCAGCGCAGTAGAGGGCAAGACGTCCACTCGCACGCACGCTCGATCACGGGAACTGTGACGCGCAACGCGCGCAAGCCGTGGCCCGCGTCCGTTTTCTACAAGACGCATGCGGTGGGATGCGCCCACGGTGATCAACGGCCCACCACGCACGATCCGGTGGGCGCACAGAACGAGGATTCGCACATGCACGACCGCCACCAGTCACTACCCGTTTTTCAATCCTGTCGGGCAACGGGCGCACTCGTCGCGCTGCTGTTTGCCGGTCAGCTTGTTGCCCAGAATTCGACGTTCTGCCCGGACCGGGCCGCCGGACACTGCCGACCCTACGACGCGACTTCTGCGTGGAATACGCCGATTCCGGTCAATCCCCTGATCGATCCCCAATCAGCCGTGTTCATCAATGCGATCGCCGACAACAATCTGCCCCTGACCTCGGATGTCGACCAGTTCGCCATCGCGCTCTATCTCTACAACGCGGCAACGCCGCGCGCCTCGGTGCAGCTGGACGGCTTCTTTTCCTCCTACGACAACGGCGACAATTCGCGCGTCGGCCACGGCTTCCAACCGCTGGTCACTGGCGTTCCGATCCCGACGAATGCACAGGCCGGCAACGGCTCGGATGCACAGATCACATTCTGGGATCCGGTTGCGGAAACCGAGTACGGCTTCTGGCAGTTCGCCCGCAACGGTGCCGGCAACTACACGGCGACCAACGGCAACCGCTATCACACCGGATCCGGCTACTACGGACGCTTCGCGGATGGACTTGCGGGACGTGGCGCGGGAACGCCTTACTTTTCCGGACTGGTGCGACCATGGGAAATGGCCCAGGGCCGTATCGATCACGCACTCTCGTTTGCCTACAACTCGCCTGCGGCGGAATTCCGCTATCCGGCATCCAGCTCCGATGGGGAAGGCGTGACCGGCGTCGATCCGCCGGAAGGCGCGCGTCTGCAGCTTGATCCCGCGCTGACCGAGGGCGACCTGATCAATCTCGGCCTCAATGCCAATGCCCGCGTCATTGCGCGTGCGTTGCAGGTCTACGGCATGTTCATTATCGACAACAGCGGTTCCTCGAAGATCTATCTCGAAGACCGTTCGACCGCGAACTGGGATGCGAGCTTCACACGCAATCTGGTCAGTGCGCTGCCCTGGTCAAGGTTTCGCGTTCTCGACGCAAGCGTGTCAACCCCCGGGCAAGTCTTTGCCAACGGCTTCGAGTGACTGCGACAGAACCCGCTGTCAGATGAACTCAAGTACAGGTTCCGAGGAGGCGAAAGTTGTGGCAGCACCTCGGCGCTTGCGTCTGCCAGGCCATTGGCCGGAGGGCGCAGCAGCGCAGATCCTATGGCGCGTCGGGCAGTCAAAGGGGCGGACTGTTGTCCACCCGTGTGCACTCGAACCTGCACCCCGCGGCGATGCACGCCGCGGGGCGGGGTGAATGGCTTACTCGGAGCCGTAGTCGTCCTCGTAAGCTTCTTCCGAGCCCTCATCTTGCGCGGGGGCCTCTTCCTGCTGGGCGGGCTCCTCGTAAGCCGGTTCCTGAGGAGCTGCTCCCTGGTAGGAAGGCTCTTCATACGCCGGTTCCTGCCGAGATTCCTGCTCATAGGCGGGTTGCTCGTATGCCGGCTCCTCGTATGCCGGCTCCTCGTACGCCGGCTCTTCAGCGGCACGCTCCTGCTCAGCTTCCTGCTGATACGCGGGTTCCTCGTACGCCGGCTCCTCGAACGCGGGTTGCGCAGCCGCTTCGCTTTCGTACGCGCCGGTGTCGGCATCCTGCGGATCGGTGTAAGCGGGCTCGGATTCCATCTCCTCCGCGGCCGGTGCTTCATAACCACTTTCGCCTTCGCTGGCGGAGGCGGAGTCGTCGTATCCGGCGTCGATCTTCCCGCCGCTGTCATCCATCGGCGCGTCGCGTTCGAATTGCTCCGCCTCGGCCGCCGACGGGGAGGTCCCGTCGAAGCCATCCGCGGACTCGACCTCGGACTCGGCATCGATCGCCTCGTTCGCATCCAACTGATCCGCATCATCCTGCATCGGCGCAGACTCATCGACAGGCGACGAACCATTCGAGTCGCCCGCCTCGTCTTCCATCGGGTCGCCCTTGCCGCTGTCGCCCGGTGCCTCGTCCCTGGGCGCGACGTCCTCGGACACATTGTTGTCATCGACCGCCGGCTTCGTGTCCGCTTCACCATCGGCGGAGGCGCCCGCAGTTTCAGGTTGCGGCTCCGGCTCGGGTGCAATTGCGATCTCGTCGCCCGTCACCGACACGGGCTCCTCGCCTTTCGTCAGGGTCTCGCTTTCAATGCGCTCCATGGTTTCGGCGGCGGGCACGACCGTTTCGGATTCCGCCACCGCTTCGGCGGCATTGATCGGCAGTGCCGGCGCCGCGAACTCCTGCACGGGCGGCGTTTCCGACAGCACCGCGACCGCTTCGACCGGAGCGGGCGGGATGTAATCCTGGACCGCGCTTACCGCCGGCAAGGCAGCGTCGGCCTCGCTGGCGAGGAACGAAGCCTGCACGCTCGCGCTGCCGTAGGTGACCGGAGGCGGGGGCGCCACGAACTTGCGACCGCCACCGCCGAGGTAGACGTCACGATGGTAATGACGGTCGTATTGCACGTGCCGGTTGTCGTAGAACACGAACGTGATGTTGGTCTGGTACGAGGGCGCGCGGTAATAGTCGTCGTAGGTATCCCACCAGTAGTCCTGCGCACGCGGGTAGTCGTACCAGGAGTACGTCGGGCTGTCGTAATACTCGATGTACTGGCTGTAGCGCGGCAGCGAGTAGTAGCCGTCGTTGGGCGCGTAATAGGCGAAGAAGTACGGCAGGTCGCCCTCCCAGTCGCCGACCGTCCCGTAGCTGTATACGGCGCGATAACGCGGATCGCTGATGTAGACGCGGCCGTAGCGATCAACGGTGTGTGCCCAGCCAGTCACCGGGTCGAGAAACCAGATCTCGCCGCGGTAGACCGCGTACACGGTGCGGGAGTAGCGATCGGTCTTCCAGCGCAGGGACGGCAGCCATACGCGGTCGCGCACGAGAAAGGAGCCGCGGGGTGGTGCGGTCCAGCGCGCACGCTGAATGGGTGCCGCAATGCGACGTTGTGCGCGCTGCGGTGCGTACTGGCGCGACTGCGTGTAGGTCGCATTCGCGAGGTATTGGGCGGCCGAGCTCGCCAGCGCGTCGGCGGCTGCGGCGTGCGGCGCCGCAAAGCTCGCGGCAATGGCGGCCAGAAGTGGAAGGGTGACTTGCTTGAGGGTGGGCATCGCGGGGCTCCAGGCCAACGGGTTGCTGGCGGGCGCAGCGTACGGCTTGCGCAAGGGCAGTGGAGATGCCGTGAAAAAGCGGTTCAGCGGTTTGTTAGGGAAGGCCGACGGGCGGCGGGCAAGCGGCGGCAGGCGGTATTCCAGAGTTCAATGCAGGAGCAGCAGTGTGCCGGTAGTCCACTGTAGGAGCTTCCACCCCCACTTCGTCGGCGCGCTGTTGCGTAGCAAACAGGGTGCGGGCGTGTCTGGAGGCATCCGCCGGAGGCATGACTGATCGCGCACGGTTCCGGTTTATGTCGACCTCGGACCCTCATCCGGCGCTGCGCGCCACCTTACGCATCACATCCCTGTGGTGCTGCGGGCCGCCTGCGGCGTTTGCAGCTGCTCCTGCAGCTGCAGTCTCCCCGTTGCCATGGGGAGAACGGAAGAGCGCAGGGTCGCCGCCGAGCACTCCCCTCTCCAGTGGGAGAGGGGCGGGGGTGGGGGTCCAAGGCCCCGCGTCATGGTGGATCGCGCCAGACATGAGCCGGAACTCCAGTCTCACCGTAAAAAAAACGTCAAATCAAGCGCCTATTTCTTGCTGGATGAGAGCGCCATCGGGCGCGATGGCGGCATGGCTGGTCGGAGCGCGATCCACGGACGTGCATGGCGCCTTCGCGACGTGCATCGCTCCAGCGAAAGCGGGGATGGGAGCGGGCGAGGGGTCGCGCAGGGCGGGGCCAAGGCGCGCATGGCTTGATTTTTTCGCTGCAGGGTGCAATCTCTGCGGGCGGGCGGCGACTTCGGTCGCTGCTAGCATCAATCCATTCGCCGGCGTCGCGCACGGAAGCGGTGACGAACCCGATCAGGGCCGTCACGCCGCCTCATCACAACAAGGAGAATTTCATGTCCAAGGGTGGTCAATCCCTGCAGGATCCGTTTCTCAACGCGCTGCGTCGCGAGCGCATTCCCGTCGCCATCTACCTCGTCAACGGCATCAAACTGCAGGGCTCGGTCGAGAGTTTCGACCAGTTCGTGGTGCTGTTGCGCAACACGGTGAGCCAGATGGTCTACAAGCACGCCATTTCGACCATCGTGCCCTCACGCAACGTGCGCATCACGACGGATGCACCGCCCGGTGCGTCGCCGGCGCACGACGAAACGGAGTCCTGAGTCCTGTTTGAGCGATCCCGCAAGGGCGAACGCGCGCTGCTGGTGCAGCCCTCGCGTGCCAGCAGCGATGCCGAGGAAGCCCTGTCGGAGTTCGCCGAACTGGCGCGTTCAGCGGGCGCCGAGATCGTGGCGACGCTGTCGGCGCGGGTCGATCGGCCCAGCCCGAAATATTTCATCGGCAGCGGCAAGGCCGAGGAACTGCGCGACCTGCGCGCGGCCAGCGATGCGGACCTGATCCTGGTCAATCACGCGCTGTCGCCGGTGCAGGAGCGCAATCTCGAGAAACTGACCGAGTGCCGCGTGGTCGATCGCGCGGGGCTCATTCTCGACATCTTCGCGCAGCGTGCCCGCAGCCACGAGGGAAAACTGCAGGTTGAGCTCGCGCAACTCAGGCACATGGCAACGCGGCTGGTGCGTGGCTGGACCCATCTGGAGCGCCAGCGCGGCGGCTCCATCGGATTGCGCGGGCCCGGCGAGACGCAGCTGGAAATCGATCGGCGCCTGCTGGCCGACAAGGTCAAGACGCTGGAGCGGCGCCTGGAGAAGGTCGAAAGCCAGCGGGAGCAGTCCCGGCGCGCGCGCATGCGCAGTGCCGTCCCGGTGATCGCCCTGGTTGGTTACACCAACGCCGGCAAGTCAACGCTGTTCAATGCGCTGACGGAAGCCGAGGTGCTGGTGGAGGATCGCCTGTTCGCGACGCTGGACCCGACGCTGCGCAAGCTTGCGGGTTTGCGCAGCGGGCCGGCCGTGCTCGCCGACACGGTCGGTTTCGTGCGCGATCTGCCGCACGACCTCATCGCCGCGTTCCGCGCGACGCTGGCGGAGGCGCGCGATGCGGATCTCCTGTTGCACGTGGTGGATGCGTCCGACCCCCTTCGTGACGAGCGCGTCGACCAGGTCAATGCGGTACTGGACGAGATCGGCGCCGGGGACATTCCGCAGGTTGAGGTCTGGAACAAGATCGATCGGGTGGAGGGTGCCTCGGCGCGTCTCGACCAGATTGCCGGCGGTGAGCGTGCGCGGGTGTTCGTCAGCGCGGTGCGCCGCGATGGCCTGGACCTGCTGCGCGAGGCGGTCGCTGCCACCGTCGGTCTCGACCGGATTGCCGTGGACCTTGCGCTGCCGCCGGGCGCGGGCAGACTTCGCGCCCTGCTGTTCGAGGCCGGCGTAGTGGATGGCGAACGCGCACTTGATGAAGGCGGCTGGTCCCTGCATATCGATGCACCGCGCCAGCGCATTGCACCGCTGCTTGGCGCCTTCGGTGCCGATGGACAGTTGATCCGCGAGGCGTTCGCACGCGCGGGCCACGCCATGCCGGAAGTCGCACCATGAACGCTTTTGACCGCTCAGATTCCGCAGACCGGGATCCGCGGGCACAGTCGTGCCTGCTGCAGCGGGCTAGAATGATCGGTCCCACGAGTGTGGAGCGCCTCGCGTCCCCTGTAGACGCTGGCGTCTGCAACGACTTCACAGTGCTCTCGTGCGACACCAACCCCTGGAGAACTCATGGCCTGGAATGAACCGGGCGGCAAGCGCCGCGATCCCTGGGACAGCACCCAGCCGCAGAAACCTGCGTCGGGCGGCGGTTCCGGCGGGGGCGACTGGCGGCGCTGGTTGCCAGGCACAGGGTCGGGCGGCAGTTTCCCGGGCGGCGCGATGTGGGGTCTTGCAGGTGCGCTGCTGCTCGTCCTGCTGCTGGCCGACAGTGTGCGCGCCATCGATGCCAAGGAACGCGGTGTCGTGCTGCGCTTCGGCAAGTTGCACCGGGTGGTGGACTCCGGCCTGCACTTCAAGCTGCCGCGCCCGTTCGAGCGTCTGCTCGTGGTGGAAACGACGAAGGTGCGCTCGAGCTCCAACGAAGTGCGCATGCTGACCAAGGACGAGAACCTCATCGTGGTCGACTTCAACGTGCAGTACGTGGTCAACGACCCTTACCGGTTCCTGTTCGGCTCGCGTGATCCCGAAGACAGCCTGCGCGAGGCGGGCGAGGCGGCAGTGCGGCAAATCGTGGGCGCCAACAAGCTCGACACCATCATCAGCCCGCGTCGTCGGGAGATGGAAGACAACGCCAAGGAAGTGATGCAGCGACTGCTGGATCGCTACCGCACCGGGCTCAGCGTGACCGAACTCAACTTTCCGAACCCGCGTCCGCCGCCCGAAGTGAAAGAGGCTTTCGATGACGCCATCGCCGCGCGCGAGGATCGCGAGCGGTTCCAGAACGTGGCCGATGCCTACGCGCGCAAGGTCGTACCCGAGGCGCGCGGCGCTGCCGCCAAGATCCGTGTGGGTGCTGAAGGCCAGGCCGCCGCGCGCGTCGCGCTCGCGGAAGGTGCCGCCAGCCACTTCAGCCAGATCGCAAAGGCTTACGACGCCGCTCCGGACGTGACGCGCAAGCGCCTGCTGCTCGAGACGATGGAAGATATCTACCGGCGCACGCCGAAGGTGATGGTCGACGCCAAGGGGGGCGATCGCCTGCTTTATCTGCCGCTCGATCGCATGCTCGATCGCAAGGCGTCCGACGCCGCGACGATTGAAACGCAGCTCGATACCGTTCCCGTACAGCCTTCGACAGGCGGCAGCACGGCGACTACCCGCGGCACGCGCGGAAAGAATGCCCCTGACGACGCGGGCGAAACCAGCGACCGGGAGGCGCGCAGCCGATGAAGTCCTCGATCGGTTTCATCGTGGTGGCGGTGCTGCTCCTGCTCGCCAATTCGATCTTCATCGTCGACGAAAGCCAGCGCGCCATGCTGTTCCAGTTCGGTGCAGTGCAGCGTTCGGACTACAAGCCGGGCCTCCATTTCAAGCTGCCTTTCCTGCAGAACGTGCGCAAGTTCGACCGCCGCGTGCTCACACTCAATACCGAGCCCGAGCGTTATCTGACGTCGGAAGCCAAGGACGTCATCATCGATTTCTTCGTCAAGTGGCGCATCGCCGATGTCGAGAAGTTCTACACCGCCTCGTCGGGCGATCCCGAGGTCGCGGCCCAGCGCCTCAGCCCGATCGTGCGCAAGGGGCTCGGCAAGGAAATCAATGGCCGCTTGCTGCAGGACGTGGTCTCGGTCGAACGCACCAACGTGATGAGCAAGCTGTTGGCCACGGCCAATGAAGCCGCCACCGACCTTGGAGTGGAGCTGGTGGACGTGCGCATCAAGCGCATCGAGTTACCAGAGGAAGTCAGCGGCAAGGTCTTCGAGCGCATGCGCACCGAACGCTTCAAGGTGGCCAATGAGCTGCGCTCGCTGGGTACCGAGGCGGCCGACAGGATCCGCGCCGACGCGGATCGGCAACGCCAGGTGATCCTGGCCGAGGCCAGCCGCGATGCCGACCGCATGCTCGGCGAAGCGGAGGCCACGGCCACCGGAACCTACGCGCGCGCCTATGCGGCTGATCCGTCGTTCTTCGAGTTCTATCGCAGTCTCGAGGCCTACCGGAAGTCGTTTGGCGACGACAACAGCGTGCTGGTGCTGGATCGCGACAACGAGTTCTTCCGCCACTTCGGCGGCGCCCGCGAAGCGCGCTGAGGTTTTGCGGGTCGATGCCTCGCGAGTTCGCGATCGCCCTGTGCCTCGTGGTCCTGATCGAGGGGCTCATGCTGTTCGCAGCGCCGCAGGCGTGGCAGCGCATGGCATCCGAACTCGCGCAGATTCCGCCGCAGCGCCTGCGCGCGTTCGGCGGTATCGCGGTGATTGCAGCACTGCTGCTGTTGCAGATCGCACTGTAGCCTGCGATCAGGATGATCGAGGTTAGTGACCGACGTCGCCACGGGCGACGCAATCAACCGGAGCGAAACTGATGGGTCAGAGCGTGGTGGTGCTGGGTGCGCAGTGGGGCGACGAAGGCAAAGGCAAGATCGTCGATCTGCTCACGAAGGAAATCGGCGCCGTGGTCCGCTTCCAGGGCGGCCACAACGCGGGCCATACGCTCGTCATCGGCGGCCACAAGACCGTACTGCACCTCATTCCCTCGGGCATCCTGCGCAAGGACGCGCTGTGCCTCATTGGCAATGGTGTGGTGCTGAGCCCGGCCGCACTGCGCAAGGAAATCAACGAACTCGAAGCCAACGGCATCGAGGTGCGATCGCGCCTCAAGATCAGTCCCGCGACTCCGCTCATCATGCCGTACCACATCGCCCTCGATCAGGCGCGCGAGAAGGCCGCGGGCGGCAAGGCCATCGGCACGACTGGGCGCGGTATCGGCCCGGCGTACGAGGACAAGGTCGCGCGTCGGGGCATCCGGGTTGCCGATCTCAATTACCCAGAGCAACTCGCAGAACTTTTGCGCAGCGCGCTCGACTATCACAACTTCGTGCTGACCAGGTATTTGAAAGTCGACCCGGTCGACTACCAGCAGACGCTGGACGAAGCGCTCGCTTTCGGTGAGTACGTCAAGCCGATGAAGTCGGATGTTGCCGGCATTCTCCACGACCTCCGTCGGCAGGGCAGGCGGGTGCTGTTCGAGGGCGCGCAGGGATCGCTGCTGGATATCGATCACGGCACCTATCCCTACGTCACGTCGAGCAACACCACGGTCGGGGGCGCGCTGGCAGGTACCGGCGTGGGCGCGGACGCCATCGACTACGTGCTGGGCATCGCGAAGGCCTACGCGACGCGCGTGGGAGGCGGACCGTTTCCGACGGAACTCGATGACGCGGTCGGCCAGGCGCTGCGCGACAAGGGCCAGGAGTACGGCGCCACGACGGGGCGACCGCGACGCTGCGGCTGGATCGACATCGTCGCGCTCAAGCGCGCCGTGGCGATCAGCGGCATCAGCGGCTTGTGCATTACCAAGCTCGACGTACTCGATGGCATGGAACGACTGAAGATGTGCATCGCCTACCGCTACCGCGGCAAGGAAACGGAATATGCGCCGCTTGATGCACAGGGTTGGGATGAATGCGAGCCCGTGTATCTGGATTTTCCGGGTTGGACCGAGAACACGCAGGGCATCACCGAGTGGGACCGGTTGCCCGCCGCCGCACGCGCCTACCTGCGTTCGCTGGAGGAATTGGCCGGGTGTCCGTTGGCGATGGTCAGCACCGGGCCGGATCGCGACGCCAACATCGTCCTGCGCGATCCCTGGAGCTGATCGGCGGCAGCGCGGCATTGCGTCGAACGACCACCACCGGGAGTGCCTGTGTAGGAGCGCGCTGGCGCGCGATGGCGTCATGCAAGGTCTTGCCGCGGGCTCCGTTTTGGCATGGCGCCATCGCGCGCTAGCGCGCTCCTACGAAGAGCGCGGGTGGGATGGCAGGGGTCGTGCTGTGCGGCGGATTCGCGGACCGGGCGTCAGTGGGCGTGGCGCAACGAGAGCTGCGCCATCCCAGTGCCTGTGTAGGAGCGCGCTGGCGCGCGATGGCGTCATGTAGGACCTTGCCGCGCGCTCCGTTTTGGCATGGCGCCATCGCGCGCTAGCGCGCTCCTACGAAGAGCTCGGGTGGGGTGGTTGAGAACGCGTTGTGCGGCGGATTTGCGGACCGGGCGTCAACCACGGCCGGGACCTACGGCGTTGCCCTCGTGATCGAACGCCGGGGGATTGAAGAGATTGAGCGTGCGCAGCAGCTCGGATCCCGTGTTGCGGACTTCGTGACGTTCGCCACGCTCGATCACGATGAGACTGCCGGGCCCAATCTCGCGACGTTGCCCGTCGACGATGGCGACCCCCGTTCCTGCCACCACGTACAGCCACTGGTCCGCACCGGCGTGTCGGTTGTCGCTGCCGCCTTCCGCATCACCCGGTGCGATGCCCATTTCGGCAACCTGCAACCCGTTGACGTCGAAGGCGACGCGGAATCCTTCTTCGAAGTTGAAGCTGGCGGTCTTCAAGTGACGCTCCCGATAAACATGTCACTCGCCGCCGACAAAGACATTGAACTTGTTGCCGTCGAGATCGCGGAAGTAGCCCGCGTAGAAGCCGGGAAAGCGTTCGCCCGGAGCGCCTTCGTCCGATGCACCAAGCGCCAGCGCGCGTGCATGCATCCGGTCGACTTTCTCCCGCGAGTCGACCACCAGCGCGACCATGCAGCCATTGCCGACCGTGGCGGCCTTGTTGTCGAAGGGAACAGTGATGCCGATCCCCGGTTTGTCGGGGGCGACGCCCCAGGCGATGAACCGGCCTGGGTCTTCCATGTGTCGCGTGGCGCCAATCTCGCTGAACAACGCGTCGAAGAATTCCGCAGCGCGCGGCAGGTTATTGGTACCGCAGGTCACATAGCCAATCATCGCGAGCTCTCACCTGGGAACACAGGGCAGCGGATCATCATCGCGCGTAGGGGCGCGGCGACACAATCCTGCCGCGCGTGGTCCACACAGAATTGGCTCACCTGGCGCACGTGAAACGCGGGCAACTCCGACTCCATCCCGATCCCGATCCCGCAAGTCGCCTGGCGCCCCTTACTCGAAGCCATTGGCGAAAATGGATGCGAGCGGCGAATTGCACATGCCCGGAACCTGCACGTGGGTCATGCGCACGTCGTCGATCCACCAGCCCTGGTCGGTGACACGAGGATCGGTCGAGAACAGGAAGCGAAAGCGCACGGTGCCGCTCAATGCCGAAAGATCGATGGTGTACGGGGTCCACGTCAGCGCAGAGCCGGTGAAAGCGCCGGAGTTGTTGGGTAGACCGCAGGCATCATTACTCATGCCGTTGAAATTCGATGGGTAGCCCCCGCCCGTGGGCGCCCGGGTCGTCCAGTTCGCGCCGTCGTCGCTCGAGACCTGCACCACGCCGCCATCCCAGCCGGCCTCCATCGCATAGCGGGTCCAGAATGACAGCATCGAACTCTGCCCGGGCGTGATCGTCAACGGCGCGCTGGTCAGAGCGAGGCAGATGCTGTTCTCGTAGGTGGAGTGATAGCTGCGCTGGCCGCTATGCGCCACATTGGACACCGTCTCCCACGCCACGTGACGGCTGGTGACATCGCCCAGCACCGGATCGCCGAGTTCCGCGCCCGTTGCGAAGTCGCCGTCAGCGACGGGACCGTCTGCGCGTGCCACCACCACGGACGGATTGTCGTCGCCAGCGCCATTGCTGCTGTCGATCGCACGCACCCGATAGGCATACGAGGTGTCGGACAGGACCTGCGAATCCAGGAAGCTGGTGCCGGTCGCCGCCGCGGCAATCACGATTGCGCCCGCTTCATTGAACGTGGGACCCGCGCTGCGCTCAACACGATAAGTGACCGGCCCGCTGCAGCGGGGCGTAGCCGAGCCCCAACCCAACTCGATCCCGCAACCCGCCGTTCCCGCCGAGGCCGCGCTGACGAGACCGGAAAAGACCGGAGGGGCAGTGCAGACGCCGCTGGTCTGCGCCAGCACGCACTCGCTCGATGGCGAGACGCAGAGTCCATCGGCGCTGCGGGCTCGGATGCGATAGCCGTAGTCGATTCCGCCAGACACCGACGTATCGGAATAGGCGCCGCCGGTCAGCCCGCTGGCGACCGCGCTCTGGGGCCCTGCGCAGCTGTCGATGCTGCGGAGCACTTCGATCGACTCGTTTCCCGCGGGCGCATTCCACGCCAGATCGACGCGGTTGGCGCCGGCGCCCGCAGCAGTGAGGCCCGTGGGCATTGACGGTTGCGTGCAGAGATTGGGACGCAACACGAACAGGCCGGCGCTGACGTCGCTGACAATGACCGTGCCGCTCGCGAAGAAGGGATAGACGCTCCATGCGCCCGACGTTCCGCTGGCATTGGAGGTGGGCTGCGTGTCGAAAAACGCGAACTCGCTGATGTCGCGCTCGGCGACGCGGCTGATATCGAGGATGCGCAATCCGGACCGGTAATTGGCCTGGTAGGCGAAGTTCCCCTTGACGTAGAGGTTGTGATCACTGGCGCTCGTGGTGCCGGTGTATGTCATGTGCATGACGGGCGCGTCCAGATCCGCCAGGTCGAACACGTAGGTATGGGTGTTGTGGCCGAAGTTGATCTCATCGGTCTCATCGTCCACCAGGATGTAGCGCTGGTCTTCGGTCAACCAGCCCTGGTGGGTGTAGCCGACACCCGCATAGCCGGTGCGCGAGAGCTGCACCGGATTGGACTTGTCAGTGACGTCGACGATGGTGAGCGTGTCTTCGTTCTGGGCAAAACAGATCTGCTTGCCCTGGTGCCCGATGTCCGGGCCCTGGTACACCGTGCACTGCGCATCGTGGGTATAGCCGTCAACGCCGAAGCAGCCTGCGAAGGTCGGCAGCAACGGATTGCGGATGTCGATCATGTGCAGACCGGCGTTGCAGCTCTGCGAGTCCTGCAGGCTGCCGACGGCGTAGGCGAAGCCGCTGGCCTCGTCGATGACGATGTTGTGGGTGCGACCGAAATTGCCATAGTGCGCGTCTTCCGTGAACGCAATCGGAGTTCCCGCGTAGCTGCGCAGGCGCGTGAGGTCGAACACCTGCATGCCGTGGTTCGTGGCCTCCGAGACGATGAACGCGTAGTTGCCGTAGGTCTTGATGTCGCGCCACGTGTTCGTGCCGGTGCCGACGCCTGCATGGAAGGCCAGATTGCCCACCAGACGGGCGTCGTCGGGGATCGTGATGTCGACAAAGGCCGTGCCGTTGGTGAGACCCATGAGCGCGTACTCGCGACCGGTCACGGGATCGGTCCAGCCCCAGAGATCGTTGCCGTTGCCGCCGCCCATGGATGCGTTGGTGAGGCGTTCCTCAAGGTCCACGCGGCTGCAGGGAAAGCCTGCGGCAGTGCCGTCCTGGCAGGCGGTGAAATGCTCGGGAACGGGCGCGGAGTCCGGCTCTGCCGGCGCCACCGCTACTGGCTCGGGAGGAGGCGGGTTCGGCACTGCGAAGGCGACGCAGGGGGCAAGCGCGAGCAACAGCGATGCCTGGACCAGCAGGGCGCAAACAAGTCGTGTCATGGGCAATCCGGAACGAAAGGAAGCGCTGCCCGTCCCGGGCGCGACGAACCAGATTACGTCGCCGGCGAGGATCGGTCCAGCTGGCATGTGCCAATGGGCGCAGACAATGCGCAGTTGGTCACAGCGCGGTCAAAGCCGCATGCGACGCGCGTGCAGATGGTCGTAGTGGGGCATGCATGATTCCGCGACTGCGGCAGCTGCCGGGGCCAGCTCTGCAACGCGCTGCAAGGGTGCCTCGAATCCGGTCGACTGCCACACACGCTGATACCAGTGCGGCGCCCAGATGCCGTCACTGTCGCGCGGCCCTGCCGGCCAGCTGAGCATGGCCGCCTCGAACGGGACGCCGAGCCATTCGCACAGGGCGCGCAGATGCGCTTCCGGTGCTCCCAGGAAATCGGCCGCGTCGAGGATCGGCGGCGCGAACCCCGCGTCACTGAGCTCCTCGAAAAGCGCCAGTTGCTGCGGCAGCCCGATGTCGTCCGCGACCACACTCGAGCGCGAGCGGATATAGGAGGCAATCACGTCGCGCGGGTCACGGATCAGCAGCACGTTGCGCAAACCGGTAATCCACATGCGTTCCATATGCGGCAGCAGGTGATGCGTCATGTGTTTCTGGTACCAGACCCGTGCGCCCCCGGGAGCGGGGCCGAGCATCGCTGAGGTCACGCGCCTCCAGTCGGTGTCGCCAGCGTCAATCACCGCATCGCGGGCGGGATGGTCGAGCCCCGTGTGTGCGAGATAGT
>JBBQNY010000061.1:0-15875 GCA_038330365.1 Lysobacterales bacterium | reverse complement strand
GGTGTCCGGCCTCGATGCGACCTACGTGCACGATGGCGCGTCGAAGTACCCGCGGCCGGTGCGCCTGCGCCTGCCTGCAGCCGAGCAGGCCGACATCCAGCGCCTGCTGGCGCTGCGCGTGCGCGGCGGCGAAGGCCAGCTGGTGCCGCTGTCGGAACTGGTCACGGTGCAGCGCGGTACCTGGGACGGCGCGATCCACCACAAGGACCTGCTGCCGGTGGTGTACGTGACCGGCGACGAGGCGAGCGACATCGACAGCCCGCTGTACGGGATGTTCGACCTGGTCGGGCAACTCAACGACGCCACCCTCGGCGGGCAGCAGATCGCGCAGACGTTCATCGCCCAGCCGCAGGGCACCAGCGACTTCGCGATCAAGTGGGACGGCGAATGGCAGATCACCTACGAGACGTTCCGCGACATGGGCATCGCCTACGCGGCGGGCATGGTGCTGATCTACCTGCTGGTGGTCGCGCAGTTCCGCAGCTACCTGGTGCCCCTGGTGATCATGGCGCCGATCCCGCTGACCGTGATCGGGGTGATGCCAGGCCATGCGCTGCTCGGCGCGCAGTTCACCGCGACGTCGATGATCGGCATGATCGCGCTGGCCGGCATCATCGTGCGCAACTCCATATTGCTGGTGGACTTCATCAACCAGTCGGTGGCCGAAGGCCTCGCGCTGGATGACGCCGTGATCGAGGCCTGCGCGGTGCGCGCCAAGCCCATCGTGCTGACCGGCGCGGCGGCGATGATGGGCGCGTTCTTCATCCTCGACGATCCGATCTTCAATGGCCTGGCGATCTCGCTGATCTTCGGCATCCTGGTCAGCACCGTGCTGACACTGGTGGTGATCCCGCTGCTGTACTACACCGTGCTGTCGGCCAAGGCGCGGCGCGCACCGGCGGCTGATGCTCGCTCTCCACCAGCACCGTCCGATGACCCCGAAGCCCGGTCCGCATGACTTTGGAGGGACGGCTGCTCGAAGTGGGTCAGGGTTACCCGCCCGTAACGCCAACCGTGGATCTCGAAGGCGCCGCAGGCGTCTGGTTGCAGGAGCCCTCCGCCTTGCGGCACGAGGGCATTCAAGCAAAGTGCAAGCTCCTCCCAATTTCCTGTCTTTGCCCGGCCAGGTGGACGTTTTCCCTCGAAACCCTGGCGGCGCACGGTCACCGGCACATCCAGTCCACGGGACAGATTTTGCCGCCTGGTCTGTTTCTCCTGGAGCGACGATGTGCGCACGCGGAAGAAGCCGTTCACGCGCACGGCGTCAACCACCGGGCAGGCTTTCAGGAGGTCGCGCTCATCGCGGGCGTCCCCTCAGCGAAGAGCAGTGGCAACCCTTGCCTGAAGGTGAGCGGGGACCGTGTCGGCAGGCCAGCTGGTCGGGTCCGACCTGGCTTGAATACCCTCATGCATCTGACACCGACCAAAGCCGTCTTTCTGCACTTCGATCTGCCAGGACCACATCTGATCTTCTCATCATGGAGAACCGTCCAATGACCGCAGAACCACCGATCCGCGTGATCCTGGAGCAGGAGAGCGACTACGCCTTCCGCATCACGTTCGACGACACCGCACTGCAGCCGCTGCTGAGCGACGAATCGCCGCCGCTGGGTCAGGGCCGCGGCCCGAGTCCGTCGCGCTTGCTGCTGGCCAGCCTCGCCAATTGCCTGGTGGCAAGCCTGCTGTTCGCACTCCGCAAGCAACACAACCAGCCCGGCAAGCTGCGCGCCGAAATCAGCGCCAGTCCGATGCGCAATGCCGAAGGCCGCTGGCGCATTCCGCAGGCGTTCGTCGAGCTGCAGTTGCCCGAGGGCAATGAGCACTACCAGCACCTCGACCGCGTGCTGGCACAGTTCGAGCAATTCTGCATCGTCACCCAGAGCGTGCGTCAGGGCATCGACGTGCAGGTCACCGTCAAGGACGCGCACGGCCACATCGTTCTTGGCGACAAGAGTTTCGAGGCCGGTTCGTGAAAAGTCACGACATGTCATTTGTCCGTACACCGGACATCCTCCCCGGAGACTTGCCATGATTCGCATGTTGTTGTCGCTGCTGCTGCTCGCAGCGCCCGCGTGGGCAGCCGACGTCCTGGATGCCAGGGCGCTGGCGACGCTGCCCAATCTCGCCAATCCCGCGCCCAATCTCGCCACCGCCGGTCGACTGCAGGCCAGGCACATCCCGGTCCTCGCCAGAGCCGGGGTCCGCCATGTGATCGACCTGACGGTTGCGGGCGAGACCCCGGATTTCGACGTGGGCGCCGCCGTGCGCAGCACCGGCATGCGATACGAAAACCTGCCGATCCACGGCGCCGGGGATCTGACCCCGGAGAACGTCGCCCGCTTCGATCGCCTGATTGCAGCGGTGGGCGGCGCACCCACCCTTGTCCACTGCAGCAGCAGCAACCGTGTCGGCGCGATGGCGGCGTTGCGCGCCGCCTGGATCCATGGCCATTCGGTCGACGCGGCGCTGGAAGAAGGACGTCGCTGGGGATTGAAGGCTCTCGAGCCCGCGGTGCGCGAGCGATTGTCGGCATCGCCGACTGCCACCAGGGCGTCTGTTCCCAAGCCGGTTGGCACGCTGCAGTTCCCCCGCATCAAGGGAGCCGGCGGTGTGTATGCGCTGCCCATCGGCGTGGACATGCCGGCGACGAATGTCGTACATCGATTGCTGATCGATGCCACCACCGCCGAAACCACCGCGACCGGAACCAACCGCCATCTCGATGCGGCGGCGCGTGCGGTGAACCTGTACGCGCTGGCGAAGGTTTCGCCGACCCACCTCAAGGTCGCGATCGTCGTGCATGGCAAGGCCACCCCGCTGGTGCTCAGCGATGGCAGCTATCGCCGGCAGTTCGACAGACCCAATCCGGATGCCGCGTTGATCGCTCAGCTGCATCGCGCCGGGGTCGAGATCTTCGTCTGCGGCCAGGCGCTCAGCCATCAGGGCCATGCAATTGCGGGTGTGCGCGACGACGTCCGGGTTTCGTTATCGGCGATGACCCGGCTGGTCGACCTGCAGTCGGCGGGCTTCGGGTTGATTCCATGACGCGGACCCTTTGAACGCTCGCCACGAACGAATCCGAAACCCGCTGTCAGCCTGCAAAACGAAGCGAGAGGATCTCTCGCAGCGCGCTGCGAACTGATGTTGATGATGCTGCTGTCTGCCTCTTCTGCGATAGCCGGGACGCTGCATGTCCATGGGCCCGGCGGCCCCGCGCCAGCGATGAAGGAAGCCGCCGAAGCATTTTCCAAAGTCCACATGATCAAGGTCGAAGTCACTGCCGGTCGCACTCCGGGATGGAAGGAGAAAGCGAGCAGGGATGCGGGCGTGATCTTCAGCAGCTCGGAATCGATGATGACCGGCTTGCTGACCGCGTTGCCCGATTTCGTCGGCAACGCGGTTGCGTTTGAAAAAGGCCGCTGGCGACCAGGGTCAGCGCGCAGGCCAGCGGGTGTGCAGGTCGTCGATCACGAAGGCATGCACGTGATCTCCGGCCCTCGAGTTTTCGACCAGATGCGGATGATCTGCGGGCAAGTCGCCGTGTACATGAGGCAACTCTTCGGCATCGTCGCGCGGCCACAAACGCCAGGCGAGCACCGAACCGGCTGCTGCAAGTGCCGCCATCGCCCACAATGCGACCGGAATACCCGCCTTGGCCCCAAGCCAGCCCACGACTGGATAAGCCAGCAGCCAGCACGCATGCGACAGGGAAAACTGCGCAGCGAACAGCGCCGGGCGATCGGCTTCGCTCGAGGAGCGGCGCAGCAGCAAGCCACCCGGCGTCACCAGCGCGGAGTACGCCACGCCGAGTACAAACCAGTCGACCAGCAGCGCCGGCCAACGACTCGCGACCGAAAGCGCGGGCCAGACGATGGCAAGGGCGATCAATGCCAGCGTCAAGGCGGCGCCCGCGACGAGCATGACACTGCGGTCGGCAGCGCGTTTGAGCAGCCGTGGCAGCACGAACGCCATCATCATCGAGCCCGCACCGAAGCAGGCCAGCGCGATCGCAACGGCGCTGTTGGGTCTTGCCAACGCGTCGCGCACGATTACCACGGTATTGACGATGACCATGGCGCTGCCCGCCGCCGCAGCAAGCGTCAACGCCAGCAGTCCACGCAGCCGGGGCGTGGCGAGGTAGATGCGCAGTCCGCTGGTGAGCTTGCGACGGATGCTGGTGGCAGGCGCGCTTGCTTTCGCGTAGGGCAGCGCCACCGACACAACCAGCAGCGCGGATCCCAGAAATCCCACCGCGGTGCCGACGAACAAACCCTGGTAGGTCACAAACGCCAGCAGCGCGGCCGCGAGCGCCGGACTCAAGAGGTTCTCGAGGTCATACGCGAGGCGCGAGAGCGAAAGCGCCTTGGTGTAATCGGCTTCCTCCGGCAGCACTTCCGGGATGGTGGCCTGGAATGTCGGCGTGAACGCTGCCGAGCAGCTCTGCAAGACGAAGATCAATACATAGATCTGCCAGATCTGGTCGACCCACGGCAGCAGCAGCACAACGCTCAAGCGAGCGACGTCGAGCGCCACCAGCAATGCGCGTCGCGGCACACGATTGGCGTACGCACCTGCAATCGGCGCGATCAGCACATAGGCCGCCATCTTGATCGCAAGCGCCGTTCCCAGCACCGCGCCGGCGTTCTTGCCGGCCAGGTCATAGGCAAGCAGGCCCAAAGCAACGGTGGCGAGACCGGTGCCGACCAGGGCCACCAACTGCGCAAAGAACAGGTGGCGATAGGTGCGATTGGCCAGGACGTCAATCATCGGAGCGACTCCATGGCGATGCGCACGCTGCCACAGCGCGGGCCGAGTTTCGTGGGCGCCTCAGCGCGGATCGCGCACGTTTGAGCACGACCATCGAGTCGCGGCAACGTGAGCGCGACGCGGGTCTCATGACGGCTGCCGGGCGCCCGGGCGATCGTCGCGATGCAGGAGCCGATACAGCGCCGGCAGCACCAGCAGCGTCAGCAGGGTCGATGACAGGATTCCGCCGATCACCACCGTCGCGAGCGGGCGCTGCACTTCGGCGCCGGTGCCGACGTTCAAGGCCATTGGCAGGAAACCGAGGCTCGCGACGAGCGCAGTCATCAGCACCGGACGCAGCCGCGTGAGTGCGCCATCGACCACCGCTTCCTCCAGCGGATCGCCATCCGCGCGCAGCTTGCGAATGAAACTGATCATCACCAGACCGTTGAGGACCGCAACGCCGGACAGCGCGATGAATCCGACGCCCGCCGAAATGGACAGCGGTATCCCGCGCAACCACAACGCCAATACACCGCCCGTCAACGCCAGCGGCACGCCGCTGAAGACGATCGCGGCATCCTTGCCCGAGCCGAAGGCCATGAACAGCAGCCCGAAAATAATCACCAGTACTACAGGGACCACCACGGTCAAACGGCGACCGGCCGAGATCAGTTGCTCGAAGGTGCCGCCGTATTCCACCCAGGTGCCTTCGGGCAACTCGATCTCCCGGGAAACCCGCTGCCGCAGGTCTTCGACGTAGGAGCCGAGGTCGCGACCCCGCACGTTGGCGGTGATCACCACCCGGCGCTTGCCGTTCTCGCGGCTGATCTGGTTGGGACCCAGAGCCACTTCGATGGTCGCCACCTCGCCGAGCGGAACGTGCATCGGCGACTTCGGCATCCCCTCCACATCGGCCGCGTTGCCGGCAGGCAGCGGGATCGGCAACGATGCGAGCGCGCCCGGATCCTGCCTCTGCGCCTCCGGCAAGCGCACGACGATGTCGAACCGGCGGTCGCCCTCGAACACCTGGCCCGCAGTCGCGCCGCCGAGCGCAATCGAGACCGTGTCCTGCATGTCTCCGACCGACAGCCCGTAGCGCGAAAGCGCAGCCCGATCCGGCGTGATCGTCATGAGCGGCAGACCCGTCACCTGTTCGAGTTTCACGTCCGCGGCGCCTTCGATCCCGCTCGCGACCGTTTCGATCTGTCGACCGACTTCGGCCAGCTGCTCCATGTCGTCGCCGTACAGTTTGATCGCAACTTCCGCGCGCACGCCAGCGATGAGCTCGTTCATGCGCATCTGCACCGGCTGGGTGAACTCGTAGTTGTTGCCCGGGATGGCACGGACCGCGGCATCGAGTTCGCCAATCAGTTGGTCTTTCGATTTGCGCGGATCTGGCCAGGCCGAACGATCCTTCAGCATGATGAAAGTGTCGGCCACCGACGGCGGCATCGGGTCGGTGGCGACTTCCGCCGTGCCGAGTTTGCCGAACACCAGATCGACTTCCGGAAACTCCTTGATCCGTGCCTCCAGCTGTTCCTGCATGCCCACTGCCTGGGTGAGGCTGGTGCCGGGAATGCGCAGCGCATGCAACGCGATGTCGCCCTCATCGAGGTTTGGAATGAACTCGGTGCCGAGGCGCGTGGCGAGCAGCGCCGCCAGCACGGTCAGCACCGCGGCGCCAGCGACTACGGCGATGCGCATGGCAAGTGCGGCTTGCAGCATGGGCGCGTACACGCGCTTCAATCCACGCATCACGCCGGTTTCCTGTTCCGCGACTTTGCCGGTCACGAACTGCGCGACCGCGGCCGGCACGAAGGTCAGCGACAACGCCATGGCGGCAGTCAGGGCGATCACGACGGTGAACGCCATCGGATGGAACATTTTTCCCTCGATGCCCGTGAGCGCGAAGATGGGCAGGTACACGGCGGCAATGATGAAAAGGCCAAACAGACTCGGTTTGATGACCTCGCTGCTGGCACTGGCAGCGAGCTCGAAGCGTTCGTCGCGGTCGAGCAGGCGCCCAAGCCGGTGCTGGCTCTCGCCGAAACGGCGCAGGCAGTTCTCGACGATGATGACCGCGCCGTCGACGATCAAGCCAAAGTCGAGTGCGCCGAGACTCATGAGATTGGCCGACACCCGGTTCTCGACCATGCCGGTAATCGTCATCAGCATGGTGAGCGGGATCACCGCGGCGGTGATGAGCGCCGCACGCAGGTTGCCGAGCAGCAGGAACAGCACCGCGACCACGAGCAGCGCACCTTCCAGCAGGTTCTTGCGCACTGTGGCGATGGTGCGATCGACAAGGGCGGTGCGGTCGTACACGGCGCGTGCGGTGACCCCATCGGGCAGCGTCGCGTCGATCTCCTTGAGTTTTGCGGCGGCGCGCTGGGCGACCGCGCGGCTGTTCTCGCCAATGAGCATGAACACCGTGCCCAGCACGACTTCATGGCCATCCTTGGTCGCGGCGCCGGTGCGAAGCTCGCTGCCCTCGCCCACCTCCGCGACATCGCTGATGCGGAGCGGCAATCCGTCGCGCGTGGCGACCACGATCTGACGCAGCCCGTTTGCGTCGCCGACCTGACCCGGCACGCGGATCAGGTACTGCTCGCCCGAGCGCTCGATGTAGCCGGCGCCGACGCTCGCGTTGTTGCGCGCAACGGCGACCTGCACATCGCGCAAGGTCAGGCCGTAGGCGAGCAGCCTGGTCGGATCGGGAGTGATGTGGAACTGGCGAACATATCCGCCGACACTGTTGACCTCGGTGACGCCCTTGAGGTGCCTGAGCTGCGGTCGGACGACCCAGTCCTGCAACGTGCGCAGCGCAGTGGGCGACCAGTCGGCGTCTGCCGCGCTGCTGCCCTGGCCTTCGGCCTCGACCGTGTACATGAAAATCTCGCCCAGCCCGGTGGCAACCGGCCCGAGCGTGGGTTCGAGGCCACTCGGCAACTGCGAGGCGGCCTGTTGCAGCCGTTCGGCAACCTGCTGCCGTGCGAAATAAATGTCGGTGCCGTCTTCGAACACCACCGTAACCTGCGACAGTCCGTAGCGCGAAATCGAGCGCGTGTATTCCAGGCGTGCGAGGCCCGCCAGTGCGGTCTCGACCGGAAAGGTTACGCGCTGCTCGGCCTCCAGCGGCGAATAGCCAGGCGCTTCGGTGTTGATCTGTACCTGGACGTTGGTGATGTCCGGCACCGCGTCGATGGGCAGTCGGCCGTAGTTCCAGATGCCAAGCGCCGACAACCCGAGCACCAGCAGCATGACCAGCCAGCGGTGCGCGATTGCCGCGCGGATGATGCGTTCGAGCATTTCTCTCTTCCTCATGTCCGGCGATCGTGCAGCGCGCGGTGGCGTTCATCGGGCGGCGAGCCGGTGGCTGGCAAGCGGCCCTCCGCACCGTTAATGGTCGTGGCTGGCGCCGGATTTTTCGATATCGGCCTTGATCAGGAAACTCTGCTCGGTGACGTAGGTCGTGCCGGGCTTGAGTCCCTCGATGACCTCCACGTGTTCGCCGTCCCGAGCGCCAAGTTCCAGCATGCGTACCTCGTACGTCTCGCCGACCTGCGCGAACACCACCGTGAAATCGCGAAAGCGCTGCAGCGCCGATTCCCTGACCGCGAGCGGCACGTTGCGAGCGGCAACGGTGATCTCGGCGGCAACGCTCATTCCCGGACGCCATCGGCCTTCCGGGTTCTGGAGAGTCGCGCGCGCGACCACGCTCTGACCTTGCGTGGCAAGCGGCAGCAAAGCGTCGATGACCGTGTCCTCTTCGGCATCGCCGGTGGCTGACTTCAGGTGCACGGACTGGCCCGCAGCGAGGCGTGCAGCGTCGCGCCCGATCGCGTGCAACTCGACCCAGACGCGCGTCAGATCGGCCAACTCGACCAGGGTGTTGTCGCCGGCGACATCGCCGACGTTGGTGTTGCGCGCGAGCACCAGTCCGTCGATCGGCGCCGTCACGACATAGCTGCGCATGCTGTCGTTACCCTCGACCACGACCAGTGCCTGGCCGCGGCGGACGCGATCGCCCTGCTGCACGCGCACCGCCCGCACGATGCCTGGAAATCGTGCCTTGACCTCCGCACGCCGGTTGGCATCAAGCGCGACCGTGCCCATCACCCGCACGGTGTCGCGGATGATCGCAGGTCCGGCCACTGCAACTTTCACGCCGGCATCGACAGCCGTCGCGGTCGGGATGGTCGTGCGGCCTTCGTACGAGGCGTACTTCCACTGGTGCGCCTTGCCCCGATGGCGGGCATCGACCTTGACATCGAACGAGTGCGGCTCTCCAACCGTGCCGTTGCCGACGAGATAGTCGTTCTCCGCGACGAAGGTAAATCGGTTGACCTCCCCGTCGAGGCGCTTGAGCTCGATGCCGGCTTCGACTTCGCCCGGCTGCACCGGCTTGTCGTTGCGATACGCGAACAGCCGGTACTGCGGCGGGACGCCCGTCTCGAAGATCGTGACTTCCAGCGTAAAATCGCCATCACGCAGCAGGCGGCCACGATGCGGCCCACGCTCGTACTCGGCTGGCGCCGCTTCAGCGTGGCCCGCAGGCGGTTTGTCGGAGCCGCTATCGCCGCACGCGGCGAGCAGCAGGAACATTGCGATACCGGGGAACAGACGGGCGATCATGGCTTGGCATCCGCGGAGACGGTGGTAAGGCGTTCGATCTCGACCAGACGCGTGTGGTAGCGGGCGGCGGCTTCGACGCTGCGCTCGCGCAGTTCGAACAACTTGCGCTGCGCCTGCGCCAACGCGACGAACGAGAAACGTCCTGCCTCGAACCCGCGCCGGGTGAACGCGAGCGCCTGTTCCGCCTTCGGCAGGATGCGCGTGCGCAACGTGTCGAATTCGGTGCGCGCGTGCCGGAGTTCCTGGTATTTCTCGAACAGGTCCTGATGGCTTTCGGCGCGTTGCGCTTCGCGTCGCGCGGAAAGCGCCTCGAGTTGCGCATCCGCTTCGGCCACGGCGAGGACAGCGCGCGGCTTGCCACCGAGCGGGACCGACACTGACAGCACCAGGCCCTGGTCATCGAGCGCCTCAATGCGCCGCACGCCCAGGCTGACAGTGACGTCCGGCATCGCGCTGGCTTCGGCGACGCGGCGTCGGGCCGCGATCGCTTCCGCCTCCCGCAATGAAGTCTGCTGCCCTGGCATTTTCGGCAACCGCGCCGCAAGCGTTGCGAATGGTTCGACCGCGGGCAACTCGCGCAAACTGCCGGTGACCACCGGAAAGTCGGGCTCGGTTGCACCCCAGCTAGCGGCGAGAGTCGTTCGGGCGCTGGCAAGTTCGTGCTCGGCATGCTCGCGTACGAGTTCGGCCTCGGCCACCGCAATCTCCGCGGCCTGGAGGTCGGATTCGGGATTGCGCGCGGCCGCCACCCAGCGCGCGACTTCGCGCCGGGTGCGGTCGGACATATCGACCTGTTCGATGGCGAATTCCAGGCGTTCCTGACCCGCGACAACCTCGATGAAGCGCGTGGTCGTACGCGATGCAATCTGCAGCCGCGCGGCGTCGGCCACGCTGCGTTGCCGCGCCACCTCGGCGGAGCCGGCCGCTTGACGCAGTGCGCGCTTGCCGCCGATTTCGATCACGCGCCCGAGGCGCACCGTCGCTTCCGCCGAGCGGGTGCCGCTGAGCGCGCCGGTGCCGGCGACGTTCTCGAGATCACCACCGACCACGTAAGGCGTGGGCAGTGCCTCGCGGTCGACACGGGCCTGCAACGCGCGCAACTCGGCCGCCTCGGCAGCCAACAGTGGATTCGCAGCGAGGCTGCGAGCAATGGCCACTTCAAGATGCAAGGGTTCTGCAGCGCGTCCCGTGGGGACGACACCGCATGCCCCGGCGCATGCCAAGGCCAAAATAAAACGCAATTTCACGGACAACCTCCGGCTATCGGCAAGCAACGCAGGACGGCCGCTCAGAGCGGCCGGGTGCGATCAGGCGATAGGAGGTCGGAACGGTCCTTCGATCAGTTGCAGCGGAACGCGCGAAGGCACAGGCACCGGCGTTGCCAGGAGCTCGAATGCGACTTCAGGCAAGCTCATGACCAACGTATTCACCGAGAATGTGCCGCCGCCGCTGGACTGATGCATCAACCCGTGCACGCCGCTCGCGTGGTCCGGCGCGGGGTCATTGGCAGGCTCACTGTCGTGACCGTGACCGTGACCGTGATCGTGCCCATGAAACTCGACGGCGACCCTGTGATCGGATGCGTGGGCTTCCCCGACAAACTGCAACACGGGCCGTATCGCAATTCCCAACACGAGCAGCGTCAGCATGCTGACGCGCAGAACCTGGAACAGCCGGGGATTTGACCAGATCATCGCCATCAGGATACGCGACGCAGCTGCGGCCACGCAACCCGAAGAACTCGCACATCGACGAGGACAAAGCCTGCGGACTTGCGACCCTGCAGCGGAGCAACGTCTTTCACCGCCGGCACTGAATTCAAAATCCGTAATGAATAGCCCCAGCCATGCAGTGCACCGTGAAGTTCACTTGCGTAATGCAGTCGCGCGATCGCTCTGTTCTGCAAACATGGACTTCATCAGTGCGATTTTACTTGCCTGCGAGGAAACGATGCCTTCGCAGAGTTGCAGGATTCTCGGGTCTGAAATTTCAGATTCGTTGCACATCAGGATCGCGCCTGCGTGATATTGAGTTTCTTGTTCGGATACATCCCTCCCATCAGGAGCAACTCCAGAACCACCATGGGTGCGGTCATGAGACCCGCCATGTAGAACTGGTTGAAGCTGGCGAAAACGTTGTCGAAACTGTTCACCATTGCGTACATGAGGAAATACATCGCGATGAAAGACAGGACGGTCATCACGAGCAGGCGCGCGTAATGGTTTTGCTTCATCGACGCCGAACCCTGCAGGCCTTGATGCTGCATCTTCTTTTCCATGGGGATGTCTCCGGAGCGCATTGAAGTTAGCCGTGTGTATGGTCACTGGACGGCAGTACCTGGTTCGTGTCTGACGGCGGTTCGGCGTGTACTGGCAGCGGAAGTCGTGCGACCGTTGACTTGCCGAGGCGAAGTGCATTGGTCACGACCGAAACCGAACTCAGGCTCATGGCGAGTGCAGCAATCATGGGACTAAGCAACAAACCGAATATCGGGTACAAAAGACCTGCGGCGATCGGCACGCCGAGGGCGTTGTAGAGGAATGCGAAGCCGAGGTTCTGCTTCATGTTGCGGACGGTCGCGTCGGAGATGGTGCGGGCATCGAGGATCCTGCCGAGATCGCCTTTGACGAGCGTGATCTGCGCGCTCGACATTGCGACGTCCGTGCCCGTGCCCATGGCGATGCCGATATCCGCCGCCGCGAGCGCCGGCGCGTCGTTGATGCCGTCGCCGGCCATGGCCACGCGCCGGCCTTCGGACTTCAGGCGCTGCACCAGCGCAACCTTGTCCTTGGGCTGGACCTCGCCGAGCACTTCCTCGATCCCCAGCGTGTTGGCAACCGCCTGGGCAGTAGCCTGCGCATCGCCGGAAGCCATGACGATTCGCAGGCCCGCTGCGCGCAACGCATTCAGGGCCGGCAATGTGCTCGCCTTGATTGGATCGGCCACGGCGACGGCGCCGGCGAGTTGTCCATCGACCGCCAGGAACATGACGCTCGCGCCCTCCGCGCGGAGCCGATCTGCGCTGGCCGCCATGGCGGAAACATCCGCGCCGACCTCAGCCATGAGCGCCTTGTTTCCAAGCGCCAGCGCTTGCCCCTCCACTCGGCCGCGCACACCCTTACCGGTGATGGAGTCGAATTGCTCGGTTCGACCGAGCGTCAGCTTGCGTCGCGCGGCTTCGGCAAGGATGGCCTCGGCGAGGGGATGCTCGCTGCCCTGCTCGAGGCTCGCAGCCAGTTGCATGAACTGGTCGGAGGTGAACCCGTCCGCCACGATCGCGTCGCGAAACGCGGGCTTGCCCTCCGTCAGTGTGCCGGTCTTGTCGACGATCAACGTGTCGATCTTGCGCAATTGCTCGATCGCTTCGGCATCGCGAAACAGCACCCCGTGCTGCGCGGCGCGACCGGTCGCGACCATGATCGACATCGGCGTCGCCAGGCCCAGGGCGCAGGGACACGCGATGATGAGCACCGACACCGCGTTGAGCACCGCGTACGTCCAGGACGGCTCGGGGCCGAACAGGCCCCAGCCCAGCAGCGTCAGCACCGCCACGCTTAGAACCGCCAGCACGAACCAGTATGCGACCTTGTCGGCCATGCGCTGCATCGGCGCACGCGAGCGCTGCGCCTGCGCCACCAGCTGCACGATCTGCGACAACACGGTGGCCGAGCCGACCTGATCCGCGCGGATGATGAGGCTGCCGGTGCCGTTGATCGTGGCGCCGATCACGCGTGCCGACAGCGCCTTTTCAACGGGAATGGGCTCACCGGTCAGCATCGATTCGTCGACGCTCGAATGGCCGTCGAGCACGGTGCCATCGACGGGTATTTTCTCGCCGGGACGCACGCGCAGGCGATCGCCCACATGCACGTGGTCGAGCGGAATGTCTTCCTCGCTCTCGTCGGCTTTCACGCGGCGCGCGGTCTTCGGCGCCAGGCCCAGCAACGCCTTGATTGCTGCGGTCGTCTTGAAACGTGCCCGCAGTTCGAGCAGCTGGCCGAGCAGGGTCAGCGACACGATCACGGCCGCTGCTTCGAAGTAGACACCGACGCGCCCGTGCTCACGGAAGGAATCCGGAAACAGGCCCGGCGCAATCGTGGCGACGACGCTGTAGCCAAACGCAGCGGCGACACCGATGCCGATCAGCGTCCACATGTTCGGGTTGCGACTGCGGATCGACGCCACGCAGCGCACGAAGAACGGCCAGCCCGCCCACAGCACCACTGGCGCCGTCAGCGCGAGTTCGATCCAGGTGCGTGTTTGCGTCGGCAGGAAGGTGACGCGGTGGCCGAACATCGCCAGCGCAAGCACGATCACCGTCAGCGGCAACGTCCACCAGAAACGACGCGAGAAGTCGCGCAACTCCGGATTGTCTTCGTCCTCGAGACTTGGCATCTCGGGTTCCAGTGCCATGCCGCAGATCGGGCACGTGCCGGGACCTTCCTGACGGATCTGCGGATGCATCGGGCAGACGTAAATCGTGCCCGCCACTGTGACTGGCGCGGCAGGTGTGGTCGGCGCTGGAGCCAGGTATCGCATCGGATCCGCCGCAAACTTCTCGCGGCAGCGGGCGGAGCAGAAGTGGTATGGATTGCCTTCGTGGCTGGCGTGATGCGCCGTGGCGATCGGATCGACCTGCATCCCGCAGACCGGATCGACGACGGTCACTGCGGTGTTCGTTGCGGCGATCATGGCGTGCCCTCTTCGAGGGCGCCCAGGATCGGGCACTGTGCGAGCGCCCCGTGCCCTGGGCAGGATTCCACCAACTTTCTCAGACCGTCCCGGATACGCGTGATATCGGCGAGCTTCGCATCGATGTCAGCGAGCTTGCCGACGGCAGCGGCCCTCATCGCCGCCATGTCCACTTCGCGGTGATCGGAAAGCGCGAGCAATTCACGGATCTCGCTCAAGGCGAATCCAAGCTCTTTTGCGCGGCGCACGAAGCGCAGCCGCGCGGCATCGTTGCTCGAATACGTGCGATAGCCCGACAACTGTCGCCGCGGCGTCGGCAGCAGGCCTCGTCTTTCGTAATAGCGCACGGTGTCGATGCCCACTTCGGCGCGTTGCGCCAGTTCACCAATTTTCATGTGCGTTCCTCAGGTCCTGGAGTTCGCTGAGCGGAAGTTTCCAGTCTGGACCCAAGTCCAGAGTCAAGTGTTTTAGGCGCCTCACCCTGAACGGCAGCGGTGCCCTCGGCTGTGCGCGGGTACTGCTTGCCGGGAGTTGAGCCGCGGCGGGACCCCCAGCCTTCCAGACGTCCGGCCTCGCCCGCCATGTCCTGCAGTCCGCTACCGGGCGAGCATGGTGACCGCCGACACCGGGGATCGGCAAAACCGGCCGCTTGTGCATGGGCGGAAGTCTGTGGCGGATGCTCAGCCGGTTACGGCGCCGCGTCGGCAAGCAGGTGCCATGTTCGCAACATGATCTGCTCATCCTCTCGCGATGGCAGCACGCGAACGGCGCATTGCGGATTGCGACCATTTCTCACCCGCTGAGGTTTCGCGGGCTCCTTGCCAATGACCGCCGATGCGGCTTCAATTCCGATTCCCAAACCACTCAGGCCATCACAAATGGAGGCGCGAGTCTGCGGGTCGTTCTCACCGATGCCACCGGTGAAGACCAGGGTGTGGACGCCACCGAGCGCGACAACCATTGCTGCGATCTGCTGGCGGACCGAGTAGCAGAACACGGCAATTGCCAGCAGCGCGTCTTCGTTGGATGAAGACACTGCCCGCAGTTTGCGCAGGTCGCCACTGATCCCGGAAAGCCCCAGGAGCCCCGAGCGCCCGCGGCCACCCGGTACAGCCCAAACTTCAGCGACGACGAACCTGCGTTCAATGCAAGGATCGACATGCTCGCGTGATGGCTCATGTCACTTCCCTGACACTTGGCACCGCGCGGGACGGCTCGACAACCGTCACGGCCCTTGCGCTGCCCAGCGCCAGTCGCGGATTTCCGGCAGATCCTCGCCGTGTTCACTCACATACGCCTTGTGCCGCGCAATGGTCAGGCGGTAGCGTTCGGTCGCCTCGGCGACGAGGTGTTGCAGCCGCGGTACCCGGCGGATCACGTCCAGCGCGAGCTGGAAGCGATCGATATTGTTCATGACCACGATATCGAACGGCGTGGTGGTCGTGCCCTCCTCCTTGAACCCGCGCACATGCAGGTTGTGATGATTGTGGCGCCGATAGGTGATGCGATGGATAGTGCCGGGATAGCCGTGGAACGCGAACACGATCGGCCGGTCGCGGGTGAACATCGCGTCGAAGGCATCGTCGTCCAGCCCATGCGGATGCTCGGACTGCGGCTGCAGCGTCATCAGATCGACGACGTTGACGACGCGGATGCGAATGTCCGGCACGTACTCGCGCAGCAGCATGACCGCGGCCAGCGTTTCCAGCGTCGGCACGTCGCCGGCGCAGGCCATCACGGCATCCGGGCCGTCGGCGACATCCTCGTTGCTGGCCCAATGCCAGATTCCGGCGCCGACG
>JBBQNY010000060.1:0-15909 GCA_038330365.1 Lysobacterales bacterium | reverse complement strand
TGCGATGCCGCCCCGGCGAGTGGCAGTATCGAATTCGATCGTGGTGGTGCCGCCGCTCGCAGCGCCGTCATACCAGATCGATTCCGGTCCAAACGCACCCGTCGGCTGCGTCTGCTCGTGGTTGCGGATCAGGACGAGCCGTTCCTTGCGATGGCCGACCACACCCATGCCATCGTGCAACGAGGGCGCCGGTGCGCCGTTCGACATGGGCGCGCCGGCCCAACCGAAGCTCGAATAGCTGAAGCCAGCGGGCAGCGCCAGCAGTTCGAGGCCGGTGGTCGGGTCGCGAACCGGCCTGAGCGGTCCATATCCGGCGCCAGAGGACGTTGCGTTCGGATCGCGCGAGCCTGCGCCCGCCAGCAAACGCGCGGGTGCAGCAAGCGTCAATGCGCCCGCTCCAATCCCGCCCCGGAGCAATGCACGTCGCGCGATCGGCGGGCGCAGGTCTGCGCCCGTCAACACAGTCTCCGAGCGCAGACCCCCGCCCGCATCAGGCCGCGAGCGCCAAGCCGTCGAGCGATGCGACTTCATCGCGCGTGCCGAAGCGGCCTTTCGCATCGCATTCGAGCGCAGCCATCGCGCATTCGGGATCGTGCGTAAAGAAAAGGCGCACGCCGCGCGCGAGTTTGTCTTCGAGAAACGAGCGCTTTTCCTCGATCAAAAGTTCGGGGAAACGGTCGTAACCCATGGTGATCGGCACGTGCACCCACGGCCGGCCGGGAATGAGATCGGCGCAGAACACTACGCCGCCATCACCCCCAACTTCCGCCAGCATCAGGCCCGGCGTGTGGCCGGCACTGAAATCGAAATGCACGGCGTCACCAAGCCATTCGCAATGCGGCGAATCCACCAGCTCGAGGCGGCCGCTGGCGGCGAGCAATGCGTTGAGTTCAGGCACGAACGAGGCGCGATCGCGCGGATGCGGATTCTGTGCACGCTCCCAGGCGGCCTGACTGACGATGAAGCGCGCTTTCGGAAAGAGAAGTTCGGCGGGCGTGTCCTGCCGCCAGGAGGCGAGCAGGCCGCCGGCATGATCGAAGTGCAGATGCGAGAGCACCACCGCATCGATGTCCTCATGCGAGAAGCCCGCAGCGGCGAGTGAGTCCAGCAGGACATGCCGGTCTTCCATCACGCCATAGCGCTCACGCAGTTTTGGCTCGAAGAACGCACCGATACCGGTTTCCAGCAGCACGTTCCTGCCATCGAGGTCTGCCACCAGCAGCGCTCGACAGGCCAGCGGCACGCGATGCGCCTCGTCCGGGGGCAGCCAGCGCTCCCACAAGGCACGCGGCGCGTTACCGAACATTGCGCCACCGTCGAGACTCTGGCTGTTGCCGACAATCGAATGCAGTTTCATGACTTGTGCTTCATGGCTTGGGATTCCCGGGCGCGATGGCGACCTTGCCGGCGCCGCCGCGCGGATCCGTTCCGCCGCTGAGCGCGCCGCTGCGGCGGTCCCACACCAGCGCCTGCATGTTGCCCCAGGTCGATTCGGACTGGTTGACCGTGTGGCCGCGCGCACTCAGGTCAGCGGCTTCGGCCTCCGTCAACGCCCCGGCTTCGACCGAAACGACGTCCGGAAGGTACTGGTGATGGATGCGCGGTTTCGCCACCCAGTCCGCGGGTGTCGCACCGTCAATGAAGTCGAGCACGCCCAGCAGCACCATGCTGATGATGCGACTGCCGCCCGGCGTTCCGAGCACGGCGATTCGATCCTTTCCGATCACGAAGGTGGGCGTCATCGATGACAGCGGTCGCTTGCCAGGTTCGATCGCATTGGCGTCGTTGCCGATCAGCCCGAATGCATTCGCCGCACCTGACTTCAGCGCGAAGTCGTCCATCTCGTTGTTGAGCAGCACGCCGGTGCCTTTGGCGACAAAGGTCGAACCGAACGGCAGGTTCACCGTCAGCGTCGCCGCGACCATGTTGCCTTCGGCATCGATGACGGAGAAATGCGTGGTATCGGTGCCAGCCGTCGACGAGTCGATGCCAGGCAGGCTGGCCGATGGCGTGGCGCGATCCAGACGGATACCGGCGCGCAGTCCATCAGCGTAGAACGGACTGGTGAGTCGCGCGATCGGCGCCTCGACGAAATCGGCGTCGCCGAGATAGTCGCCCCGATCGCGATACGAGCGACGCATCGCCTCGACCATCAGGTGCACGCGATCGACGTGCGGCAGTGCACTCAATTCGTAACCCGAGAGGATGTTCATCAGCTCCGCCAGCAGGACGCCTCCGGAAGAGGGAGAAGGCGCGGTGACGACGCGGTAGTCGCGGTACCCAAAGCGGATCGGCTCGCGCTCGACCACACGATAGCTCTGCAGATCCTTGGCGGTCCATACACCCCCCGCCGCGCGCACGCTTTTGACCATGCGACTGGCGATGGCGCCTTCGTAGAACCCGCCCCGCCCCTCCTTTGCCAGCGTCTGCAGCGTTCGCGCAAGATCAGGTTGGCGGATCGGATCACCCAGCTCCGGCAGCTTGCCCGCGGGCATGAAGATGGCAGCAGCGTCGGGATAGCGGCGCATGACTTCCACCCGCGCTCCCAGCAGCTTTCGCCATTTCGGATACACCGGAAACCCATCACGCGCGATGCGGATTGCGGGCGCCAATGACCGAGCCAGCGCCAGGCGACCGTATTTCTGCGCCAGGTGCACGAGCGCCGCCGGCTCGCCTGGAATGCCGGCCGCGAGCGGCCCGTTGACGCTGAGATTGCGATCGAGATTGCCGTCGGCATCCCAGAAAAGCTCGTTCTTCGACTCGGCAGGTGCGGTTTCGCGTCCGTCCAGAAGCAGTTCACGACCATCGGCGAGATGCAGCAGGAAGATGGCGCCCCCGCCCAGACCCGAACTGGAGGATTCGACCACGGACAAAACCGAGGCGACCGCCACCGCTGCGTCGAATGCGTTGCCGCCTGCGGCGATGATTTCCATGCCGGCATCGGTGGCGAGTGCGTTCGCGCTCACGATCGCCGAGCCGTCTGGTGTACCGAGCGAAACCTGCGCGGCGGCGTGCGGCACTTGCCCGGCGATTGGAACCGGGGTTGCGGCCAGCGCGAGCAAGGGCGTCAGGCACAGCAGCGCCAGAAATACCGGCAGGAACAAGGTACGCATGCGCCGCAAGCAGGCGATTCGTTGTTGCATCAGGACGCGACTCCCAGAGCAGTCAGTCGTTGCATTTTGCCCAGCAGCGTTTCACGGCTCTCGGGGTTGGCGGGATCAGGGTCGATGCACTCGACCGGGCAGACGATGACGCACTGCGGATCGTCGAAGTGACCCACGCACTCCGTACATCGCGCCGGATCGATCTCGTAGATTTCCTCGCCCTGGAAAATTGCCTGGTTGGGGCAAACGGGTTCGCAGACATCGCAGTTGACGCAAAGCTCGTTGATGCGCAGGGACATGGTCAGTCGCGTGGTTCAGGGCGAACATGCGCCGAATCGTGGCGGATTCCATGCGCGAAACGCGCCTGGCGCCACACGCCTGCGGCACGCAGGCGCTGGCAACCACAGTGCATCGCGCCGGGCTTAGGGCCGTGGAACCTGCGCAGATCGCGCGTGATTGAATCGAGCCGCATCAACCCGTCTGGATGAACTTGAATGTCGCTTCCGAGGGCGCCACCGCCGTCGTCACGCGATCGCGAACCGAGTCGTTGCCGATGAAGAGCACGCGCACACCCTTGAGCGACTTGGGCGCCGCCAGCTTGAAGGACTCCTCCACCATCTTCGCGAGACGCTCCGAATCGGGTGAGGCGAACACAATCATGGAGCCGGACTGGATGCCGCGCGCCACGGAACCCGCGACCGAGTCGAGCTGCGCCTGGTACTGGCGCTCGGCCTCCTCGTCGGATCCTCCGGGGACAAAATAGATGTACGGACGCCCGCGCATGTATTCGCCCTTCAATTCGAGGTTGACCTGCTGTTGCACGTAGGCCTTCCAGGCGGTCGTGTCGTTGTCGGCGGGGGCGCTCAGTACGGGCGCAGGTGCCGCGGCCGGTGCTGCATCGGCTGCGGAGGAGGCGTCTTGCTTCTGGCAGCCGAGCACAACGGCCATGCCGAACGTCGCTGCGAGAAGCATGCGGAAATGCTTGTTCATGGGGAGATCCTCTCGGGTGAACAGGGCTTGGGTTGCCAGCGTTCGCTCAGCGCACGCTGGACTGAAGGGTGCACGAATCCGGATACATCGCCGCCTAGCCGGGCAATCTCGCGCACCAGAGTGGAAGAAATGAAGCTGTAATTCTCCGCCGGAGTCAGAAACAGAGTTTCAACTTCCGGGATCAGGTGCCGGTTCATGCTGGCGAGCTGGAACTCGTACTCGAAATCGGAAACGGCACGTAGCCCGCGCAGGATGACACCTGCATTGGACGCGCGCACGAAATGTGCCAGCAGGCAGTCGAATCCGGTGACCTCGAGGTTCGGGAGCCCAGCGAGTGCCTCCTGCGCCAGTGCGATGCGTTCCGCCAACGGCAGCGCAGGGTTCTTGCCGGGACTCTCCGCAATGCCGATCACGATGCGTTCAAACAGGGGTGCGGCCCTGAAGATCAGATCGGCATGGCCATTGGTGATGGGATCGAAGGTACCCGGATAGACCGCTGTGCGCGCTCTCAAGGCTGCTGAAGCAGACGTCACGGGTGCGCGACTGGGCATGACCCGAGTCTACTGGAAGCACCACGGACGGTAACCCGTCGTCGCGTTACCCTTGCCAGGGAAGATTTCGAACATCCCGACAGCAGTCTGACAGCGGCCGCAACAAGGATTCAGCCCGTTTCGAAGGGCTGCAGCAGGCCGAAACCCACGGCGCCCGCCCTGCTCTCGCGCAGCCATGCGAATCCATCCGGGGCGAGCGGTCGCTCCCCGGCGGGCCATTCCACGTAGACGCGGGCGTGCCGCGCCAGCCACGGCTTTCCGGCAAGCCCCTTGAAAGCCGCTTCCCACAGGCATGCCTCGTAGGGTGGGTCGATGAACACCACATCGAACGGGTTCTGGGAATCCTGTGCCAGCCACGACTCGGTTCGCATCTGGTGCACGCGCACACGCTCGGCGATGCCGAGGCGCTCGACCTGGGCGCGCAGGTTCGCCGCCAGAGCGGCATCAACCTCGATCAGCTCGACCGCAGATGCCCCACGCGACGCCGCCTCGATACCCAGCGCTCCACTGCCGGCATACAGGTCCATGCAGCGGGCACCCTCGATGACGGGGGCAAGCCAGTTGAACAGCGTTTCGCGTACACGGTCCGGTGTTGGGCGCAGCCCTTCCCTCTCGAAAACCGGCAGTCGCGAGTTGCGCAGCGAGCCGCCCACGATCCGCACTTGCCCGCCTGGCTTGGAGCTGCTGTGCGGCCGGTGTGTGCTTCGGGGCGGTGTTAGCATGCCGCCGATTTTCATCGATTATCTTTCCTGATGTTGAAATTCTTCCGTCGGCTCGGCGTGCCCGGTCGCACCGACGTGGTGGCGCCGGATCCCGACTTGCAGACTGCGCCGTCCTCGATCGACGTCGACACGCCTGCGTCCAGTGCCCGGGTGCAGCCGGCGTGGAGCCTCGACGACGTGGTCGAGGCGTGGAACGAGTCCGATACCGTTGCCAGCCGTGAAGCCGCGCGCGCCGACGCCGAGGCCGCCGCCGCGGCGGAGCGCGAACGCAGCGATGCCGCGGCGCGTGCACGGGAAATCTCGTCGGCGGCCTGGCGCGAACGGCTCGCCGGCAATGGCCTGGGTCGAGCGCTGGCCGGACTCCTGTCCGGCAATCCCGAGCTGGACGAGGATCTGCTGGAAGAACTCGAGACCGTCCTGCTCGGCGCCGATGTGGGTATCGGGGCAACGTCTCAGATTCTTGGCGACCTGCGCCGACGCATCAGGTCGCGCGAGTTTGAAAACGCGGACGCGTTGTATGCGGCGTTGCGGCGCGACCTCACCGGCATCCTGAAGCGTGTCGAGCATCCTCTCGTGGTCGACGACAGCCACAGTCCGTTCGTGCTGCTCGTGGTGGGTGTCAATGGCGTCGGCAAGACCACGACCATCGGCAAGCTCGCGCGCCACATGCAGTTCGACGGCGCGCGCCTGATGCTGGCGGCTGCCGACACTTTTCGTGCGGCGGCGGTCGAACAACTCAAGACCTGGGGCGAGCGCAATGACGTGCCGGTTATCGCGCAAGGTCACGGTGCGGACGCGGCTTCGGTCGCGTTCGACGCCTTGCAGGCTGCGCGGGCGCGCAAGGCCGATGTGTTGATCATTGACACGGCTGGCCGTCTGCACAACCAGTCGGGACTCATGGACGAACTCGGCAAGATCCGGCGCGTGCTCGGCAAGATCGACCCGACGGCCCCGCATGAAGTGCTGCTCGTGATCGATGGCACTACCGGCCAGAACGCGGGGAGCCAGCTGCGCATGTTCAGGGACGTCGCGGGCGTCACCGGACTCGCGATCACCAAGCTCGATGGCAGCGCCAAAGGCGGCGTCGTGTTCGCCCTCGCGCAGGAATTCGGCCTGCCGATCCGGTACGTGGGCATCGGCGAGAAGCTTGAGGATTTGCGTCTGTTTGATGCCACGGCATTCGTCGACGGCCTGCTGCCACCGCGTGCGGGCTGAGGCATGGCGCGCACCGCGGCACCGGTCCTGCGCACGAAAGACAGCGTGCCTGTATCCGGCGCGGTTCTCGACTGGTTCGACCGGCACGGTCGCCACGACCTGCCCTGGCAGAAGCCGCGCACGCCCTATCGCGTGTGGTTGAGCGAGGTGATGCTGCAACAGACGCAGGTTGCGAGCGTCATTCCGTATTTCCAGCGCTTCACCCGGTCGCTGCCCGAAATGGCGGATCTCGCGGCGGCGCCAGCCGATCGTGTGCTCGCACTCTGGTCCGGGCTCGGCTACTACAGCCGTGCGCGCAATCTGCACCTGTGCGCCCGCATCTGCATGGAGCAGCATGGGGGCCAACTGCCCGATTCGTTACCGGCGCTGTGCGCACTACCCGGGATCGGACGCTCCACCGCAGGCGCCATCAGGGCGCTGGGATTTGGCAAACGCGCAGCCATACTCGATGGCAATGTGCGGCGATGGCTGGTGCGGTTGAACGGGATCCAGAGCGATCCCTGGGCAACCGCCACCCAGCGCCGGCTGTGGTCAATCAGTGAGCAGCTCGTTCCTGCAGAACGCCTGGGCGACTACACCCAGGCGATCATGGATCTGGGCGCGCTGGTTTGCACCCGGTCGTCGCCGCGCTGCGTGGAGTGTCCGGTCGCGGATCGCTGCGTCGCGTGGGCCGAAGGCCTGGTCGACACCTTGCCACTGCCACGACTGCGGGCCGCCCGCACCACCCGCTCCCGCCACGCGCTGGTGCTGCGCAATCGCGACGGTTGCATCCTGCTGCAGCGCAGGCCTCCGAGCGGTATCTGGGGAGGCCTGTGGAGCCTGCCTGAATTCGAGAATCTCGATGCCTTGCGGCGTTCTCCGTTGCTCGGATATTGCAGCTTCGCCGGGCCACCCCGGAAAAGCGCGCGGCACGCGTCTGAGTCTACGTCTAAGTCTGTGACGTACCGGGCCGGCGCCGGAAACTCCTCGGGCTCCATGGCTCCTGGACTTCCTGGCGAGACGCTCCTCCCGGAAGTGCAGCACCGCTTCACGCACTTCGATCTCGAGCTGCATCCGGTGCTGACCGACGTGGCGCACGCACAGGGCATGGTGCGCGATGGCGAGGGCGATCGCTGGTGTTCGTGCGAGGATCTGCAGGAACTGGGTTTGCCCGCACCCGTGCGCCGTCTGCTCACATCACTGATGGGGAACCGCGATGCCGCGTGAAATCTACTGCGTCTACTCAAAGCAACAAGCCGAGGGCTTCGACTTCGCCCCCTGGCCGGGGCCACTCGGAGAGCGCATCTACGACAGTATTTCCAAAGCCGCGTGGGCGGACTGGCTGGCTCACCAGACCATGCTGCTCAACGAGAATCGTCTCTCCGCGATCGATCCCAAGGCCCGCGCCTTCCTCGCAGCCGAGATGGAAAAATTCCTGTTCGGCGAGGGCGCCGAAAAGCCGGCAGGGTTTGTGCCGGAAGTTTGAGAGTCCATTCCTGCGCTCCCGGCGCGCGCATCCCGTAACTCTCTGCACTTGTCTGCCCGGATTTCCGTACTCGCGTTTCCCGGGCGAAGCCCAGCGTGTTGCCGCCCGTCCGCCGCGCCGTTACCATGCGCGGCCCGCTCCGCAATGGCGCGGTGTGCAGTCTGGCCGGGTAGCTCAGTTGGTAGAGCAGAGGATTGAAAATCCTCGTGTCGGCGGTTCGATTCCGTCCCCGGCCACCAATAATTCCCGCGTGTCGATGCACTCCGCGGTGGCGAAGTTGCCCGCAATCTCGGGAATCGAACCGGGTGAAGCGCGGTTTGATGACTCGCCACTTCCTGTGGCTCGGCCTGCGGCCCATCGCCGCTGCGCGTCGATGTTCGCGCGCGCTCCCGGCGCGCGCAGTCCGTCCCCTCCTCGCACCGCCAATGCCCCCCGGCGCTGCGCCTACAAGCCCCTCTCCCGCTGGGAGAGGGGTTGGGGTGAGGGTCCCCGGCCCCGCGTCATCTCACTTCAGGGCGAAATGCTGCTCTGACGCGCTTGAAGTCGAACTGGGATCGCTGCATCCACAACCGGAGCAATCAGGTCTGGCTGGAAGATGACGCACGCCTCGCACCCTCATCCGGCGCTGCGCGCCACCTTCTCCCACGGGGAGAAGAGATAAGCAATTTCGATTTGATTCAACGCAAGTATGCGTCCCTGCGGGGCGCTGCCAAAGCCCCTCTGCCGCTGGGAGAGGGGTTGGGGTGAGGGTCCCCCGGCGCTGCGTCATCTCACTTCAGGGCGAAGTGCTGCTCTGACGCGCTTGAAGTCGAACTCGGATCGCTGCATCCACAACCGGAGCACTCAGGTCTGGCTGGAAGATGACGCACGCCTCGCACCCTCATCCGGCGCTGCGCGCCACCCTCTCCCACGGGGAGAAGGGATAAGCAATTTCGATTTGATTCAACGCAAGTATGCGTCCCTGCGGCGCGCTGCCAAAGCCCCTCTCCCGCTGGGAGATGGGTTGGGGTGAGGGTCCCCGGCCCCGCGTCATGCAAGCTCAAAACGAAATGCAAATACCGCTTCGATGCTCAATGACCGCCTCACGGGCCAAGCGCCCGATCGTGTGAGCGGTGCAGCGCGTACGCGACTAATCGTGCGCTGACTCGCTGCCCGATGCCACGGGGAGCGGTGAGCGCCATGCGTTCCATCGCCTCCCTGTCCCGCGGGGGGCTGGAAAAAAGCGCGCGCAAAAGCGTAGCGACACGGGCGCCGGGCGCAGCGGTCTGGGCTTTCAGCCAGGCGAGTGCTCGCACCAGTCGCTCTTCGACAATCGTGAAGTCGCTGCCGGCGGGATAGTCCGGCAGCGTTCCATCCCGGCGGAAAGGAGCGAGCGCCGAGCGCAACTCTTCGGAGGAGTTGCGCGACGAGCGCCTGGACGCGGACTGATTGGCGTCGAGTTTCAGCGCCGCAATCGCATCCTTGCGCAAACCTTTCTGGAAGCGTCGATCGCAAAGATCCAGCATCGCGAGCACACAGTCCTCATCGCTGGCGCCACGCAGATCGGCGATGCCGTATTCGGTAATGGCGATGTCACGCAGGTGACGTGGAATGGTGCAATTGCCGTAACTCCAGCACACATTCGAGTGGCTGGCGCCCGACTCTCCGCGGGTCGCACGGAACATCAGCACAGAGCGCGCATCGTGCAGCGCGTGTGCCATCGCGACGAAGTTGTACTGGCCACCGACGCCCGAGACCACACGACCGTCCTCAAGTGTCTCCGACGCAGCGGCACCCAGCGCGGTCATCAGCATGCAGGTATTGAAGAAGCGCGCATCCCGTCGCTGCAGGCGCTCGAGCACTTCGTTGCCGCCGTACAGCTCGTTGATGTGCGAAACCCGCGTCATGCCGATGCGGCGCGCGATGTCTCGCGGCAATGCGCGCAACCACTCGTACAGACTCGCCGATCCAAGAAAAAACGCACCATCGAGAACCCGACCTTCGCGCTCCAGCAGCTCGCGATCCTCGAGTGTGGATTCCCCCGAGTCGAGGCGCTGCATGACCTGCACGTCGTCGACGACTGCGCGCTTGAGCACGCCGGCATCCATCAGCATGCGGAAGCCGTCGTTCACCATCTCGCTCGCGCCGTAGAGGCCTGCGGTGAATGGTCCAAGTCCACCGCTGTCGATCACGCACGGCATTTTCTCGATACCGGGTTCCAACGCCTGCAGCAGCGAGCGATAGCTGGCGTTGGAGGAGTGACGCAACACCAGCGCATGGCAGAGCGCGTCGCTGAGAGCACCAATGCCGATCTGAAGCGTGCCGCCGTCCCGCACCAGTGCGCTGGCGCGAAACCCGATCGCGTACTCCGCATCGCTCACCGGCTGTCGGGGCACGGCGAAGAGCTTTGGTGTCGGAGCAGGCAGATCGAGCACCACATCAAAGAATTCTTCGTCGACCGTGCAGGGACCACCAAGCCAGGGCAGCTCGGGATCGACCTCCGCGACCATCAGGGGTCGCGCAACGCCTGCGCGTGCGCACGCATCGACAAGGTCGAAGGTGAGGTCCGGATTCGAGGACATCGACAAGCGCGAACCGCCGGGCTCGCGCGCAACTTTCTGCACCAGGGCGTTGACGCCGCGCGCGGCCACCGTGCGCGCCACGTGGGTGTAGTTGACGCTCATGTAGCTGCGCTGGGCAGTGCGCGACTTGAGCAGAGCGCCGGATTGCAGATAGAACTCTTCGACCCGGATATTGCTCGGCAGAGAGTCCCTGCGCATCGCCAGCGCGTAGTCGAGTACTGGAAAATCGGCACCGAAATGCCGGGCGACAAATGGTTCGAGAAAGCGCCGCTCAATATCACCGCTCGCGTGTGGCGGAGTCAGCGAGAGAGCCGTCAGGATGGTGAGGTGCAGTGAAGCATCGGCCTGCACGTGGCGATAGATCGCGTTGATCAGTCGATGCGGCTTGCCGATACCCAAAGGAGCGGCGAGCACGACGCGGGCGCCCGCAACCGCAACGATCCGCGTGACGCATTCATCCAGCGAAGCGATGGACTCGGTCACGGCCGTGACCGGGATCGCGAGAGGCAAGAGAGAGACATGAGGTGATGCTAGCGCCGCAGCCCGCCCGACGCTTCAGCAACATCCGCGGCGTCGCTGGGACGTCCGGATGGTGGGCGGTACAGGGATCGAACCTGTGACCCCTACCATGTCAAGGTAGTGCTCTACCGCTGAGCTAACCGCCCGATTGCAGCGCGGCGATGTGTTTCGCCGGTCACCCGCTACGCCACCGGCGCGAAGGGCCGCGCAAATTAGCACGGCGCGTGCCTGCGCTCAATCAGCCGTGATCATTTCCGGAGATTCCTTCGCGGCGGCTGACGCTGGTTGCGCAGCGGCGGAGGGACGCGAATCGATTCGCGCCAGGAATACATCGGACTTGCCGGCGGACTTCAACGCGGTGGGAAGCCCCCGCACGGACAGCTGGTGTTCGAACACGCCGGTCGCGTAGACGTCGCTTTTGGGTGACGCTGCGAGTCCCGTGATCTTTTGCACGCCCTTTCCTTCGAACTCAAGGCGGCTGCGGACGTGCCCAGCGCCATTCATATGCAGCAGCAGCGCGCTGGTGTCGATGGTTTCAGCAAGCGTCGCACCTTCCATCCGCAGGCGCCCCTGCCAGCCGATCGCAAGCCAGGTCTCGTCGCCCCGCACCAGCAGTGCATCCGCCGTATCCGGCCCTTCCGAACCCAGTTGCTGGATGCTCTGGAAGCTGCCGGTCGCGTCGAGCCGCAGCACCACCACATCCGAGGACCCGAGGCTCTCGAGCGCGCGCGTCTGGCTCCCGCCCACCGACCATTGCTGCCTTGCCTGGAACTCGCCTGCAATCACGATGGAGCCGTCCGCTGCGGCGCCGACGAGGTGCAGCGTGTCGTGGCCGGGAGAAACAACGGGCACCACGCGAGTCGTGGTGCCCTGGTCGTCGATCCAGAGCAGGAAGGCGTCGTGATCACCTTCCGCTGACATGGCCAGCTTGCGCGCACCGATCTGGACCTCCACGCGCTGGTTGTGACGCAGCAGGAGAACGGTGCCTCCCTCGGGCAAGGCGGCCGCAGCTGCCAGCTCGTCGTCACCCGCACCGCCAAAGGTACGCGCCCAGAGAACCGCACCGCTCGCGTCCAGGCGCTGCACGAAAATGTCCGTGCCGCCAGCGCCGATCACCACTCCACTCGGACCCGGCGCCAATCGTGAGGCCTGCTGGAAATGGCCTGCCACCACCAGACCGTCGCCAGGTGCCGCTACCAGCACTCGCACCAGATCCGCGCCCTTGCCCCCAATGCGTTGCAGCCCGTTCGGTCTGCCGGCGGCGGTGAAGCGGGCCAGGAACCCGTCCGCACCTCCCTGCGATGTCACCTGTTGATCGGCGGACGCATCGCCTATGCCCGCAGTGCCGGTGAAGAACCCCCCGACGACAGCATCCGGACCCACTGCCGCGACCGCGAGGGATTCATCATGGCCCACTCCCCCCACCCGGTGAGTCCAGCGCGTTCGCAGCGCGCGGTCGAGACCAAGCACGGCAATGTCGCCGCCGCCCAAGGCTTCCAGATCCGCCGCTGCGCCGGTTGCCAGCGTGCCGCGGAACCGCACGGCCAGTGCCACCGTTCCGTCGGGCAAGACGCCAGGCGCATTCGCAAAATCCGCACCTCGATTGCCGATTCGGATGATCGCCGCGACATCTAGATCAGGCAGGGGCGTCCGGGCGGCGCCGGCCCCGGAGCTATCGGCCACAGCCCAGGGAACAAAACCGGCCGCGGCCATGACCACGGCAAGCGCGATGAGACCGTTGCTTGTTGTCCCCGATGTACTGCGGGCCACCTGGGTGGCCCGCAGCTCAAAGCAAGCCTGCAGGCTTCGCGTCAGTTCTCCGAAGGACACGTCGGAGTTTCCTCAAAGCCGTCCGCGAACATGAGTCCGACCACGGCCGTTCCGGCGCCCGGCAGATGACAGAGACGGACCACGCCCTGATCGGTCTTGCCGCCATCGGTGATGGTGTAGGAAAACTGGTCGGCGCGGGGATTGGCAGGATCGGCCGGGGTGTAGACAGCGTTGTTGCCGTCGATCGCAACCGTGCCGAAGCTCGCCACGCCCACGCTGGCCAGGGAGATCGTGTCGCAGTCGCCGGCGCGGTCGTTGGCCAGGATTGGAAGCGTGATCTCGGACTGCCGGAGGTCTACCGCGATGTTGTCGTCCACCGCCACCGGATCGAGATCCGGGCGGCACACCTCGTTGCCCATGAGCTGATAACTCAGACCATTGGCAAAGTCGCTGCTGGAAGCCTGCGAGACTGGTTGACCGCTGGCATTGGACGTGAAGGTGCGCACCTCGAGGCCAGCCAGCTCGTAGCCCGGCCCAATGCTGCAGCCGACGCCCTTGCAGTCGTCGATGTCAGCGGTGGGCACGATGACGGTGATGTTGCCGTCGGTTCGCAGCTGGCAGTTCTGTGCCGCGATCGGCGTCTGGTCGTTGCCCTGGTTGACGCTGGGCGCGGTGACTTTGCCAATCGAGCAGGACACGCTCGCGCCAGTGCTGCGGATGCTCACCAACTGCCGGTCGTAGGTCTGCGCGCCGGTCTCGTCCGGCACCGGGTTCTGGCGGTTCCAGATGATGAGCCAGGCATTGCCCGCTGTCGTCGCCGCGGCGGAATCGACCTTCAGATTGAACAGCAGGTTCTCGGGTGCAGGAGTTGAGCACGCTGCCGGATCACCCAGGAAAGGCTCGCCCAGCGCGAGGCGACGGATATCGAGATGCGGTATCGCACCATCGCCTTGCGGATCGAGCGCGCGTTCGGCATAGGGCGCCGTACAGATGTTGTCGAGCGGCGGCGTAACCGCACAGGTCTCGAAACAGCCGGCCGATGCACCCACCGCGTTGTCGGCGAGTACGCGATAACAGAAATCGCCGTTCGCCAACGGACCGTTGGTGAAGGCAAGTGTGTTCGGATTGCCGATGGTCGCTAGTGGCGTTCCACCGTAGGTGCCGGCTACCGTGCGACGGAAGATGCGATATCCCGTGACCGGGGAGCCGCCGTTGAAGGGTTTGGTCCAGGTCAGCTCCACGCGCACCGCGGGGCCACCGTCAGCCTGCGTGGGATACGCGAAGGCATCGACGTAGGGTGCGTCGGCAACCCGCGCGGGGCTCGGCACCAACTCGTTGTCGAAGGCGGCGAGCAACCCGCGCGATCCCGGCTCCTGACGCGCAATGCGCGCGAGATCGGTGCCACTGTTGGCCGCCCCGGTCACACAGCCGCCAATGCAGCCATCGGAGTAGCCGGCCAGGATGCGGCCTTTCTCGTCGATCTGGATATCGTTGAAATCAAGCAGATTGCGGTTGCTCTCGCAGGTGGTTCCCTGCAGGCAGACCGGGCCGCGCTGGACCGGATCGTCCGGCGTTATCCCCACGGTTGTCCAGGTGGCGCCGCGGTTGTAGGTGACCGCGACGTAGCCGTACCAGACCCCGTCGAAGGCTGTTGGGTCGGCGCCAGTGCCGGCGGCGCCGGGCTCGGTGGAGCCGAGGAAGAAAAACGCGGCGCGATCACCATCACCCGCAACCATTGTCGGCAGCACGCAGTTGCGCAGTCCCTGGATCGCGCTGACATTGACCAGTGATGCCCAGGTGGCGCCGTTGTCCTGACTGACGGAAACCACGGCGTCGGAATTGTTGTTGCAGGTGCCGAAGTAGACGGTGCCGTCGCTGCCGACCGCCATCCCCGGATCGTCGCCAGACGACGTGCCCGGCACGCCGATCTGCGACCAGGTGGTGCCGCCGTCGGTGCTGCGCGCAAAGCCGGACTGTCCGAGCGGACAGTTGCCATTCGGCACGAACACGCTGCCGTTGAGCGGCGACACCTGCACATGTCCGTGCAGGCCACCGCACTGGGTGAGGTTGTACATCGGCACCGCAACGCCCCAGGTCAGCCCGCCGTCGCGGCTTTGCGAGGCCTGCGCGATGGCGATGTCCTGCGATGCGTAGTAGGTCGCATATGGCCCGTAGCCGCCCGTACTGCCGGTGCCGAGTGGATCAGTCGCCGAGTAAGGCCCACCACCGACGGTCTGATGGTCGACTCCGGAATTGACGCCTGCGCCCTGCGGGCTGTCCATCCAGGTCTCGCCGTCGTTGTCGGAAAGCGAAATGATGCTGCGCTTGCCGGCCAGCTGAGTCGAGATCGTGCGACTGGTTTCCGGTTGCACGTGCAGTATCGGGTCGAGGGTGGTGACGTGCGTCGGCGAGCTGCGGTTCCGCCAGGTGCCAATGGCGGGCGAGGTGCAGGCATTGGTTTCAAGCCGCAGCGTCTGTACGCCGGCAATGAACATGCTCCGCGAGAGATTCGGAGAGGTCTGCTGCAACGCGAGATTGTTGCTGGCGGGCACGCCCAGCGTCGGCTCGCCGGCCGAAAGTCCGATACCGCTGTCGCCGCGCGCGGGTGCAAAGTGTGCATAGCCCGGATCGGTCTCGCGGAGTCCCACCGGCGTGTAATTGCGGAATGCGAGCGGCTCGGTTCCCGGCGGCGGCGGTGGCGGGTTGGTGACCGCGCGGATTTCCGCCCTGCCGCTGTACGCGGTGATCACCGCAAACGGTGAGGCGCTCACGGTGTAGGTTCCGGCGACGGGAGCCGTGATGGTCACCGTTTCCGTGGTGCCCGCGGAGTTGCCCGAAGTGCCCGCGAGTGAACCGTCCGGTCCGAACACGTTCAGATCCCAATCGTCGGCCGGTGACATGGTCAGCGAAATGCGGATCTCGTAATCGTAGGTTGGCGGTACCACGGTCAGCTGGAAGTGATCGCAGGCAGGATCAGTGCGGCTGGCGCACTCGGCCGCGGCGGTCGAGGTC
>JBBQNY010000059.1:0-16120 GCA_038330365.1 Lysobacterales bacterium | reverse complement strand
GTGGCGCGGAAGCGGAGCTGGATGGTCTGGCCGTTGAAGGCGTCGAGATCGACGATCGTGCGCTGCGCGGTGTTGCCGGTCGGGGTGTAGCACCAGGCCTGGCGACCCGCGAGCGGCGCGCCGGCGGTGATGGTGCCGTTGTAGGTGTTGGTGAAGATGCGTTCCGCGCCGAGGTACAGCCAGTCGGTCGCGGTCACGGGCTTCGCCTCGATTGCGGCGCCGTCCCAGCAGCCACTCGGTGGATTGGTCTCGAAGCTGTGGTACGCATCGAACGACAGGATCACGGCATCCGCACCCGCCGGCAGCCTGATGTCGGGCGAGATCAGTGTGTGATCGCTGGTGAGCGCGTTGTTCGGCACGCGCCAGATGGTGGTGCCGAGACCGACACCCTCCGGCGCCCGCTGCTGCACCCACGGCAACGGGCCGGTGCCGCCTGGCATCCAGCCATTCGGGCCGGAGTCGAAGTCGTCGGTGAACACGTTGGTCAAGGTGGCTCCCGCCGGACACTGGCCGGGCACGCCGGTGGTGAAGGAGCGCACCGCCGACACCGCGCCTGCGCCGCAGTAGTTGAGCGGGCGCACGCGCCAGAAATATTGCGTGGAAGGTTCGAGCGTGGTCTCGAATTCGGTCGTCTCCGCCGGCAGTGTTGCGCTCGCGGCAATCGATGCGAATGCGGCATCTGTTGCGATCTCGATGCGGTATTCGAGTGCGCCGGTCACCGGCTGCCACTCGAACTTCGGACGGATCTTGATGCCGTTTGCGCCCTCCATCGGTGCAAGCAGCGCCGGTGCGGTAGCGGGGGACGTCGAGACGCCGAACGAGATCGGTCTCGAGCGTACGCTGCCGCCCGATGTTGCACTCACGTCGGCGCCGTACTCTCCCGCCGGCAGCTGCGCCGCTCCTTCGAGAGTGAGAGTGCTGGTACCCGGCGTAGGCGCGATGACCGATGGCGTGAACTGTGGCGTGACGCCCGCGGGAAGTCCCGTGGCCGACAGGCTGACGGCCGCGACGAAACCGTCCAGCACGCCGATGCGAAACGCCATGCGCGGAGCTGGCACCGATGCCGTGCCGCACACTTCCAGCCGCGTCGGCGATTCCGCCACCAGATCGAATGTCGGCTCCCCGCATCCGGGAAAACGGAAAGTGCAAATACGCGTGTTCCAGTCGCGCTGCGTTGAGGTGGCGTAGTACTCGCTGGTGAACCAGAACGTGCATTCGTCGGTGGGATCAAGGCTCATCGATGCGTAGTCGCCCCAACGTCCGCTCGAGTCGAGCTGGCTGCCGGTGCCGCCGGGTGAGCAGTTGCGCTCATCACGCAGGGTGCCCGCGGTATCGCCGAGCGCACGCCCCGTGATCCGGAGTTCGGCCGACAGTGAAGCGCTGCCGACGGAATATCCAAGTCCAAGATTGCCGCTCCGATCCATCGCGATGGCACCCAGCCAACGCGTGTCCGCGTCCGGCGCGAAGGTACCTTCGTCGGCAATGCTGGGAATGAGTTCGCGGCTGATGTCCGACTCGAATCCGTTGTCGAATATTCCGTCGTCAGCGAACGCCCGTGTTGTTGGCGGCTTCAGATCGAACTGCGCCCACTTGATGCCGCCGTTGTCGTCGCCGCCGTGCACGTAGTGATTGACGGCGAGCGACATCGGCGTTGGCGCATCGGCGCCGAAGGCGCGGGCGCTGGCGCGGTACATGAGGTGATTGCCGAAGGTTGCGAGCGTCGCACCCGCGCCCGGCTGCGCGACGCGCCGCGCACTGGTGATGAAAGGCACACCCGCAGCCACGCGCACGGGCGCGCCCGGGAAAGTGCTGGATGCGGGTTGCAACCAGTCCAGGCACAGGTTCCAGAAAAGGTATTCGCTCGAGTCCTTGTCGAAATGCGTGAACACGGGGCAGGACTTCGCCGGTGCCGGGAGCGGGCCTTCGAGGTGCACGGGCAATGCACCGAACGCGGTCCGGAACAGCGTGAAACGGACCAGGCGCGCAGACAGCCCGCGCAGCATCGCATCGCGCTCAAGCGCCACGAAGGACGAGCCCTCGAAGCTGCTGCCGAAGAAGTCGTGCGTCAGCAGCAGGTAGGCATCCTGCGCAGTGCTCGCGTCCGTCCACACGCCCAAGTGCGGATAGTCGCCGAACAGTTGCGATGGAAACTCGTAGCGGTACCAGCTGCCGAGTGGATCGCGCGATGTGGACACCGCAAAGCACTGCGCGAAAGGTTCCGTCGCAATGAACTGCGACATCAGCCAGCGCTCTGCGCGGTCGTCCCAGAGCACGATGGGATCGCCCTGGTTGTTCGCCTCGCAGGGCCCGCCGAATCCTGCCCAGAAGGAGTTGCCGTCGGTGGGGCCCGACAGGCGCGCACCCGACTCGCGGTCGTAGATCGACCAGCGCAGGTTGACCCACTGGATGAAATATTCCGGACTGACGTCGCCGTTGGTGTCCGGTGGGATGAAAGGCCCGGATTCGGGTCGCGTGCCGCCGTCGAAAGACAACAGGGCTGGAGGAGCCGGCACGCCGCTCGGCGCGCGCTGGATTCCGGGTCGCGCAGCTGCCAGCGCTTCGGCGTTGGTATCGCCGTCCGCCGTTTCAGGAAAGATGTTCGGGACTTCGTGCTGGTCGGCGTCCGCCGCGTGCGCGCGAGGTACCCAGTCGCGCACGATGTCACGCATCGGGCGCGACTCGTCCACGCGCACGGCCTCCACCACCTGCGGCACGATCCGCGGCTGCGCACGCGCCGTCGCCGGCAATCCCACCACCGCGACGCCGAACACGACCATCGAAAGCAGACGCATGCGCCAATCGTGCATCAAGCCGGCCGACTCTTCACCCAAAGCACGAGCAGGTTAACGCCTAGTCCTGCAGGGCGGGTCTCAACCCACCCCTCGAGAGGCCGCGCAAAAAAATCGCCCAGCCCGGTGAGGGGCTGGGCGACGTTGTGCGAACGATAACCGCTGGTCGTCTACGGAGCCGGCGCTGTTCCCTCGACACACGCGTCGACACGCAAGTTGTCGATTGACAGTCCGTTGCTGGTGGTCGGGTTCGCGACGGTGTTGGTGTCGGACGTCTCCCGGAAGCGCAGCTGGATGGTCTCTCCGTTGAAGGCATCGAGATCGACGATGGTGCGCTGCGCCGTGTTGCCAGTCGGCGTATAGCACCACACATCACGACCCGCGAGCGGCGCACCGGCGGTGATTGTGCCGTTGTAGCCGTTGGTGAAGATGCGGTTCGCTCCGAGGTAAGACCAGTCCGCTGCGGCCGTGGTCTTGGCTTCGACGGCGGCACCATCCCAGCAGCCGTTCGGCGGATCGGTCTCGAAGCTGTGATACGCATCGAACGAGAGGATCACGGTTGGTGCACCTGACGGCAACACGATGTTCGGCGAGACCAGTGTCTGATCGCTCGTCAGCGCGTTGTTCGGCACCCGCCAGACCATCGTGCTGAGACCGATACCCACCGGCGCGGTCTGCTGCACCCAGGGCAGCGGTCCGGTACCGCCCGGGGTCCAGCCGTTCGCGCCGCCATTGAAGTCGTCGGTGAACACGTTGGTCAGAGTGGTGCCCGACGGACACTGCCCGGGTACGCCGGTGGTGAACGAGCGGATCGCGGACATCGCACCATTGCCGCAGTAGTTGCTCGCGGTAACCCGCCAGAAATACTGTGTCGAAGGATTGAGCCCCACGTTGACGACCCAGGACGTACCCGTGACGGTGTCGCTGGCGACAACGTTGGTGAAGCCGCTGTTGGTGGAGACTTCCACCAAATAGCTCAGTGCGCCCGGCACCGCCGTCCAGCTCAGCGTCGGTCGCACCTTGACGCCGGTGGCGGCGTTGGCCGGCGCCGACAGCGTCGGTGCCGCGGGCGCAGCTTCGGAGATACCGTAGCTGAGCTGCAGCGAGCGGCTGACGGCGCCGGAAGTCGCCTGGACCGTCGTCGTGTATTCGCCCGAGGACAGATCCGAGGCGCCCTGCAGCGTAAGCGTGCTGGTCCCAGGCGGCGGATTGATGACCGTCGGCGAGAACTGTGCGGTGACGCCGACCGGCACACCGCTGGCGGAGAGCGTGACGGGACTGCTGAAGCCGTCGAGTACGCCCACCCGCAGCGCGAACGTCGGATCAGCCGGCTGCGGATTACCGCACATCGTGATACGGGTCGGCGAATCAGCGACCAGATCGAAGGTCGGCTGACCGCAGTTCGGGAACCGGAACGAGCAGATGCGCGTGTTCCAGGTACCACTCGATGTGGTGGAGTAGTACTCGCTGGTGAACCAGAACGTGCACTCGTCGGTGGGGTCGACGCTCATAGAGGCGTAGTCGCCCCATCGACCCGTGGTGCTGGTCTGGCTGCCAACTCCTGCGGGCGTGCAGGACTGCTCGTCGAGCATCATGCCCTGCGGATCGCCCAGTTCGCGACCGGTGATGCGCAGCTGCGGGTTGATCGTCGCACTGCTCACCGAATAGCCGAGACCGAGATTCCCGGTGCGGTCCAGCGCGATCGATCCCAACCATCGTGTATTGGCATCGGGCGCGTAGGTACCTTCGTCCTTGATGCGCTTGGATACGACGCGCGCGGCTCCCGGCTCGAAGCCATTCGCGAAGATGGTACCGGTCGGAAAGGCGGGGCGCGGCGTCGGCGTCAGGCTGAAGTTCACCCACTTGATGCCGCCGTTGTCGTTGCCACCCTCGACGAAGTGGTTGACCACCACCGAAAGCGGCGTGGGCGCTCCGGCGGGAAATGCACGTCAGCTGGCGCGGTACATGAGGTTGGAGCCGAAGGAGTCGAGCTGGCTTGTGGTACCGAGCTGCGAGACATCATCGAACCGCGAAACAAAGGGCGTACGCGCCTGCAATCGTGCGGGATTGGTGGACAGTGTGCTCGCAGTGGGCGCGCTCCAGTTGATGCAAAGATCCCAGAGCAGGTATTCGCTGGTGGAGAAGTCGAAGTGCAGGAAAACGGGGCAGGATCCTGCCGCGACCGGCTCCTGTCCTTCCAGATGCACCGGCAGCGCGCCAAATGCATCAATGCCTGCGAAGCGCACGATCTGCGCCGGCAGACCCTGCAGCATCTTGTCGCGCTCAACCGCGATGAAGGCAGCGCCAAGGAACTGCTGCGGGCTGAGAATGAAGTCGTGAGTGACCAGAAGGTATGAGTCCTGGGTCTGCTCCGCGTCTGTCCATACGCCGATATGCGGATAGTCGCCGAACTGCGGCAAGGTGAATTGGTAACGATAATAGGTACCGAGGGGATCGCTGGTGGTGGAGATCGCGAAGCACTGGGCAAACGGACTCGAAGTTATAAATTGCGACATGACCCATCGCTGCGCCTGGTCATCCCACAGGACGATGGGATCGCCGTTGTTGCGTGTCTGGCACGGACCGCCGAATCCGGCCCAAAACGAGTTGCCCTGATTTGGTCCCGAAATTCTTGCTCCCGTTGTTTTGTTGAAGATCGACCAGGTCGTATTGACCCACTGTATGTAATGGGCCGGACTCACATCGCCGTTCGTGTCAGGCGGAATCGAACCATTTTCTGCGCCATTGGAGCCATTGAACGACACGATCGTCGACGGCGCAGGATTGCCGGATGGTGTGCGCTGCACACCGAGGCCCGCAGCAGCCCGCACTTCTGGCAGCACTTCGCCACCCTGTCCGGATTTCGGGAAGATGTTGGGAATTTCGGTCGGATTCGAATTAACCGGAACGACAGGCGCCGGACCCGCTTCGGCAAGGATGTCTCGCAGGGGTCGCGACTCATCCATGCGTACGGACTGGAACACCTCGGCAGTGACTGCCTTGGGCGCTGCATCGGCGGCCAGTGCTGTCGTGCACAACATCATCGCCGTGGTGGCCAGCAGCGTGTGCCCGACCGATCGTGTCCAGTGCTTCATCGAATCTCTCCCGCTAAACGCATGAATAAATGGAAGGTTGGTCGCTCCCGGCCCGATAGCGCCGTGCGGGTTCAGCCCGTGGATTGTTCAGTGCTTTGATCGAGTACCTTCCGGGTGCTGAGAGGTCGCCAAAGCATCCCGCATGAGTCCAAGCCTGCGCAGATGATCGCGCAAAAACTCGCGGCCGGGGGCGGAAAGCGTGGAAGATTCAAGCGCCTGCTCCGCAATCCGCCGTTCGGCATCGGGTTCGGAACGGCGGATCGAAAGCAGTGCCGCTTCCATCAGGGCCGCATGACCCGAGTAGACCCAGCGCTGCGCCGTAGCGAGCGGAACGTCGCGATGCGCCCTTTCGAGCACCTCGAACGCGGTGTAGACCAGGTTGGGCATGAAGCCCGGCGGCGCTTCGACAGAATCGACCGGGGTCGAGTCGAGAATCGCAAGCGCGCTGACCAGGGGCCAGTCGGCACCAAACTGGTCGGGAGCTGCTGCAGCCGCGCGCAGGAGCAGTGCGCGGGCCGCAGGATGAGTGGAGGAATCGACCAGAAAGTCCGCAATCTGCTTGCGCTCGGCATTGCCCAGGTTTTGCTGCAATTCCACGCGCAGCGATAGTTCGGCCGCGCAGAAATTCTGGATTTGCCGATCATCCGAACCGAGTCCACGGATTATCTGGGCCAGCGGTGCAGAACTGCGGTTGCGTGAAGTTTCGTGTGCGGCGGCGATGAGCGCGCGCGCTTGGGGCGTATCGCTGAACAGTGCCGGTTCCAGACCCGTGCTCGACACGATGACAGGGCCTTCCGGCCGCAACTCAACGGCCTTGGGCTGGAACTGGCTGCGCTGGTACGGCGTGAATCCGACCAGGACATGCGCACCCTTGCGCACGTCGACGAGCCAGGCAGGGCTCGAATTTACGACGATTCGCTGGCTTTCGGCGTGACCTGAAAGCGTCTCCGTTATCCGAAGCTCGAGGGTGCCGGCGCCCGGCCTGGCCTCGACGACGGCCGCCACGACGACGTGCTCGGGCCGGAACAGGAACATGCCGGGCGGAGGAATGGCACGGGCGTTCGCGATCGCCGGCAGCAGCACGCCGAAAGCAAGCGTCGCCGACAGGAGTCGCACGGGCAAGAACATGAATTAAGCCGCAATCAACGGTCAGCCATCGAAGGTAGCGCTTGGTGATGCCAGAGGCAAGGCGGCAAGCGCTTGATTTCAATGGTGACCAACCGTGGACGGCCTGCGGGCAAAGGCAGCCGAGAGAGGCGTTTCGTACTCGGTTTTGGGCGCCTCCGTCGCATGCGCGCGGGGAAATCAGCGGAGAAATGCGGTATGGTGTGGGGTCCGCCGCAGCGTCCCTGCCCGTTCTGTGCCATTTCAGGCGCGGATTGGTCCGACCTCGCGCGCCCCGTTTCAACTCTCTGGAGGTTTTCCCATGGCCAGCGCCAAGTCCGCATCCCGTTCCGGTCCCAATTCGCGTGGCTCCGACCCGCATGCTGACAAGCGTCTGACGAGTGGCCGCATCTCCGCCGATATCTCCGACTTCGTGAAATCCGGCGGCAAAGTCGAAATCCTCGGCATCACGCGCGACTGGTACAAGCCGAGTGCGCCGTCGGCGCGCGGCAACAAGTCGGGCAAGGTAGCGCCGACCCCGGCGGCAGCGGCAAAGGCTCCGGTCGCAAAAGCTCCCGCCGTCAAGACCGCGGCGACCAGGACGGCGCCGGGCAAGGCCCCTGTGGTCAAGTCGGCAGCGGTGCCGGCCAGCAAGCCGGTGGTGAAAAAGGCAGCGAGCAAAGCCGCTGCTCCGGCCAAGGCCGCCGCCGCTCCGCGCAAGCGCAGCGTCGCCAAGAAAGCCAAAGCCTGAGCGAAGCGCTGCGCGATTGCGCAGCCTTGCGGGCGACGGTGTACCGGCGGCGACTGACTTCAGCGCATCGGATTTCGGATCCCGCCCGATCCCATCCGGCGGACCCACAGCAATTCAATCCACCCCCAGTACGCCGGTACTGGGGCGGCGCGGCGCTTTCATGGCGCGATCCATTAGACTCGACGCAGACGGCGTCAAGCCGGTAGGGGGCACTGCGTGCGTTTCGAGGCCGGTTCTGAATTCGCAGGCTACACGGTGGTGTCACGCCTCGGGCGTGGCGGCATGGCTACCGTCTATCTCGTGCGCGAGCCGGGCCTCGAGCGGCTGGTCGCACTCAAGGTGTTGCCTGAGCAGTTGGTCGACGACCAGCAGTTTGGCGCGCGCTTCGAGCAGGAAGCGCGCGTCATCGGCAGCCTCGATCACCCGAGCATCATTCCGGTATACCGCTACGGCATCACGCAGGACGTGCCGTGGATGGCGCTGCGCTACGTCGACGGCGGGGATTTCGCGGCGCGGCTGATCGCGCGGCCGCTGGCGCTCTCGGAAGGCTTCAACATCCTGCGCGGCGTGGCCGCCGCGCTGGACTACGCCCACCGCAAGGGTGTGGTGCATCGCGACATCAAGCCGCAGAACATTCTGCTCAGCGGCGAGGGCGCGGCCTATCTGGCCGACTTCGGCGTCGCCAAGCTGCTGCAGGCTTCCAACGTCTCGCACACCTTGATCGGCGGCATCGTGGGCTCCCCGACCTACATGGCACCGGAGCAGGCGCAGGGCCAGGCCATCGGTCCGTTCACCGACATCTATTCGCTCGCCGTCATCTGTTACCAGTGGCTGACGGGCAGCCTGCCATTTGAAGCCGACACCCCGCACGCAATCCTGCTCAAGCACGTGCTCGAGCCGCTGCCGACGGCGGCGCTCGGGATGCTCGCGCCGCAGGTAGCTGCCGCCCTCCAGCGGGGCATGGCCAAGGTTCCGGACGAGCGCTTCCCCACTGCCAGCATGCTGATCGCAACGCTTGAGCAGGCAATGTACGGATCGGTCTCGTTGGGATCTGGGCCACTGTCTTCGCTCACGCCTTCGGGACTGCAGGCGATCAGCAGCGCACACGGTCATTCGGCCTCGCACCCGCAGGTGTTCGTGCCGCCGGAGCAGGGCGCGTCGGTCTCCGACACCGCCGCCACGGCGATCTCGGGAACGGGAGCGGCGGTACGCGCGTACTCGACACTCGATACACCGACCACACTGTCGCGTCCGGTCATGCCCGAGGCGCGGGATCCTGCCCCGGACGATGCGAACCGCGGATCGAGCGCGCCAGCTGCGCCGCCTTCACCGCCTTCGGTTCCGCCGCCTTCACCACCCTCGGCGCCGCCGCCGCCAGCGCCCCCAAAGTCCGAGGACGCGCGCGCCGACGACATGCTGCGAGCCTTGAGCTCTCACGAAAGAACCACGGCACCGGCACCCGTCCATTCGTCGCCGGGCGCATCGGTGCCCTCGCAAACCCGCAAGCCGCTTGCGATCGCCGCGCTGGTGGCAGCCGCGCTGTTGGCGCTGGTGGCCATCGGCATGGTGCTGACATCGGGTGGCGACGAGGAAGCCGAACCCGAGGACGGCACCCTCGCGAGCGTCACGGAGACTCCGGGCGCAGCAACCGCCACAACGGACCCAGCGCCGACGCCCGCTCCCGCCGCCGACCCCGACACTTCGGGCGCGGCGCGCGACACGCTGATCAAGCTCGGCAAGATCGAGCAGCAGGAAGCAGATGCTGCCCGGGAGAAGGCCGCAACGGCCGAACGGCTGCGCATCGCGGAAGAGAAGGCCAGCACCGCGGAGAAATCGCTCGCGGAAGCGCGGCGGCAGGAAGCCCAGAGACTCGCCGACGAGCGCGCTGAAGCCCGACGCGAGTCCGACCGCATCGCGGCAGAGAAGCGCGCGGCAGCGGTAGCGGCAGCCGCGGCCAAACCGACGCCCCCGGCGGCGGCGACGCCGCCGCCCGCGGGAACCGGTTCCGTCGCGAAGGACACGACGGCACCCGCAGCAGGCGTTGCTGCGGGCACACCGCCGGCCACGACCGTCGCCGGCACCGTGCCGCCACCCAAACCGGCGGCGGCCGGTCGACTAATCGAGGGATTCCAGGATCTGGGCGGTGGCGTGCTCAAGGACGCGCGTACCGGAGTGCTGTGGGCCAAGTCGGACAATGCCTCGAGCATCGACTGGCCGCGTGCGAAGCAGTACTGCCGCGACCTGGGTCCGGGATGGAAATTGCCGCAGCCCGGCGATCTCACAAAAATCATCGATCGCAGCGGGCGCACGACGAACACCTGCGGTGGCTTCACCTGTCGCGTGTCATCGGCGTTCGAGCTGTCTACCGCGACATTCTGGACCGCGCGCAAGGTCGGCGCGCGGCTGGCGACCGTTGTCTATCTGGACAACGGCAGGGTGGAGTCCATTTCGATCGACAAGGGTTCGCCGCGCGCGCTCTGCCTGCGCAAGCCCTGACGCACGCGCGGGGCTCATGTAGGAGCGCGTTCACGCGCGATGGCGTCATGGCGAAGCGGAGCGCGTGGCAACTCCATGGATGACGCCATCGCGCGCAAGCGCGCCCCTGCAACAGGGCGCTGCGTGCGGCTTGCGCGGGCGTCAGACGCCGAGCGGATTGGGCTTGTCAGGGTCGATCTTGTAGAGCTTGATCGCGCGTGCGGCGTCGGCCGGCTTGAGCGCGCCGTCCGCCACCAGCGCATCGACTGCCGCCTGCGCGATGTAGTAGCGGTCGACCTCGAAGTGACGCCGCAGATTGGTGCGCGTGTCACTGCGCCCGAAGCCGTCGGTGCCGAGCACGCTGTAGCGCATGCCATCCGGCACGTACGCGCGGATCTGCTCGGCGTAGGTGCGCACGTAGTCGGTGGCCGCAACAACGGGACCGGCTCGACCGCCCAGGCAGGACGCCACATGCGACACGCGTGGCTTCTTCGCGCCGGGATGCAGGCGGTTGTGGCGCTCGACATCGGCGCCATCGCGCCTGAGCTCGCTGAAGCTCGGACAGCCCCAGATGTCACTGACCACGCCGAAGTCCGCAGCCAGCAATTCGCTTGCGGCAATGGCTTCGCGCAGGATCGTGCCGGACCCCAGCAACTGCACCTTGAGCTTGGCGCGTCCACCATCGCGCAACAGGTACATGCCCTTGATGATGTCGGCTTCGGCGCCGTCCGGCATCGCCGGATGCGCGTAGTTCTCGTTCATGAGCGTGATGTACCAGTACGCGTCCTCCTGCTCCGTCAGCATGCGGCGCATGCCGTCCTGCACGATCACGGCAACCTCGAATGAAAAGGTCGGGTCGTAGGCGCGACAGTTCGGAATAGCGCCGGCCAGCAGATGCGAGTGCCCGTCCTCGTGCTGCAGTCCTTCGCCATTGAGCGTGGTGCGGCCCGCGGTCGCACCGAGCAGGAACCCGCGGGCGCGCATGTCGGCGGCCTGCCAGCACGAATCGCCGACGCGCTGCATGCCGAACATGGAATAGAAAATATAGAACGGCAGCATCTGCAGGTTGTTGGTGCTGTAGCTGGTCGCAGCCGCCAGCCATGACGAGAAGGCGCCGCATTCGGTGATGCCTTCCTGCAGCACCTGTCCGGCCTGGTCCTCGCGGTAGAACATGAGCTGGCCCGCATCCATCGGCTTGTAGCGCTGGCCGAACGGCGCGTAGATGCCGATCTGGCGAAACAGCCCTTCCATGCCGAAGGTGCGGGCTTCGTCGGCGACGATGGGGACCACGCGCGGGCCGACCTGCTTGTCGCGCAGCGTGATGTTGAGCACCTGGACGAACGCCATCGTGGTCGAGATCTCGCGTTCGCCCGAATCCTTGAGCAGGCGCTCGAACACCTTCAGCTCCGGCGCGGGCAAGGAGTCATCGGAGCGCCCGCGACGCTGCGGCAGGTAGCCGCCCAGCGATTCGCGGCGCGACTGCAGGTATTTGACCTCGGGTGAATCGGGTCCGGGATGGAAAAACGGCACTTCTTCGAGCGCCGCGTCGTCGACCGGAATCCGGAAACGGTCACGGAACGCTGCCACCGCTTCGCGATCCATCTTCTTCTGGCTGTGGGTGGTGTTGTGCGCCTCGCCAGCCTGGCCCATGCCGTAGCCCTTGACGGTCTTGGCGAGGATCACGGTCGGTCGACCCTTGTGCGCGGTGGCCGCAGCGTAGGCCGCGTGCACCTTCGACGGATCATGGCCGCCGCGGTTGAGACGCCAGATGTCCTCGTCGGAAAAGTTGGCGACCATGGCCGCGGTTTCCGGATACTTGCCGAAGAAATGCTCGCGCGTGTAGGCGCCACCGAATGCCTTGCAGTTCTGGTATTCGCCGTCGACGGTTTCCATCATCAGCTTGCGCAGCATGCCGCTCGTGTCCTGCGCCAGCAGCGGATCCCAGTAACTGCCCCACACGACTTTCAGCACGTTCCAGCCCGCGCCTCTGAACGCGCCTTCGAGTTCCTGGATGATCTTGCCGTTGCCACGCACCGGCCCGTCGAGTCGCTGCAGGTTGCAGTTGATGACGAACACCAGGTTGTCGAGCGCCTCGCGACCGCCGAGCGAGATGGCGCCGAGGCTCTCAGGCTCGTCGCACTCGCCGTCGCCCATGAAGCACCAGACCTTGCGATCACTCGGCGGCATCAGGCCGCGGCCTTCGAGGTACTTGAAGAACCGGGCCTGGTAGATCGCGCTGATGGGACCGAGCCCCATCGACACGGTCGGCGTCTGCCAGAAATCGGGCATCAGCCAAGGGTGCGGATATGAGGGTATGCCGCGGCCACCCGTCTCCATGCGGAAATGGTCGAGTTGCTCCGTCTGGAGGCGGCCTTCGAGGAAGGCGCGCGCGTAGATGCCGGGCGATGAGTGACCCTGGATGTAGAGCAGGTCCCCGGGATGCTCTGCTGATGGCGCACGCCAGAAATGATTGAAGCCAACGTCATACAGCGTGGCTGACGACGCGAAGCTCGCGATATGCCCGCCCAGCTCACCCGGCTTGCGATTGGCGCGCACCACCATCGCCATCGCGTTCCAGCGGATCAGCGAGCGGATCTTCCACTCCATACGGGAGTCGCCCGGCATCGCCGGCTGCTGCGAAGGCGGAATCGAATTGATGTACGCAGTGGTGGGCACGAACGGCAGATTGCCGCCCGCGCGCCGGGTCTCGTCCGCGAGCTGCTCGAGCAGGTACTGGGCACGCTCGGTGCCTTCGCGCGCGATGATCGCCTGCAGCGACTCGATCCATTCACGCGTCTCGACCGGATCCACATCCGACGGTTCACTGCTCCGCGTCTGGTCGTTCATCGCTTCTCCCCCTGTCATGCGCGCGAACCGCTGAGTCTAGCGGCTGGCCGCAGGCTGGGACAAAGCGGGGCCTCCCGGACGCTCCGCTGCAGCGAACCGCAACGCGGCGTAGGATATTTCACTCCGTCAGATCGCAGACAGGGAATTCGCATGAGAATCGCAGTGTGGTGGGTAGCCACGACCCTCCTTGCATGCGCGAGTGCCGCTTGCGCAGAAGAGCCCATCCCGGCGGCAGCCGGCTCCTCGGCTGCGGCCGGCCGGCCGGCTGTTGACGCGCCATCCTTGGCGTCCAGTGCCACCGGTGTCGCTGGCGAACAGGGCATGCGCGTGTATCTCGACCCCGTGACCGGTGAACTCACCGACGGCCCGGTGACGCCCGAGCAGCGCGCGATGGACGAGGCGATGGCGCTACCTCAGCCCGACTACTCGAAGGTGACATTCGAGACCCTCGAGGATGGCACCGTCATGGCGCACGGCAACGGCCAGTTCGAGTCAACGAGCACGATCCGCATCGATGCACAGGGCCAGACGCACGTCGGTTGCACGCACACGGGAGCGCAAGCCGAACACGGACACGCCGCGCTACCGCAGACGCAGCCGTGAGTACGCGACTGGCCGCGGCACGCAGCGCCGCGCTCGCGGCGATCCTGGTGCTCGCGGGGCCCGCGCAAGCGGCGACGATCACCATCGTCACGAACGATGGTCCCGGCGAAGGCTTCAACGATCCGACCGTGGTCGCACCCGAGGGCGGCAACCCTGGAACCACTCTGGGCCAGCAGCGCCTCAATGTGTTCCAGGCCGCGGCTTCAGTCTGGGCGGCGACCTTGCAGAGCAACATCGCGATAAAGGTCGGTGCCCGCTTCGATCCGCAAACGTGCTCGCAATTCTCTGCCGTGCTTGGTTCGGCGGGGCCCAACGGCGTGGTGCGCGATTTTCCGGGCGCGCCGCTGGCGAGCACTTGGTACCACATCGCGCTGGGGGAATCGCTCGCCTCGTCGAACTTCAACATGACGAGTGTCGAGATCAACGCGACGTTCAATAGCGCCATCGACACGGGGTGTTTCGGCAATCCCCCGAGACGCTGGTGGTATGGCACGAGTCCGGCGATTCCACCGGCCGCGAATACGGTCGCCCTGTTTCCGGTGGTGCTGCACGAACTGGGGCACGGCCTTGGTTTCAGCACTCAGGTGTGTGTCGTGGCCGCCGGATGTGGACCGCAAGGTAATGAAGGAAGCATTCCTCAGGGCAGCTTGCTGCAGGGATTCAATGATTCGTGGGTACCGTTGCTGCGCGATGTCTCGCAAGCACTCAACTGGAGCGCCATGACGAACGCGCAGCGCGCCACTTCGATGACCAACGACCCAAACCTCGTATGGACCGGCGCGCAGGTCACTGCGGCGATTCCCACGTTCGCGCCGACTGGCGCTGGCGTGAACGGCGCTGGCGCCAATGCGCGCATGCGCATGAATGCACCGAGCCCGGTCGTTCCCGGTTCCAGCGTTTCGCATTTCACGTCGGCCGCAGCCAACCCGGACCTCTTGATGGAGCCGTCCCTGTCCACCGGGCTGTTCAACCAGACCGACATGACAGTGCCGCTGTTGCGCGACATCGGCTGGCAGATCATGGGCGGAGCTGCGAACCAGCCGCCGGTCATCACGCGACCTGCATCGATCCAGGTGACGGAAGACGTGGCGTCTAACATCACCGGCATCTCGTTCACCGATCCGGACATCGGCGGTGGCAACCTCACTGCGACTTTCAGTGTAGGCGCGGGCAGTTTCAACAGTCCGGGTTGCGCCAACGTGACTTCGGGCGGCACCGCTTCGGCACGCACGCTGACCGGAACCCTTGGCAATCTCAACGCCTGCCTGGCGAGCGGCCTGCTGCGCTACACCACTGCGCAGGACGCAACTGCCAGCGTCACCTTGACGGTGACCGCGAACGACAACGGCAATACCGGCAGCGGCGGCGCGCAGAGCGACACCGAAATGGTCACGCTCAACATCACTGCGGTCAACGATCCGCCGGTCAACAACGTGCCGGCCTCGATCACGGTTACCGAGGACGTTGCCACCGGACTCGCGGGCATCTCGTTTACGGATGTCGACAGTGGTACCGGATTCCTCATGGTCACGCTGGCGGTGCCGAGCGGCAGCGTCGATGCCATGACCTGTAGTGGAGTGGGCGTGAGTGGCAGCGCCAGTTCGCGCCGCTTCACCGGCAACCTGACGCAGCTCAACGCCTGCTTCGCCAGCGCCGCCAACCGCCCGCGCTTCACCACCGCGCCAAACGCCACCGCCAACGTGACGCTGACCGTGTCGACGACCGACAACGGCAACACGGGTACCGGCAGCTTCGGCAACGACTCGGATACCGTCACGCTCAACGTCAGCGCGGTCAACGACGCGCCGGAGCTGGCGTTGCCCGCATCGATCGCCATCCAGATGACCGGTGCAACACCCCTGACGGGTATCGGCGTCGCAGACGTGGACGCCGGCAATGCAGACGTGCGCCTGACGCTGACGGTCCCGCTCGGAACGCTCACGGCCACGGCGGGCGGCGGCGTTACGGTCACCGGCTCGGGCACGCCCACCTTGCTGCTGGCCGGCACCATCGCGGAGTTGAACGCATTTCTCGCCGCCGGCTCCGCGCGCTACGTGGCCGGCGGCGAAACCATGCTGACGCTCACGCTGAGCGACCTGGGGGCAACCGGCTCTGGCGGCCCCATGACGGCAACAGGCAGCGTGCCGCTGATCGCCGCCGCCCTGTTCGCCGACGGTTTCGAGTAGCGCGGCTCTGGAAGCTTCCACCTTGCACGGAGCATTCGCGACTCGCGACGCTCTCTGTGCGAAGCGAGACTCGCGCTATCCAACGGGACGCGAGGATGTCCGCTCTTTTGTAGGCGTTTGCAACACGCACTGGCATGACGCCATCGCGCGCAAGCGCGCTCCTACACGAGGATTGGGATCCTACGCACCAGGCGCGGGACCGCTGCGCTGTGGTAGATACTCTGTGCGTCGTCAAGTCTTGGCGCGATGGATTTCGCTGAAGAGCTTGCT
>JBBQNY010000058.1:0-16739 GCA_038330365.1 Lysobacterales bacterium | reverse complement strand
GTCAGGGCCTGCTCGTAGTGCAGCACCAGCGCCTCATGCGAGGTGAAGAAATCGACGCGGTTGAGGTTGTGTACGGCGGCGCCGGCAAGAGTTTCCATGAAGCGGATGGACTCGCCGATCGATGACACGCGTTCGCGGTACTCGCGTGCGAGCGGTGCATGTTCGACCCAGTCGAGATCCCAGTATTCGGGGTGGTGCAGGTCGGCGAAGCCGCCATCGATCAGTGCGCGCACGAAGTTCATCGTCAGTGCGGAGCAGGCATGACCCTGCAGCAGCCGTTGCGGATCAGGACGTCGCGTGGCGGCTTCGAACGCAGCGCCATTGATCAGATCGCCCCGGTAACTTGGCAGCGCAATGTCGTCGCGGGTCTCGATGTCGGATGACCTTGGCTTCGCGTATTGACCCGCAAAGCGCCCGATGCGCACGATCGGCAGACGCAGTCCATGCACCAGCACCAGACTCATCTGCAACAGCACCTTCAGGCGCGAGGATATGGTGTTTGAGTTGCAATCGCCGAAGCTCTCGGCGCAGTCGCCACCCTGCAGCACGAAACGCTCGCCACGCTGCGCGGAGGCAATGTGCTCCTTGAGCGCCAGCACTTCCCATGACGTCACCAGCGGCGGCAGCGAACCGAGCTCTGCCAGCACCCGCTCGAGATGGGCGGCATCGCTGTAAACCGGTTGCTGCGATGCGCGGCAGGATTTCCAGCCGGAGGGCGTCCAGTCGGCAGTGCCGGGAGCCTCTTGCAACGCGGGAATCGCCGCGGCGCTCACTGGAACATCCGCCTGCGCTCGGTAAGGAAACCCGCCATCAGCGCGGCGATACCGAGCATGATGAAGCAGAGCAGTGTCCAGATCGGCATCGAAAGGCCGAGGAAGGTCCAGTCGACTTTCGCGCATTCTCCCGAACCGGTAAACGCCTTGCGCAATGCGTCGGCGAGCGGCAAGGTGTCCATCATGTAGTTGAGGCCCGGACCGCAGGCCGGCACCTGGTCCGGTGGCAGATTCTGCAGCCAGACGTGGCGCGCCGCGACGCTGGCGCCCGCAACGGCAGCGCCGAACCCGAGCAATCCGTACACGCGGCGTCCGCTACCGCGGGGTCCGTGCAATGCCGCGATCAACGCGATCACACCCAGCGCCAGGAAAGCCACGCGCTGCAGGATGCAGAGCGGACAGGGATCGATGAACATCCGGAACTGCACGTAGTACGCGTACGCCAGCAACGCCGCACAGCTCAGCGCGATCAAGGCGAACCGGACTCGAAAGGATTGGAACAGTGACATGTAAGGGTTGCAGGCCAAGGGTCCCGCACCATGCCGCGTCGCAGCAATCAATGCAACCGCTGGCGGACAGGCGGAGGCTTTCGGCCACCAGGGCGAGGGACCCTGGAATACCAATGCCCGCAAACAAAAAGCCCCGGGTGATGCCGGGGCTTTGAGCTATTTCGCGAGATCGATTCCCTACTCAGTCGGAAGAATCCTCGACCGCTGGCGCCGCATCCGGACGATCAACCAGCTCGACATAAGCCATCGGAGCCGAGTCGCCCGCGCGGAAGCCGGCCTTGAGGATGCGCAGGTATCCACCTGGACGGGTCAGATAGCGCGGCCCGATCTCGGTGAACAGCTTGCCGACGGCCGCCTTGTCGCGCAGGCGCGAGAAGGCGAGACGGCGATTGGCAACACCATCGACCTTCGCCAGCGTGATCAGCGGCTCGGCCACTCGACGCAGTTCCTTGGCTTTCGGCAAGGTGGTGCGAATGGCTTCGTGGGCGATCAGCGAGTTGGTCATGTTCTGGAACATGGCCTTGCGATGACTGCTGGTGCGGTTGAGCTTGCGGCCCGACTTCATGTGACGCATGACACGAATTCCTTCAGTTCTTGTTCGGACAGTTCCGGTTGGAATCCCGATCAGCCGATCTGCATGCCGTGCGACAAGCCCGGCGGCGGCCAGTTCTCGAGGCGCATGCCGAGGTTGAGACTGCGCTGTGCCAGCACGTCCTTGATCTCGGTGAGCGACTTCTTGCCCAGGTTGGGCGTCTTCAGCAACTCGACCTCGGTCTTCTGGATCAGGTCGCCGATGTAGTAGATGCTTTCCGCCTTGAGGCAGTTGGCCGAGCGCACCGTCAGGTCCAGATCGTCGATCGGACGCAGCAGCAGCGGGTCAACGCCGCTGACAACCGGGGCGACGACCGACGACTCGCGGCGGGTGAAGTCGCCGAACACCGACAGCTGGTCGGCGAGGATGTCGGCGGCCTTGCGTACCGCGTCTTCGGCCTCGACCGTACCGTTGGTGTCGATGTCCAGGATGAGCTTGTCAAGGTCGGTGCGCTGCTCGACGCGCGCGCTGTCGACTTCGAACGACACGCGACGGATCGGCGAGAACGAGGCATCGAGCTGGAGGCGGCCAATGGGCTGCGACTCGTCGTCCGGATTGCGGCGGTTGGCCACAGGCTGGTAGCCCACTCCACGTGCGATCTTGACCCGCATCGCCAGTGTCATGTCCTTTGTCAGGTGCGCCAGCACGTGCGAGGGATTAACGATCTCGACGTTGTGGTCGGCCTGGATATCGCCGGCGGTCACGACGCCCGGGCCCTTGTGGGACAGGGTGAGCGTGGTTTCGTCGACGTTGTGCAGGCGGATCGCGACGTCCTTGAGATTGAGCAGGAGCTCGATCACGTCCTCCTGCATGCCTTCAAGTGTCGTGTACTCGTGCAGCACGTCGTCGATCTCGACTTCCACGATGGCAGCACCGGGAATCGAGGACAACAGGACGCGGCGCAGGGCATTGCCCAGCGTGTGACCGAAGCCGCGCTCGAGCGGCTCGACCACGACGCGCGCGCGGTGCATGGAGATTCTTTCTGATGTGATGCCGCGCGGACGCAGCACCGGATTTGCGTTACCAGCCATTGGGGCTTGCGCTCCTGAATTACTTCGAATAAAGCTCGACGATCAAGTTCTCATTGATGTCGGGGGGAAGGTCCGCGCGGTCGGGCGAAGCCTTGAAGACGCCAGTCATCTTGTTGGCATCGACTTCGACCCATGCTGCGATCAAGTCCATTTCGGTGGACAGGGTCAGCGCTTCCTGGATACGAAGCTGCGCCTTGGCCTTGTCGGACACGGCGATCTCGTCGCCGATTTTCACCTGGTAGGACGGCAGGTTGACGCTGCGACCGTTGATGCGGATGGCCTTGTGCGACACCAGCTGCCGGGCCTGCGCGCGAGTCACTGCGAAACCCATGCGATAGATCACGTTGTCAAGGCGACCCTCAAGCAGCTTCAGCAGGTTTTCGCCCGTGTTGCCCTTGCGATTCGACGCCTTCGCGTAATAGCCGCGGAACTGGCGCTCCAGCAAGCCGTACATGCGCTTGACCTTCTGCTTCTCGCGCAGCTGCACCGCATAGTCCGACAGGCGCACGCGCTTGCCGGCGCCGCCGTGCTGGCCGGGCTTCTGCTCGAGCTTGCACTTGGAATCGAGTGCGCGCGAAGGGCTTTTCAGCGAAAGATCGGCACCTTCACGGCGCGCGAGCTTGCAAGTTGGACCGAGGTATCTAGCCATGAAATCCTGCTCTTTTAAAATTTCCGGCCACGAATGGCCGGTCTTGATTCAAGCGATCAGTGACGATCGCAAAAGGATCTAAACCCGACGGCGCTTCGGCGGACGGCAGCCGTTGTGCGGGATCGGAGTGATATCGATGATGTTGGTGATGCGATAGCCAACGGCGTTGAGCGATCGGACAGCGGACTCGCGCCCTGGACCCGGGCCCGTGATGCGCACCTCGAGGGTCTTGAGGCCGTAATCGAGCGCCGCCTTGCCGGCCTTTTCCGCCGCCACCTGGGCTGCGAACGGAGTCGACTTGCGGGAGCCACGAAAGCCGGCTCCTCCGGAAGTCGCCCACGACAGTGCATTGCCCTGACGGTCGGTGATCGTGATGATCGTGTTGTTGAAGGAAGCCTGCACGTGCGCGATTCCGTCTGTGACGACGCGCCGGATCTTCTTCTTGGTTGTCTTGACCGGTTTGTTCATGAGTTCCCGATGTGGGCGCCGAGCGCCCCGTTAGCGACCGGCACCGACGATGCGGCCCGGACTGCGAATCCGATGTTTCGAATACTGGATCTGACTACTTCTTGATCGCCTTGCGCGGACCTTTGCGGGTGCGCGCATTGGTGCGCGTCCGCTGGCCTCGCAGTGGCAGACCGCGACGATGACGCAGACCCCGGTAGCACGAGAGGTCCATCAGTCGCTTGATGCTGATGCCGATTTCCCTGCGCAGATCGCCCTCGACGATGTACTTGCCGACCTGGCTGCGGAGGTTCTCGACCTCACCTTCGCTCAGGTCGCGGACCTTCACGGAAGGCACCACGCCTGCGTCGACGCAGATCTTCTTCGAACGAGCACGACCAATGCCGTAAATGCTCTGAATGCCCACCCAGACATGCTTGTGGACGGGAATATTGACACCGGCAATGCGCGCCATGAAGCGTTCTCCGAAACTATTAGCGCAGTGAACAAGAAATTATACACGACTCCGAGCCCCGCGCGAAAGCTCGAAATCGAAGGGCTATGGCAGGCTCACCGCGAGGCGAGCCCTCTCCCACCACCCTTGAGGTTGGCTTTTTTGAGCAGACTGTCGTACTGGTGCGACATCAGATGCGCCTGGATCTGCGCAATGAAATCCATGACCACGACCACCACGATCAGAAGCGAGGTGCCACCGAAGTAGAACGGGGTCTTGAAGCCCTCGCGCATGAACTCCGGCAACAGGCAGACCGACACCAGGTAAAGCGCGCCGATGGCGGTCAGCCGGGTCATTACGCCGTCGATGTAATCGGCGGTTGCGCGACCGGGGCGGATGCCAGGGATCAGAGCGCCTGACTTCTTCAGGTTGTCGGCCGTTTCCTGCGAATTGAAAACGAGCGCGGTATAGAAGAATGCAAAGAAAATGATCATGCCGCCGAACAGGATCAGGTACAGCGGCTCACCCGGAGACAGGGCGGTTGTCACCGCCTGCAACCAGCGCGAGCCGGACCAGTCCGTGCCCCACGAGGCCGCGGTCGCCGGGAACATGATGAGGCTCGAGGCGAAGATCGGCGGGATGACTCCCGACATGTTGATCTTGAGCGGCAGATGCGAGGACTGGTTGAGATACGCCCGCGCGCCGCCCTGGCGCTTGGCGTAATTGACCGTGATCCGTCGTTGCGCGCGCTCGAAAAACACCACGAAAGCCGTGACGCCCAGCACCACCGCGACGATGGCCAGCACGCTGAGCGGCGCGATCTCGCGATTGCGGGCGAGCTCAAGCGTCGACGCGATGGCGGAGGGCAGGCCCGCCACGATGCCGGCGAAAATAATGAGGGAAATACCGTTGCCGACGCCGCGTTCGGTGATCTGCTCACCCAGCCACATCAGGAATATCGATCCGGCCGTCAATCCCACCACGGCGCTGAAGATGAAGGTAGCCCCGGGGCTGATGACCACAGGGATGCCGCTCGAGGCGCCCTGGCTTTGCAGCGCCATGGCGACTCCGAAGGCCTGGAACGCCGCCAGCATGACAGCGCCGACGCGCGTCCACTGGTTGATCTTGCGGCGGCCGGACTCGCCTTCCTTGCGCAGCGCCTGCAGGCTCGGAACGACCTGCACCACCAGCTGGATGATGATTGATGCGGAGATGTAGGGCATGACACCCAGGGCGAACAACGAGAAACGCTCGAGCGCGCCACCGGAGAACATGTTGAACATGTCCACGATGGTTCCGCGCGAACGCTCCATCAGCCGCACCATCGCTTCCGGATTGACTCCGGGAACGGGTATGAAGGTGCCGAATCGGAACACCACCAGCGAACCCAGGACGAACAGCAATCTTTGCTGAAGATCCTTGAGCTTGCCAATGCCGGCCAGCATCTGCGACTTGTCGGGGGTTTTGGCCACGTTTATTCCGCGCTGCCGCCGGCGCCGATGATGGCTTCACGCGCACCGGCGCTGAGCGCAACGTCCTTGATCACATAGGCGCGCGTCACGTCGCCCTTGCGGATCAGCTTGACCTTCTTCGCCTGCGGGGGCACCAGACCGGCCTTGCGCAGAACGGCCATGTCGATGTTAGTTTCGTCCAGCTTCTCGAGACGGTAGAGAGCAATCTCGACACTGTCGCGCTTGAGCTTGGAGCGGAAACCAACCTTCGGCAGGCGGCGCTGCAGCGGCATCTGACCGCCCTCGAAGCCGGCCTTGATCTTGCCCTTGCCGGACCGGGCGTGCTGGCCCTTGTGACCACGTCCTGCCGTCTTGCCGAGACCCGAACCGATGCCGCGACCGACTCGGGTGCGCTCCTTGCGGGCGCCCTTGGCGGGTTTAAGTGTATTGAGACGCATGGGAATGCTCCTGGAGGGCTCAGGCTTGCGCCGGATCTTCGACACGGACGAGATAGCTGACCGTATTGATCAGCCCGCGAACACTTGGGCTGTCCTTGAGATCGCGCACATCATTGATCTTGCGCAGGCCGAGCGCCTTGACGCTCAGTCGATGCTTGCCCGGACAGTTGTTGGGGCTGCGGACCAGACGCACGCGTACGAATTTTTCTGTCTGCTTATCCATGGCTCGGGCGGATCTCTTCGACGGTCTTGCCGCGGCGGGCGGCGATCTGCGCCGGCGATGACACGGCCGTGAGGCCCTGGATCGTCGCGCGCACGAGGTTGATGGGATTGCGCGAACCCTGCGCTTTCGCCAACACGTTCTTGATGCCGACGACTTCGAAAACGGCACGCATCGCGCCGCCGGCGATCACGCCCGTGCCTTCGGAAGCCGGCTGCATGTAGACCTTGGCAGCGCCGTGGCGACCGTGCACCGCATAGAACAGTGTGCCGTTGTCGAGGTTCACCGACACGAGATTCTTGCGCGCCCGCTCCATCGCCTTGGCGATGGCGACCGGCACTTCGCGTGCCTTGCCGTAACCCATGCCAACCTTGCCGTCGCCGTCGCCCACCACGGTCAGCGCCGTGAAGCTCATCTGGCGACCGCCCTTGACGGTCTTGGCCACACGGTTCACGGCGATCAGCTTTTCCTGCATGCCGTCGCCGTTGTCGCGGTTGTCGCGGTTGTCGCGCTCGTTGCTCATCGATAACCCTTGATTGATTTCGTGGCCAAGGCCGCTCCCCTGGGAGCGGTTGTCCGGTTTTTCGTCCGCCGCGGCGCGTCATGCACTGCGGCGACTGCAGTTGGTTGCGGAATCAGAACTTGAGGCCTGCCTCACGCGCTGCATCGGCAAGCGCCTGGATGCGGCCGTGATAGAGAAATCCCGACCGATCGAAAGCAACACTCTCGACACCGGCAGCCATCGCGCGTTCTGCGATCAGCCGGCCCACCACCGTCGCAGCAGCGCGGTTCTTGGTGCCGCCGTCGATGTCGGAACGAACCGACTTCTGCAGCGTCGACGCAGATGCCAGCACGCGACCATCGGTCGGCGAAAACACCTGGGCATAAAGATGCTTGCCCGAGCGATGCACCGAAAGGCGCGCCACCCCGAGTTTGCGGATGTGCATGCGTGTGCGCTTGGCGCGACGCAGGCGTTGCATGTTCTTTTCCACGATCGACTCCCGGCCCGTCCGAAAACTCAGGCCTTCTTGGCTTCCTTCATCACGATACGTTCGCCCGCATAGCGGACACCCTTGCCCTTGTACGGCTCCGGCGGGCGCACGGCGCGGATCTTCGCCGCCACTTCGCCCACCTGCTGCTTGTCGTTGCCCTTCACCAGCACTTCCGTCTGCACCGGAACCTCAAGCGTGATGCCTTCCGGCGCCTCGATGACGACCGGATGCGAAAACCCGAGTGCGAGGTTCAGATTCTTGCCGGTGAGCGACGCGCGATAGCCGACACCGACCAGCTCGAGCTTGCGCGTGTAGCCCTCATGCACGCCCGTCACCATGTTTGCCAGCAGCGCGCGCAGTGTTCCCGACATCGCGATGCGGTCGTCGTTGTCAGGCGACACCATCAGCTTGCCGTCTTCGACCGCAACCGAAATGCCCTGGGGCGCGGTCATGCTGAGCGTGCCGCGCGGACCCTTCACGATGTACTGCCCCGCGTCTTCTTTGTATTCGACGCCCTTGGGCAGATCGACCGGCTTTTTCGCTACTCGTGACATTGCTTGTTCCTCAGGCCACCAGGCCGATCATTTCACCGCCCAGACCCTCGGCGCGCGCCTTCGCGTCGGTCATCAGACCGGCTGAAGTCGAGACGATTGCCACACCAAGGCCACCGATGACTCTCGGCACGGCGTCCTTGCCGCGGTACTGGCGCAGTCCCGGACGGCTAATCCGTTTCAGTCGACCGATCGCCGGTCGACCCTGGTGATAGCGGAGCGCAATCTCGAGCTCGCGCTTGGCACCAATTTCGCGCACAGCGTGATCGTTGATATAGCCCTCGGCCTTGAGCAACTCGGCGATGGCGACCTTGACCTTGGACGACGGCATGCGCACCGACGGCTTGCCCATGGCCTGGGCATTGCGGATTCGCACGAACATATCGGCGATGGGATCCATGACACTCATGACTGCACCTTCTTTTCGATTCTTGTCAAAGTCGTTGCCGACCCTGCTTTCGAGATCTGTTACCAGCTCGCCTTGCGCAGGCCCGGCACGTCACCGCGCATCGTCGCCTCGCGCAGCTTGTTACGGCCCAGACCAAATTTCTGATATACGCCACGCGGACGTCCGGTCAGCGCACAGCGCAAGCGCATGCGCGAAGGACTGGAATCGCGGGGCAGCTTCTGCAGCGCGGCCTGTGCCTCGGCGCGCTCGTCAAAAGACAGGCGCGGGTCGATGATCCGGCTCTTGATTTCCGCGCGTTTCACGGCGTACTTCCGGACCAGCTTGGCGCGACGCTTGTCGCGTTCGATCATCGATGTCTTTGCCATATCGTGTCTCTTGCCTGCTTTTTGCGGGTCAGGCTGTCATCCAGCCCGATCTCAATCGTGGTTTTCGAATCAGTTGCGGAACGGGAAGCTGAAACCTTCAAGCAGCGCCTTTGCCTCGGCGTCGGTCTTCGCGGTCGTGGTGATCGCGATGTCCATGCCGCGCAGCGCGTCGACCTGGTCGAAATCGACTTCCGGGAAGATGATCTGCTCCTTGATGCCGAAGTTGAAGTTCCCTCGGCCGTCAAAGGATCGCCCACCGACACCGCGGAAATCGCGGACGCGCGGCAGGGCAATATTGACCAGACGGTCGAGAAATTCATACATCCGCGCCCGGCGCAGGGTCACCTTGCAGCCGATCGGCCAGCCGTCGCGAATCTTGAACGTCGCGACCGAAACGCGTGCATTGGTCACGATCGGCTTCTGGCCGGCGATGCGGGTCATGTCGGAAACTGCATGTTCCAGCACTTTCTTGTTGGCCGCGGCCTCGCCCACACCCATGTTGAGTGTGACCTTGGAAATTCGCGGAACCTGCATCGGATTCTTGTAACCAAAGCGCTCGGTGAGCTTGGGTACGACCTCATCGCGGTAGTGTTTTTCGAGACGAATCATTTCAGCGACCTCAGGCGTCGACAACTTCGCCGGACGAACGGTAGGTCCGCACCTTGCGGCCGTCGTCGAGCACCTTGAATCCGACGCGCTCGCGCTTGCCGGTGGATTGATTGAGCAGCATCACGTTCGAACCGTGAATCGAGGCCTCGCGCTCGAGGATCCCGCCAGGCTGGTTGGCCTGGGGGTTCGGCTTGGTATGGCGCTTGATCACGTTGACGTTGGCAACGACCACGCGCTCACCCGCCACGCGCAGCACCTCGCCCTTCTGACCCTTGTTCTTGCCGGCGATCACCATGACCTGGTCGCCCTTGCGAATACGTTTCATAGCCTCTTGTCTCTTTGGGATGAGCGCGTGCCCATCGTTCGTCGTGCCGCTTCGGACGCTGGTCCGTGTTACAGAACTTCCGGTGCCAGCGAGACGATCTTCATGAACTTCTCGCCGCGCAACTCGCGCGTGACAGGCCCGAAGATGCGCGTGCCGATCGGCTCGAGCTTGTTGTTGAGCAGAACTGCCGCGTTGCCGTCGAAACGGATCAGCGAGCCGTCTGGTCGACGTACACCCTTGGCGGTGCGAACCACCACGGCGTCGTAGACCTCACCCTTCTTGACCTTGCCACGCGGTATCGCATCCTTGACCGACACCTTGATCACGTCGCCGATGTACGCGTACCGGCGCTTGGAGCCGCCGAGCACCTTGATGCACATGAGCTCGCGGGCCCCGCTGTTGTCTGCCGCTGCCAGCCGGCTTTCCACCTGAATCATTGTCGTCTCCTAAACCGGTCCGCTACTTGATCCGCGTATTACTGCCGCGCGCGCTCGACAACTTCGACGATGCGCCAGTTTTTTGTCTTCGAGAGCGGCCGGCATTCACTGATGCGCACCAGGTCGCCTTCGCGGCACTCGTTGTTCTCATCGTGCGCGTGCACCTTGGTCGAACGGCGCAGCATCTTGCCGTACAGGCCGTGCTGCAGCTGACGCTCGAGCAGAACGGTAACCGTCTTCTGCATCTTGGTGCTGAGGACCCGCCCTTCGACGGCGCGCTGTTTGACTTCAGTTTCTGACATGACGATGCCTTCGTTTACTTGATGTTCGCCAGCTGCTGCTTGGTACGCGCGATGTCGCGGCGAACCTTGCGCACCTGGTGCGTTTTTTCGAGCTGTCCCGCACCCTTCTGCATGCGCAGGTTGAACTGTTCCCGACGCAGGTCGAGGAGTTCACGGGCGAGGTCGTCAGCCGACCGTGTCTTTACTGTCTCTTTCTTTGCCATCACAGCACCGTCCGGGTCACGAAGGCGGTCTGCACGGAGAGCTTTGCCGCGGCCAGGCGAAATGCCTCGCGCGCAGTTGCCTCGTCGACCCCTTCCATTTCGTACAACATGCGGCCGGGCTGAACCAACGCAACCCAGAACTCGACACTACCCTTGCCCGAACCCATGCGGACCTCGATGGGCTTCTTGGTTACGGGCTTGTCAGGGAAGACGCGGATCCACAGTTTGCCGCCGCGCTTGACGTGGCGCGAGATGCTGCGGCGCGCGGCCTCGATCTGGCGCGAGGTCAACTGCCCGTGCGTGGTTGCCCGCAGTCCATACTGGCCGAAGGAGACGAGATTGCCACTCCAGGCCAGGCCGTCATTGCGGCCCTTGAACTGCTTGCGAAATTTTGTGCGTTTGGGTTGCAGCATGTCGTTGGATCCCTAGTTCCTTGACTCGTTCCGACGCGGCTCGCGCTTCGGATTGCCGGATTCGTTGGCCTGCTCGGCGAGGGTCGCGGCGTGCAGATCGAAGATCTCGCCCTTGTAGACCCACACCTTCACGCCAATGATTCCGTAGGTTGTCTTTGCTTCAGCGAAACCGTAATCGACGTCAGCCCGCAGCGTGTGCAGCGGTACCCGTCCCTCGCGGTACCACTCCGAACGCGCAATCTCCGCGCCGTTGAGGCGACCGGCGACGTTGACCTTGATACCCAGTGAACCCAGGCGCATCGCGTTGCCGACCGCACGCTTCATCGCACGGCGAAACATGATGCGGCGCTCAAGCTGCTGGGCAATCGACTCGGCCACCAGCTGTGCGTCCAGCTCGGGCTTGCGCACTTCGGTCACGTTGATGTGCGCGGGCACGCCCATCAGCCGTGTGACTTCCCGGCGCAGCTTCTCGATGTCTTCGCCCTTCTTGCCGATCACCACGCCCGGTCGCGCCGTATGAATGGTGACGCGTGCGGTCTTGGCAGGACGCTCGATATGGATCCGGCTGATGCCCGCCGCAGCCAGCTTCTTCTTCAGGAGCTCGCGCACGCGCAGGTCCGCCTGAAGGTACTCGGCATACTCGCGCTTGCCTGCAAACCACTTGGAATTCCAGTCCTTGGAAATGCCGAGGCGGATACCGGTTGGATGAACTTTATGACCCATCGTGGTTAAGCCTTCGCCTGATTCTTGAAATAGGTTCGAACGATTCGAGCTGGATGCACTTTGTGACTCATCATCAGTTGACTGCCTTAGCTCAGTTCTTGCCGTTGCCGACAACCACGGTGATGTGGCTGGTGCGCTTGGTGATGCGGTTGCCACGACCCTTGGCGCGTGCGTGCATGCGCTTCATGGTCGGACCCTCGTCGATGAACACGGTCGAAACCTTGAGCTCGTCGACATCGGCGCCGAGGTTGTTCTCGGCATTGGCCACGGCGGAGAGCATGACCTTGCGGATTATTTGCGCCGCCTTCTTGTTCGAGAAGGTCAACACGTCGGCCGCTCGCGCGACCGTCAGCCCGCGCACGAGATCCGCAACGAGGCGGGCCTTCTGCGGCGAGATGCGGGCGGTGCGCAGGATTGCTTTGGCTTCCATGGGATCCCCTTACTTCTTCTTGGCTTTCGAAGCGTCGGCCGTCTTGCGATCGCCGGCGTGACTGCGAAAGGTGCGGGTCATTGCGAACTCGCCGAGCTTGTGACCGACCATGTTCTCGTTGACCAGCACCGGCACATGCTGCTTGCCGTTGTGGATGGCGAGCGTCAGGCCGACCATGTCGGGCACGATCATCGAGCGGCGCGACCAGGTCTTGATGGGACGCTTGTTGTTGGTCGCGGCGGCGGCCTCCACCTTGTGCAGCAGGTGGAGATCGATGAACGGACCCTTTTTCAGTGAACGCGGCATGGAATTTCCTATCAACCCTTGCGATGGCGCACGATGAACTGCTGCGTGCGCTTGTTGTTTCGAGTCTTGTAACCCTTGGTCGGCGTGCCCCACGGACTCACCGGATGGCGGCCACCTGAAGTCTTGCCTTCACCACCGCCGTGCGGATGGTCGACCGGATTCATGGCGACGCCGCGGACCGTGGGACGGATGCCCATCCAGCGCTTGGCGCCGGCCTTGCCGAGCTTGCGCAGATTGTGCTCGCCGTTGCCGACCTCGCCGATTGTGGCGAAGCAGTCAGCCGGAACCCTGCGCATCTCGCCGGAGCGCAGACGCAAAGTAGCGTAGCCCAACTCGCGTGCGACCAGCTGCGCGCCGGCACCGGCGCTGCGCATCATCTGCGCGCCCTTGCCCGGACGGAGCTCGACACAATGCACGGTGGTACCGACGGGTACGCTGCGCAGAGCCATCGCATTGCCCGGCTTGATGGGGGCGTTGGTGCCGGCCATCAGCTGATCGCCAGCCTTCACGCCCTTGGGCGCGATGATGTAGCGGCGCTCGCCGTCCACGTACAGCAGCAACGCGAGGTGCGCCGTGCGGTTCGGATCGTATTCGATGCGCTCGACACGGCAGGCGATGCCTTCCTTGTTGCGCTTGAAGTCGACGATCCGGTAATGCTGCTTGTGTCCGCCGCCCTGGTGGCGCGAGGTGATGCGACCGTAATGGTTGCGGCCACCCGTGCGCGACTGCGCCTCGAGCAGCGGCGCATAGGGCGCGCCCTTGTGCAGATCGGGCGTGGTCACCCGCACCGCAGAGCGGCGACCGGGAGACGTCGGCTTGAATTTCATCAGTGCCATGGTTGCTTGCCTCAGGCCTTCGTCGTCATGTCAATGGACTGCCCTTCGCCCAGGCGCACATACGCCTTGCGCCAGGTCCCGCGCCGTCCGCCCCGTCCCTTGAAGGCTTTGTTCTTGCCCTTCACGTTCAGGACCGAAACCGATGCGACTTTCACTTCAAACATCTGTTCGACAGCGGCCTTCACCTCGGCGCGTGTGGCACCGCGGGCGACCTCGAACACGTACTGGTTGATTTCCTGCAGCCGCGAAGATTTCTCGGACACGTGCGGAGCGCGCAGCACCGTCATCAGTTTCTCGGTGTTCATGCCAGCCACTCCTGCAGCTTCTTCACGGAGTCGACGGTCATCAGCACCTGGTCGGAACCGATCAGCGAAACGGGATCCATCTGGGCCACGTCGACCACCAGCACGCTGCGCAGATTGCGCGAAGCGAGGAACAGGTTGTCGCTGCCGTTTTCCGTCACGACCAGAGTGCGGCCGTATCCCAGCTCCTGCATACGCTTGGCGAGATCGCTGGTCTTTGGCGCGTCCATGTCGAACTTGTCGTAGATCTTCAGGCGATCCTGCCGGATCAACTCGGAGAGGATCGAGGCGATGGCGCCGCGATACATCTTCTTGTTGACCTTTTCGGAGTGATCCCGCGGCTTGGCCGCGAAAGTGACACCGCCGCCGACGAAGATAGGGGCGCGATAGTCGCCGTGACGCGCGCCGCCGCCCTTCTGCTTCTTGAATTTCTTGGTGGTGCCACGCACTTCGGAGCGCGTCTTCTGCGCCTTGGTGCCAGCACGGCCACCGTTGCGGTAAGCCACTACGACCTGGTGCACCAGATCCTCGCGGAACTCGCGGCCGAATACCTCGTCGGAGACGTCGAGCGGCTTCTTGGTGTCGAGAATATCGAGTTGCATGATTTCTTCCTCAGCCCTTCGCCGCGGGACGAATGACAACGTTGCCGCCGGCAGCGCCGGGTACGGCGCCGCTCACGGCGATCAGATGGCGCTCGCTGTCGATCTTCACTACACGCAGGTTCTGCGCGGTGCGATTGACGTCGCCCATGTGTCCGGACATCTTCTTGCCCGGAAACACGCGACCGGGGGTCTGGCGCTGGCCGATCGAGCCCGGCGAGCGATGCGACAGCGAGTTGCCGTGCGTCGCGTCGCCCATCTTGAAGCCGTGCCGCTTGATGGTGCCCTGGAAACCCTTGCCCTTGCTCACACCGGCGACATCGACAGCCTGCCCTTCAGTGAACAGCTCCACATTGAGCTCGGAGCCGACGCTGTAGTCGCCGATCTTGTCTTCGGCAACACGGAACTCCCAGAGCCCGCGACCGGCATCGACCTTCGCCTTGGCGAAGTGTCCTGCTGTCGGCTTGTTGACCAGCCCGGCGCGCTTCGTGCCCGCGGTGACCTGGATCGCCGTGTAGCCGTCACCTTCGCGCGTCTTGACCTGCGTGATCCGGTTCGGCGACGCCTCGATCAGCGTCACGGGAATGGACTCACCGGTCTCCGTGAAGACCCGCGACATTCCGCATTTGCGACCTACCAGCCCGATTCTCATGAGCGTGCGCCTCTCAGTACAGTTTGATCTGGACGTCCACGCCAGCGGCGAGGTCCAGCTTCATCAGCGCGTCGACGGTCTTGTCGTTGGGATCGACAATGTCGAGCACGCGCTTGTGTGTGCGGGTTTCGTACTGGTCACGCGCATCCTTGTCGGCATGCGGCGACACCAGCACGGTGAAACGCTCGATCTTGGTCGGCAACGGGATGGGACCACGCACCTGCGCGCCCGTCCGCTTCGCCGTCTCGACGATCTCGCTGGCCGAACGATCGATCAGACGATGATCGTAGGCCTTGAGTCGAATCCTGATTCTCTGGTCCGCCATTGCGGCATTTCCTCAAAGAGCGATTGTTCTGCGACGCGTTTCCCCGCCGCCCATTTGTGCTGCTGTGTGCATCCGCTCGTCGACCAGGCCGTGGCGCGCGTGCAGCGCGTGTCGGGCGGTGACAACCGGTGCTGCGTGCAGTGCGCCTTCGGCGCGCCGTTCGCAGCAGCCTCTACTTGTTGCCGGTCTACTTGATGATCTTTGCCACCACGCCCGCGCCGACGGTGCGTCCGCCCTCGCGAATCGCAAAACGGAGACCTTCCTCCATCGCGATCGGCGCAATCAGCGTCACCACCATCTTCACGTTGTCGCCCGGCATCACCATCTCCACGCCCTCGGGCAGCTCGCAGGCGCCGGTGACGTCAGTGGTGCGGAAATAGAACTGCGGCCGATAGCCCTTGAAGAACGGCGTATGACGACCGCCCTCCTCCTTGCTCAGCACATACACCTCGGATTCGAACACCGTATGCGGCTTGATGCTGCCGGGCTTGCACACCACCTGGCCGCGCTCAACGTCGTCGCGCTTGGTGCCGCGCAGCAGAATGCCCGCGTTGTCGCCGGCCTGACCCTGGTCCAGCAGCTTGCGGAACATCTCGACACCCGTCACCACCGACTTCTGGGTGTCGCGAATGCCGACAATCTCAACCTCGTCGCCGACCTTGATGATGCCGCGCTCAATGCGGCCCGTGATCACCGTGCCGCGACCGGAAATCGAGAACACGTCCTCGACCGGCATCAGGAACGGCTTGTCGATCACGCGCTCGGGCTGCGGAATCCACGTGTCCAGCGCATCAACCAGCTGAATGATCGACGGCACGCCGATCTCGGACTGGTCGCCTTCCAGCGCCTTCAGCGCCGATCCCTTGATGATCGGGGTGTCGTCGCCCGGAAACTCGTACTTGCTCAGAAGCTCGCGTACTTCCATGTCGACCAGCTCAAGCAGCTCGGCGTCGTCAACCATGTCCGCCTTGTTCAGATACACCACGATGTACGGCACACCCACCTGGCGCGCCAGCAGGATGTGCTCGCGCGTCTGCGGCATCGGGCCATCCGCGGCCGAACAGACCAGGATCGCGCCGTCCATCTGCGCGGCGCCCGTGATCATGTTCTTGATGTAGTCCGCGTGACCCGGACAGTCAACGTGCGCGTAATGACGGTTCGGTGACTCGTACTCGACGTGCGCGGTCGAAATCGTGATGCCGCGTGCCTTCTCTTCCGGCGCCGCGTCAATCTGGTCATAGGCCTTGTATTCGCCGCCAAAACGCTCCGCGCCGATCTTCGTCAGCGCCGCAGTCAGCGTCGTCTTGCCGTGATCCACATGACCAATCGTCCCCACGTTTACGTGCGGCTTGGTGCGCTCGAACTTGCCCTTTGACATG
>JBBQNY010000057.1:0-16822 GCA_038330365.1 Lysobacterales bacterium | reverse complement strand
GCCAACGCCGGCGCGGCCGCCACCGGCGTGGTCGTGCGCGATCGTCTGCCGATGGGTTCGACCTTCGTCTCCGCCAGCGACGGCGGCACGCTGGCCGGCGATATCGTCACCTGGAACATCGGTGCTGTACCGGCCAACTCGCGCGATCGCACGCTGACCCTCACGGTACGCGTCATGGGCGTGAACGGATCGATCATCCGCAATGACGACTACAACATTCTGGCGACGGGCATCTCCCCGGTCGCAGGCTCGGAGGTGCTGACCACGCTCACGGCCGCCACCGTCGTGATTCCGCCCATCGCGCCCAATGCCAACGCCTGCGCGGCGCTGCCGCTGCCGGCCAATGTGGCTGCCAACGCGAGTTCGCTCTCTAGCGATGCGAACTTCGTCTTCTTCCGCGTCCCCGACCCGTCGCGCATGGACCCGCGCTGCACCAACATCCCGCAAGCGTGCGGGCCGGTCTTTGAGAGCAGCATCTACAACCGCTCGACCATGGCCTCCACTGCGCTGACCATGAACAGTCCGCAAAGCTGGGACGGGGCGTATCCCATCTCGGCGAACCGAGCGTGGCTGGTAACCGACTCGGTCGCGGACGGGGTGACATTCGATTACGCCGCTGGGAATCTCGTTTCAGTGGGCTATCAGATCCTCACCAACGGGCAGTTCGTCACGGTTCCCGCGCGGCGCGGCAACATTCTGCTGGCGGACGCGAATACCCGCACCGTCATGCAGCTGCAAACGCCGTTCCGCACCGCCACGCTGGCGGCCGGGCTGACGTGGAGCGGGCATCACGTCGCGTCTTCGACCAACGGCAACCGCATCATCCTGATCGAAGCGGCGTATGACTCGTCGGGCACGCTGGTGGATGGCGGGCTGAATTTTGTCGACATCCCGATGCAGACCTCATTCGATCTCTTCAACCGGATCGTCTCGGTTAGCGGAATCGGCAGTTCCGCCGCACCGTTTCTGGTCGTACTGGACGCGCTTTCCGGCGATGGCAACCGCTTCGCCTTCAGCTCGAATGTCGTGCTGACCGGCCCCGACAAGGGCGCCAGGGTCGTCGACCTGGCTGGCAACGCCTATGGATTGCGGAATCTGGCCTATGTCTTCGACGTGGCGTCCAGCCGGTTGACGCTGGTCGCGCAACCCGACACGTCGCGGCCGCGGCCAGGCGGCAGCAACCAGCTGTTCGTCCGCAGCCTCGGCGCCACGGGTTCGCTGGTGCCGCTTGATCGCACCGTTCCCTTCCTCGGCACCACCGGCAACCCCGAGCAGAACGGCGAGATCTACGTCGCGCAGCCGGGGATCGGCATCACCCAGGTGACCAGCACCGCTCTGCCGCGCTCCGGCGACTATTTCTCACCGGGCCTGGCGTTCATGACGGACAACGAGCGCTATATCTACTTCCAGGCGCAGCAGAATCTGGTGGGCCGCAATGCCGACCAGAGCAATGAGCTGTTCCGCTACGACGCACAGACCGGGCAGCTCAAGCAGGTGACAACCCGCTTCGACGCGGTGGCGGATCTGCTCGCCTCGCTCGGCCTGCCAGCCTCTCTCGCCGTGCAGCAGCTGGTCGGCGACACGTCGAGTTTCGATGGTCGCTACGTCCTCATGAGAGCCAACGGCATAAGTTCAACCACCGATCTCGGGAATGGGGCGCGCGCCGTCATGCGCGAGTCCGCCACTTTGTTCGACTGCCAGTAACCAACGGAACCAGGGGAAAGACCATGAACAAGAATCGTCCGTTGCAGCTCGCAGTCGTGATCGCCGCCATCCTTGCCGCCGGAGTTGTAGAGGCGCGCGAGCAGGTGCGCACCGTGGAGGTGTTCAAGGGGGGTGGCGTGCGCGTCACCGCCGGCCGCAGCCTCGCCAAGGTCGGCGAAGCGTTCTGCCAGTCCAATCCCAATGCGGCCTTCCGCTACGTGGAAACCGCGGGCGGCGCCGCGGGCTCCCGCGTTGACGAGGACGCAGGCACCGTCAGCGCCACCTTCAACGTCAATCTCGATGCGATGTGTCTGCCCGGCAGCACCACCGTGCGCATCAACTTCGGCACGGTCGCCGGCGGGACGGCGACGGAGGGCGCGGACTATTCACTGGGATCGCCCAATCCGGCTTCGGTCACCCTTTCCAATGTGCCCCAGTTCGGCGGCCCCGCCGCGGGCTCGAGCGCTTTGCCGGTCACAATCATCGACGACACCTCGCCGGAACCCGACGAGACCATCAAATTCGGCAGTCTCGGCGGCGCCTACGCGAACACCGCGCCGAACAGCGGCGCGCCTACGGTAACGGCCATCAGCAGCGGCGGGACGGCGCTGGCGACGCTGACGATCGCCGACAACGACAATCTGACCAATGTAGGTGGCGGCGCCGGCGATCTCGTCCCGAACGACCCCATTGCCGGTTCGGTGGCCGACGCGCTCAACGACATCTGCAACGCGCCCGGCCAGGACCCCGCACTGATCGAACAGTGCCGCGCCATCCAGGCTGGCGTGGCAGCGGGTGACGCCAGCGGCGTGCAGGCTGCGCTCCGCGCCATCGCTCCGGAGGAAACGCAGACGCAGAACGCCACCGTCGTGGAACTCGGCGGCGCGCATCTCGACAGCGTCGGTCAGCGGCTGGGCGCGCTGCATGTCGCGCGCAACTCGCGGCGCTCGTCGGGCAACTTCGCGCTGAACCTCGATGTCGCGGGTTTCCCCGTTTCCAGCCTGCTGCAGTCCCTGACGCAGGCGGACGATCCGGGCAACGACGGCGGCGGGCTTCTCGCCAGCCCCTGGGGCATTTTTGCGAACGCATCGGTGGGCGGTGGCGACCGCGACGCCACAGCGCGCGCTTCCGGTTTCGACTTCAACCGCTACGACCTCAGTGTCGGTGCGGACTATCGCTTTAATGAAACCTGGGTCGCGGGCGGCGCTCTCGGATACTCGAGCCTGTCGTCGGATCTCGACAACAGCGGCGGTTCGGTCGATTCGGACGGGTTCTCGATTCTCGGCTACGGCAGCTACACCCATCCGCAAGGCACCTACGTCGATGCGGTGGTGAGCTACACGAACTCCAACTTTGACCAGAATCGCGGAATCAATTTCAGCGTCGGCGGCACTACTGTGAACCGCACCGCTACCTCGTCCACGGATTCGGGCCAGTTCGGACTTGATGTCAGCGTCGGGCACGCGTTCAATTCTGGCGCCTGGGTGTTCACGCCCGCCGGTGCGTTGCGCTATCTCGACACCACCATCGACTCGTTCCAGGAGTCTGGCGCGGGCGAGTTCAACGTGGCGGTGGAGGAGCAGAACCTCGAGTCGCTGGTCGCGTCCTTCTCGTTCAATGTGGCGCGCAACATCAGTACCGCCAGCGGCATCATCGTGCCCTACGGACAGGTCACGCTGAACTACGAAACCGAGGACGGCGCCGACGCCATCGTCGTGCGACTGCTGAGCGATGTCTCCAACACGCGCTTCCTGGTGGTCGGCGACTCGCGCGACTCGAGCTACGGAAACCTTGATCTGGGCGTTTCCTGGGTCAGGCCCGGCGGCTTCCAGGGCTACGTCGCCTACACGCGCCTGTTCGGTCTCGAGTTCTTCCAGGACCAGGGCATCAGCATCGGCGGCCGCTGGGAGCTGTAGTAGGGGCCCTCTGCGAGACCTGGACCCACACATGAGGCGACTGCTCCCTGCAGTCGCCTCGGCACAGGGCCGCCGGTAGTTGGCGCGGAAACGCGGCGACGGCCACAATAGGCGGATCGCGTCACAACCACGGAGCGCACATGGCCATCCGCGAAGCAACGGTGCCCGACATCGGCGGCTACAACGATGTGCCGGTGATCGAGGTGCTGGTGAGCGTCGGAGACAAGGTCTCCCTCGACCAGGGACTGGTGACGCTCGAGTCGGACAAGGCCACGATGGAAGTGCCGGCGCCATTCGCCGGCGTCGTGACGGAAGTCCGGCTCAAGGTCGGTGACACGATCTCCGAGGGTGGCATCGTGGCGTTGATCGAGGAAACGGCGAGCGATGACGCGGGCGCCGCTGCCAAGCCCGCGGCAGCGCCGGCGGCACCCGCCGACGCGAAGGCCGAATCCGTGTCCCGGGATGCGAAGCCTGCGGCTGCGCCGGCGGCGGAAGCACCCGCTGCAGCAGCGCCGCGCGACAGCTCCAGCGTCAAGGACAGCCGGCTCGATCCCGAGCGCGAGGCACCGGCGACGCCGGCCGTGGTGTTTGACGCCAGCCGCGTCGCGCCGGACCAGATTCCGCATGCGAGCCCGGTCATACGCGCCTTCGCGCGCGAGCTTGGCGTCGATCTGACGCGGGTAACAGGCACCGAACGAAAAGGACGCATCAGCCGCGCGGACGTGAGTGCTTTCGTCAAGGGCGCGCTGACAGGCACGGGCAGCAGTGCTTCGCCGAGCGCGGGCAGCGGCAATGGGCTGTCCCTGCTGGCCTGGCCCAAGGTGGATTTCTCGCGTTTCGGCGAGACGACAACCGAGCCGCTGTCGAAGATCAAGAAGATCTCCGGCGCCAATCTCGCACGCAACTGGGCACTGATTCCCCACGTCACGCAACACGACGAGGCCGACATCACGGAGCTGGAAGCCCTGCGCGTCGCACTCAACGCCGAGAACGCCAAGGCCGGCATCAAGCTCACCATGCTCGCGTTCCTGATCAAGGCCAGTGCTGCGGCCCTGGCGAAATATCCGACCTTCAATGCGTCGCTCGATGCCAGCGGCGAAAATCTGACGCTCAAGAAATACTTCAACATCGGCTTCGCCGCCGACACGCCCAATGGGCTGGTGGTGCCGGTGGTCCGCGACGTGGATCGCAAGGGCATCAACGAGATTGCCCAGGAGAGCTCGGATCTGGCGAAGCAGGCGCGCGAAGGCAAGCTCGGCCCGGCCGGAATGAGCGGCGGGTGCTTCTCGATCAGCTCGCTGGGCGGGATTGGCGGCACGTCCTTCACGCCGATCGTGAATGCGCCGGAAGTCGCGATCCTGGGTGTTTCGAAGTCCGCCATCCGGCCGCTGTGGAACGGCAGCGAATTCGTGCCACGGCTGATGCTGCCGCTCTCACTGAGCTACGACCATCGTGTGGTCGATGGTGCCGCGGCGGCTCGCTTCGCCGCTTATCTCTGCGAATTGCTGCACGACATGCGCCGGGTGCTGCTGTGATCGCATCGCTGCATCCAACAAGTGCTGGCGGGCCCGCGTCGACGGCGGGGTACTGATCGTTGGCCGCGCCCCAGCCCGGCAGCGAGCTGCAGCAGGCAGGTGACCGCGCACGGGATGTTGCGGAAAACGGCTGGGCAGGTCTGCAGCCGTTCCTCGACTTCGAGTTGCTGCACGTCGCGGGCCTGACACTTACCGTCGGCGGACTCATTGCTGCGGCTGTGGTGCTGGTGGGGACGTGGACGTTGTCCGCACTGATCCGCCGCGCCATCACGCACTACGGCGACAAGCATCCGAATGCGAGCCAGTCCTCGCTCTACACCGTCAGCCGCGTGGTGCAGTACCTGCTGCTCGCGATCGGTCTGCTGCTGGCGCTGTCCCTGCTGGGCGTGCCGGTCGGCAAATTCACCGTGGTCGCGGGCGCCCTCGGTGTAGGCCTCGGTTTCGGCCTGCAGGCGATTTTCAGCAATTTCATCTCGGGACTGATCCTGCTGTTCGACAAGTCGCTAAAGGTCGGCGATTTCGTCGAGCTCGAATCCGGCGTGCATGGCGAGGTGCGCGATATCAAGATCCGCGCAACCACGGTGGTGACCAACGACAACATCGACATCCTGGTGCCGAACTCCGAGTTCGTCAGCGGCCGCGTCGTCAGCTGGACGCATCGCGAAGTCTCGCGCCGCCTGCGCATCCCCTTCGGTGTTGCCTACGGCACCGACAAGGAAACGGTCAAGGCTGCGGCGCTCGAGGCGGCGTCCGAAGTGCCCTTCACCCTGACCCATGACGGACCGCGGCGGCCGCAGGTGTGGCTGGCGGAATTCGGCGACAGCAGCCTCAATTACGAGTTGGTCGTCTGGCTCACGGCCGACGCCACCAAGCGACCCTCGGCGGTCAAGGCCGCCTACAACTGGGCGCTGCACACGGCACTGGCCAAGTACGAGCTTGAGATTCCTTTTCCGCAGCGCGATCTGCATATCCGCAGCGTGCTCGGCCTCAAGGGGGAAGACGCCCGCCGTGCGCTGCGCATGGATGATGGCCGGCGCAGCGCTCCAGAGAGAGCGTCCATGACTTCTGCGGAGGACACATCTTCGAACAACGATGCCGCCGAGGACGTGCAGCATGAGATCGCGGCGGACCAGGCCGCAGCGGCAGCGGCAGCGAAAGAGCGCGCGGCAGCCGAGGCTTTGAAAAGCAGATCCGACACACCCTCAAGCAACCGGGAGTCGTAAGTGTCCAATCCGACAGAAGTAAAGGTTCCCGATATCGGCGGCTACGACGATGTTCCGGTGATCGAGGTGCTGGTCGCGGTGGGCGATACGGTGGCCGTCGACCAGGGCCTGGTGACGCTCGAATCCGACAAGGCGACGATGGAGGTGCCCGCAACCGCGGCCGGCGTAGTCAAGAGCCTCGCGGTGAAAGTCGGCGATGCGGTTTCCGAAGGTTCCGTGATTGCGGTAATTGAAGCGGAGGGTGCTTCCGTCGCGAGTGATGCCGGCGCCAAGGACGATCCGAACGCCGGCGCGAGCCCCAAGCCAGGTACAAAGGCCAGCGAACCTGCGACACAGTCCAGCTCGCCGCAAACTCCGGCTGCCCCCGCGAAGTCCGACGCACCCGCGGCAGCCGCCGCCAGCGGAAGGAAAGCCGATCACTGCGCTGGCCTCGTCGTGCTCGGTGCCGGTCCCGGTGGCTACTCGGCGGCATTCCGCGCGGCCGATCTCGGCATGGACGTGGTACTGGTCGAGCGCTTCGCCGATCTCGGCGGCGTCTGCCTCAATGTCGGATGCATTCCCTCGAAAGCCCTGCTGCACGCCGCGGAGGTTATCGACCAGGCCGTACACGCGGTCGATTACGGCGTCGCGTTCGGCAAGCCCGTCATCACGCTTGAGAAGTTGCGCGGGTACAAGGAAAAGGTCGTGGGCCAGTTGACGCGCGGGCTCGCGGGAATGGCCAAGCAGCGCAAGGTGCGCGTGCTGCGCGGCACGGGCCGGTTCGTGTCGCCGCACGAGTTGTCGATCGAGAACGAGGGTGCCACCTCGCTGCTGCAGTTCGAGCAGGCCATCATCGCCGTCGGCTCGCAGCCGGTGAAGTTGCCCGGGTTTCCCTGGGACGATCCCCGCATCATGGATTCGACCGATGCGCTGGAGCTGGCGGAAATACCCGCGACGCTGCTGGTGGTCGGCGGCGGCATCATCGGGCTGGAAATGGCGACGGTGTTCCGCGCGCTGGGATCCGAGGTGACGGTGGTCGAAATGGCGGAGCAGCTGATGCCGGGAACGGATCCCGATCTGGTGAAGCCGCTTTCGGATCGGCTCAAGAAGCAGGGTGTGAAGATTCACCTCGCAACACGCGCCGCGGGTGTGAAGGCCGGAAAAAAGGGTATCCAGGTTTCGTTCGAGGGCGCCAAGGCGCCCGACGCCCAGACCTTTGCGCGGGTGCTGGTGTCGGTCGGCCGCTCGCCCAATGGCGCGAAGATCGACGCGGCGGCGGCAGGCGTCACCGTCGACGCACGCGGCTTCATTGCGGCCGACGGCCAGTTGCGTACGAATGTTGCGCACATTTTTGCGATCGGCGACGTCATCGGCCAGCCGATGCTGGCGCACAAGGCGACGCACGAGGCGCACGTGGCCGCGGAGGTCGCAGCGGGTCACAAGCGCGCGTTCGACGCACGCGTCATTCCTTCGGTCGCCTACACCGACCCCGAAATCGCGTGGGTTGGCGTGACCGAAACCGAAGCCGCCGCGAAAGGCATCAAGGTCGGCGTCGGCAAGTTTCCGTGGGCAGCATCGGGGCGCGCGATCGGGCTCGGGCGCACGGAGGGGTTCACCAAGTTGCTGTTCGACGAGGCCACCCACCGCATCGTCGGCGCCGGCATCGTCGGCGTGCACGCCGGCGACCTGATCGCCGAACTCGCGCTGGCGATCGAGATGGGCTGCGAGGCGGCCGACATCGGCCACACCATCCATCCGCATCCAACCTTGAGCGAATCCGTCGGCATGGCGGCGGAAGTCTTCGAAGGCACGATCACCGATCTCTACATTCCGAAAAAGAAATCCTGAGCCGCGACACGCGCGTGCAGCGGGCTCGTGTAGGAGCGCGCTGGCGCGCGATGGCGCCATTTTGGAACGGAGCGCGCGGCACGAACGTGCATGACGCCATCGCGCGCAAGCGCGCTCCTACAGGGGTTGGAACATCAATTCCGCGCGCAGGGGAATGCGCGGATCAGGCCGGCAGACGGTAGGAGAACTGCTGGCGGAACTGTTCGCGGAATTCGGCCAGCGTGAAGCGCTGGTTCTGCGTTCCCGAATGTTCGATCTTGAGGGCGCCCATCAACGAGGCGACGCGTCCGGCGGTGGCCAGATCCAGTCCCCGCATGAGCCCGAAAAGCAGACCCGCGCGATAGGCATCGCCGCAACCGGTCGGATCGATCACTCGAATGGGCGAAGCCGGTGGAACTTCGAGCGTGCCGTTGGGCGTGTGGACCATCGAGCCGCGGGCGCCGCGCGTGATGATGTAGGCCTTGACCCGACCGGCGATGTCGCGCTCGCTCCATCCCGTGCGCTCGGCGAGCAGGTTGGACTCGTAGTCGTTGACCGTCACATAGTCCGCCAACTCGATGAAATGCCGGAACTCCTCGCCGTTGAACAGCGGCAGCGCCTGCCCCGGATCGAAAATGAAGGGAACGCCGGCCGCCGCGAACTCTTCAGCGTGCTGCAGCATCGCGTCCCGACCGTCAGGCGACACGATGCCAAAATCCACGTCCGGAACGTCACGCACGTGATTTTCATGCGAGCGCATCATCGCGCCGGGATGGAAGGCAGTGATCTGGTTGTCGTCAAGATCGGTGGTGATGAACGCCTGCGCCGTATACAGATCATCGATCTCGGTGACGCGCGAAAGATCGATACCCTCGCGTTGGAAGTGTTCCCGGTACGGCGCGAAATCCTGGCCTACGGTCGCCATCGGCAGCGGGTCGCCATCCAGCAGATTGAGGTTGTAGGCGATGTTGCCGGCGCAGCCGCCGAACTCGCGACGCATCCGTGGCACCAGAAACGACACATTCAGGATGTGCACCTTGTCCGGAAGGATGTGGTTCTTGAACTGGTCCGGGAACACCATGATGGTGTCGTAGGCCAGGGAACCGCAGATCAACGCTGCCATGGGATGAGCCTGTTCGCGAAGGTCGGCAGTGTAGTGCGTGAGCGGCGCAGCCCACCCTCCGGCCCTGCCTTCCATGGTCGTGCGTTCGCGTCAGCGCGCGGCAGTGGCGCGCAAACGCTGTTGGGACTTGCGGCAAGCAGGCGACCCTGCGGCGGTAACCCGGCCCGCCGATACAAGCCCCTCTCCCGCCGGGAGAGGGGCTGGGGTGAGGGTTCCCGGCCCTGCGTCATGTGAGTTCTGCGCGGAACTGCTGCTTCGATGCGATTTGTGGCAAGCAGGCGACCCGGCGGCGGTAACCCGGCCCGGCCATCCGTGGCCGTGCGTTCGAATCAGCGCGCGCCAGTGGCGCGCAAACGCTGCTTCTCACCCCAATTTGCGGACCGGCGCGGAGCGACCGCAACGGCCCGCAGGGCCGCGCTACTGGCACAGCGCGACGACGGCGCTCGCACAAGGATGTGCGATCGCCGGCGCCCGGGCGCTCGACGTGTACCCCTGTGACGTGCGCAGCACGACGCAGGGGGCGCGAGCACGGGGGCGCCTTCTCTTTGGTTACTTTCTCTTGGCGTTCAAGAGAAAGTGACTCGCCGCAGGCGAAAGCTGTTGATGTTGATGTTGCTCTGCATGTCAGATGACTCGGCTTGATCGGAGCACGGCGGCTTTTACCGGTGCCTTCTGCGCGGCGGGCCGTTCATGGTTCGACAGGCTCACCACGAACGGAGAGGGTGAGGCTCACCACGAACGAGAACTTGGGGAGGCTCACCACGAGCAGGGGCCTCGACGCGATCACCACGAACGGGGAAGGTGAGGCTCACCGCCGGCGACCGAGGGGCACGCACAGGCCTCAGACGGCCGACGTGGGACAGCGAATGGCACAGGTTCCTTGCCGACACGCGGCGCGGCCGCTATCTTGGCGCGTTCCCTCGCCCAATGTCTGCGGTTCATGTTCAAAAGCCTTCGCGGCATGTTTTCCAACGATCTTTCGATCGATCTCGGAACCGCCAACACCCTCATCTACGCCCGTGGCCAGGGCATCGTGCTGAACGAGCCTTCCGTGGTCGCGATCCGCCAGGATCGGGGCCCCGGTGGTCCGCGCTCGATCGCGGCCGTCGGCTCCGAGGCCAAGCGCATGCTCGGCCGCACGCCGGGTCATATCGTGACCGTTCGGCCCATGAAGGACGGCGTCATCGCCGACTTCAACATGACCGAACAGATGTTGCAGCACTTCATCAAGAAGGTGCACAAGTCGCGCTTTTTGCGGCCCAGCCCGCGCGTGCTGATCTGCGTGCCTTGCGGCTCGACCCAGGTCGAGCGCCGCGCCATCAAGGAATCGGCGGAGGCCGCCGGCGCGCGTGATGTGTTCCTGATCGAGGAGCCCATGGCGGCGGCGATTGGTGCCGGCATTCCCGTGCATGAGGCGCGCGGCTCGATGGTGATCGACATCGGCGGCGGCACCTCCGAGGTTGCCGTCATCTCGCTCAACGGCATCGTGTATGCGCAGAGTGTGCGGATCGGCGGCGACAAGTTCGACGAGGCGATCATCAACTACGTGCGCCGCAATCACGGCACCCTGATCGGCGAGTCAACCGCCGAGCGCATCAAGGTAGAGATCGGCTGCGCCTATCCACAGGCCGAGGTCAAGGAGATCGAGATCTCCGGGCGCAATCTCGCGGAAGGGGTACCGCGCATGATCGCGATCAATTCCAACGAGATTCTCGAGGCCCTGCACGAACCGCTCGCCGGCATCGTCAGCGCCACCAAGGCCGCGCTGGAACAGACGCCGCCGGAACTCTGCTCCGACGTCGCCGAACGCGGCATCGTACTGACCGGTGGCGGTGCGCTGCTGCGCGATATCGACCGATTGATCGCCGAGGAAACCGGACTGCACGTACACGTCGCGGACGATCCCCTGACCTGCGTCGCGCGCGGCGGCGGGCGCGCTATCGAACTCATCGACCTGCACGGCGACGAGTTCTTCTCGCCCGAGTAATCCCGCTCCCATGTCCGTCGGTGCCCTCAACGTCCGCCCCGCGGGCGCGGTCGAGGCAGACCGCATGCAGAGCTCTGAGCGGCCGCGGACATCGCGACCATGAACAGCGTCGCTGCGCGGTCGGGCGATGCCGCACGTGGCACGTTGCGACTGGTGCTTTATCTGGTGGCGGCTTCGATCCTGATGACCGCGGACCATCACGGCGGCTATCTCGACGCGTTGCGTCAGCACGCCGCAACATTCCAGGGTCCGCTGTACTGGCTGGCCGCCTCCCCTGCACGCGTCGCCCGCGACGTCACCACCGTGGTCAGCGACCAGCGCAGTCTGGTGGCGGAGAACGGACAGCTGCGCGGCGCGCTGCTGCGGGCGCAGGCACAGCTCGCCCGCCAGTCGCAGCTGGACGACGAGAATCTTAGGCTGCGGGCGCTGCTCGGAAGTCGTTACCGTCTCGCACTGGACGCGCAGATGGCGTCCATCGTCGATGTCGATCTCGACCCCTTCCGCCAACGTGTCGTACTCGACGCGGGCAGCGAAGCCGGCATTGAAGTCGGACAGGCGCTGATGGACGCGCACGGCCTGCTCGGTCAGGTGATCGAGGCGCCACCCGGCCGCGCAGTCGCTCTGCTGCTTACCGATGCCAGTCACATCACGCCAGTCGAGATCGTCCGCACCGGGCTGCGCACGCTCGCGTTCGGAACGGGAGACGGACAGCTCAGACTCCCCTACATTCCGTTCAGCGCCGACGTGAAGGTGGGCGACGACGTGGTGACCTCCGGCCTCGGCCAGCGCTTCCCCGCCGGCCTTCCGGTCGCGCGCATCGAATCGATCGAGCCGGACGACTCGGGTACCTTTGCGGTCGCCGCCGCAGACCCCGCAGCGGATCTGTTGCGCTATGGCGAAGTGCTGCTGCTGCGCGAATATCGGGTGCCGCTGCCCGCATCACAGGATGCGAACGCCCGACCCATGGGGCCGCCCGCCTCGCCTGCCGGCGTGCAAGCGGCTTTGCCGCCGGCGTCGCGCAGCAAGGCCGGCGCGGCCGACGAAACGCCCTCCGACGGAGCGCGGCCGTGAACCGAAGTCGTCATTCCGCATGGCCACTTGTGTTCAGCGTGGTCGGCGCATTGCTGCTGGCAGTGGCGCCGTTGCCGATGCAGCTAGCGCCCTACAAACCGTTCTGGATGGCGCTGGTGGTCGTCTACTGGACGCTGGAGGATCCCGAACACATGGGGCTCGGACGCGCATTCGTTCTCGGTCTCGCCAGCGATCTTGCGACCGGGGCGCTGCTTGGCGAACAGGCACTCAGGCTCACCATCATCGCCTTCATCGTGCTGCGCTTCCGCGCGCGCATGCGCTTTTTTCCGATGTTGCAGCAATCACTTGCGGTGCTTGCGCTGCTGCTCAACGATCGGGTCGTGGCGCTGCTGTTGCGACTGCTCAACGGTTCCGGCTGGCCGGATCCGGTGTTCTGGGGCGCGCCGCTGATCGGTACGCTGTTCTGGCCGTGGCTGTTCCTGCTGCTGGACGAGATGCGGCGGATTCCGCGACGCCGTGCCGCATGAGGCTGATGCGCAACCAGCTGGCGGAATCCGCGTTGTTCCGGCGCCGCGCCGGACTGGCCGTGCTGGCCGTGCTGCTGGGTTCGGGCGTGCTGATCGCGCGCTACTGGGACCTGCAGGTAAACCGGCACGCCGAATTCCAGACGCGCGCGGATGCCAACCGCATCAAGCTCCGGGCCTTGCCTCCTGCCCGCGGACTGATCTACGACCGCAACGGCGTGTTGCTGGCGGAGAATCTGCCGGCGTACCAGCTGGTGGTGATTCCCGAGCAGGTCCAGGACATTGAAGCCACGCTGCGTGAGTTGCGCGCACTGATCGAACTCGACGACGAGGAAGTCGCGCGCTTCCGGCAGGAGTACCGCGTGGCGCGACGGTTTCGCCCACTGACCCTGAAGCTGCGCCTGGACGAGGCGGAGATCGCGCGCTTCGCCGTCAACGGGCACCGTCTGCCCGGTGTGGAGATCGCGCCCTATTTCACGCGCCACTACCCGCTCGGTCCTGCGTTCGCGCACGTGGTCGGCTATGTCGGGCGAATCGCGGAAAGCGATCTGAAGCGCATCGACGAGACGGCGTACGCCGCGACCACGCACATTGGCAAGAGCGGCATCGAAAGGCAGTACGAGACACTGCTTCACGGCGCCACGGGCGTCGAGCAGATCGAAGCCAATGCGCAGGGTCGCGACCTGCGCGTACTGACGCGCAAGCCCGCCAGACCCGGCCAGAATCTGTACCTCTCCATCGACGCACGCCTGCAGCAGACCATGGCCGCGGCGTTCGGCGACCAGACGGGCGCAGCCGTCGCGGTGGATCCGCGTACCGGCGAGGTGCTGGCGATGGTCACGCTGCCCACCTTCGACCCTAATCTCTTCGTCAACGGCATCAGCCACGCGGACTACCGCACGCTCACCGAGGATCCCGCCCAGCCGATGTTCGACCGGGTGCTGGATGGCACCTACGCGCCGGGCTCGACGGTCAAGCCCTTCATGGCGCTCGCGGGTCTCGAGATGGGGCTGCGCACGCCCGAGGCCATCACCATCTCAACGGGCGCCTACCGCCTGGCCGGCCAGGGGCGTGAATATCGCGACTGGCGCGCGGGAGGGCACGGCGCCATCAACCTGCGCGAATCGCTCGCGCAGTCGGTGAACACCTATTACTACAAGCTCGCCCATGACATGGGCATCGACCGCATGAGCATGGCCATGCAGCGACTGGGATTCGGACAACCCACCGGGATCGACCTGCCGGGGGAGGAAGGCGGCGTGATGCCCACGCCCGAGTGGAAGCGTAAGCGGTTCCATCAGGAATGGTATCCCGGCGAAACGGTGGTGGCAGGCATCGGGCAAGGCTTCTGGACGGCGACGCCTCTGCAGCTGGCGCAGGGAATCGCGGCCATTGGCGAGGGTGAGCGCAAGCCGCTGCACGTTCTCGATGCAACCCAGGATGGCCTCGATGCGCCGCGCATGCCGCATCCGGCCCATCTCCCGCGGGGGGTTCCCGCGCACTTCGCGTCCGCTGCAAACCTCGCCGCTGTACGTGAAGGACTGATCGCCGTGATGCACGGACCGACCGGCACCGCGCGCGCTGCCGCCGCCGGCAGCCCGTATCGCATCGCCGGCAAGACCGGCACCGCGCAACGGATCGGCCGCACCGGCTCGAGGTCGCTCAGTCCGGCGAGCCTGCCGATGCATTTGCGGCACCGCGCCCTGTTCGTCGGTTTCGCACCCGCCGAAGCGCCGCGCATTGCGGTCGCAGTGGTGGCCGAGCATGGCGGAGCGGGCTCCAAGGTCGCCGCGCCGATCGGACGCAAGGTGCTGGATGCCTGGTTACTCGGAGACTACGCCACCGGAGCCGATCCGGCAGCGGACGACGCGACCGGTAGCGCCGCTGCGGTGGAGCTTCCGGCTTCCGGCAGCGCGTCGGCGGTCGAATCTCCGGCTTCCGGGTCGCCTGCCACCGAACCGAATGCTCGCCAGCGCGGGAGCTCCGAAGCCACAGCGCCGCCGCCGGCAACGCATCCTTGAATTCGCAACGCACTTCGCGCTTCCTGCGCTGGCTGTCCTGGTGGCCGCTGCGACTGGACTGGAGCCTGCTGCTGGCGCTGGTGGCTGTAGCGGCGGCGGGTCTCGCGACCTTGCACAGTGCCGGCGCCGGCAACGTGCGCCTCGAGATGGCGCAAGGCGTCCGCATCGCGCTCGGACTCGGGCTTCTGTTGATGCTGGCCCGCGTCAGCCCCAGGCGGTTGCGCCTGTTCTCGCCCTGGGCCTATGCAATCAGCCTGCTTCTGCTGGCGCTGGTACCTGTCTTCGGTGCGGGGCGCAGTGCCCGGCTGTGGCTCGATCTCGGCGTCTTTTTTCTGCAGCCGGCCGAGCTGCTCAAGGTAACCGTGCCGATGATCGTCGCCTGGTACCTGCACGATCGTCCGCTCCCGGTGCGCTTTCGCGATGTGCTGGTATGCGTCGCGCTCATCGGTTTGCCGGGCGCGATGATCGCGCTGCAACCTGACCTCGGCACCGCGCTGCTCGTGGTCGCATCGGGTGGTTTTGCCCTGTTCCTGGCCGGACTCTCCTGGTGGCTGATCGCGTCCGGTCTGGTGCTGGCGGCCGGGTCGGCGCCGCTCGCGTGGTGGTACTGGCTCAAGGATTACCAGAAGGACCGGATCCTGACCTTCATCGATCCGGGCAACGACCCGCAAGGCGCGGGCTGGAACATCATCCAGTCGAGCATTGCCGTGGGATCGGGAGGTCTGAACGGGAAGGGCTGGGGGCTCAGCACCCAGGCGCGGCTGGAATATCTGCCGGAGCACACGACCGATTTTGCCTTTGCCGTGTTCGCGGAAGAGTTCGGTTTCACCGGGGTGTCCATTCTGTTGGCGCTTTATCTCTTCATCGTGCTGCGGACACTCTGGATCGCGACCGAGGCGCGCGACGGTTACGGACGGCTGCTGGCGGGCGCCCTGGGCCTCGCGTTTTTCGTGTACGTGCTGGTCAACGGCGGCATGATCATCGGTCTGCTGCCAGTGGTGGGCGTGCCCATGCCCCTCGTCAGCTACGGCGGCACGTCTGCAGTGACCCTGCTCGCGGCGTTCGGCCTGGTTCTGAGCATACGCGCGCGCCATCGCCTGGCCCGTTAGCGTTCATGGCGCACGGTTTCTGCGCAGAGCCTCACTTCTCCCGCTCGTGGTGAGCCTTGCCTTTCCCCGTGCATGGTGAGCCTGTCGAACCATGGACGGCACGCTACGAGGGTGCGCCTGCGGAGCGGACGCTGCACGACTCCTTGGCTTTTGTTTAGAGATCCCGAATCAACATCAACAGCTTTCGCCTGCGGCGAGTCACTTTCTCTTGATCGCGCAAGAGAAAGTAACCAAAGAGAGACGCGCCCCGTGCTCGCGCCCCCTCGCCGTGCGTTGCACGGCGAGGGGTACACGTCGAGCGCCCTGGCGCCGGCGATCGCACATCCGTGTGCGAGCGCCGTCGTCGCGCTCATCCATGAGCGCGACCCTGCGGGCCTTTGCGGTCGCTCGCCGCCGCTCCGCAAATGGGGAGGGTGAAGCGGAGAAACGAAGAGCGCCGCGGCACTGTCGCGCGCTGACTCGACGCCCGTCCGCGGATGGCCGGGCCGGATTGCTGCGGCAGGGAGGCCTGCTTGCCTCAAACCATTCTTTTCGTTCTCCCTTCGGGAGACTGCGTGCGCCGGAGCGGCAAGCGAACGCCGCAGGTAGCCCGCAGCGCGCTAGGTCGACTGAAATTTCATTGGTGCGCATCCCGCGGCGAACCGCTGATCCGACGCATGCACTGCCGTTGCCTTCTCCCCGCTGTCGCGGGGCAAGGAATATCATTCGAAGTCGCGACTTGGAGCGTGCACCGCCGTCTCCTTCTCCCCGTGTAAACGGGGAGAAGGTGCCCGAAGGGCGGATGAGGGGCTGCTCATGCGGTGCGGCAGTCCACACAATCGCGAACGGACGCTCCGCAAATC
>JBBQNY010000056.1:0-16847 GCA_038330365.1 Lysobacterales bacterium | reverse complement strand
TATTCTCCGGCGGCGGTACGGATCACCTCTGGCAGCGGTACGGATTGTCCGCTGGCGCGGTCGATCCAGACCATCACGACCTTCGCATCGAGATAGAGCATTGAGAAATCGCGGGCCGACACCACGCGGTGCGCCAGCGTCAGACTGGAGCGGCCCACCCGCGCGACGCGCAGCTCCACGATGACTTCCTCGGGCCATTGGATCGAACGTCGGAAGTCGAGTTGCGTCGATGCGAGTACGGGCGCCGCGTGCTCTCCGTACCAGGCTTCGGGCAGCGTTTCGAGCCACCGCAGTCGACTTTCCTCGAGGTAGGTGAGATAGGCCGCATTGTTGACGTGTCCATAAGCGTCCATGTCGCCCCAGCGGACAGAGAGCAGGGCGCGCGCCAGCGGTTCGTCTGTCATGCGACGAAGCGCTTGCGCAGTGGTGTCACCTTCGCGGAACGGCGGCCCTCGCCGGCTCCCTCCTGCAGGACACGCGACAGAAAGCGGCCGGTGTGTGAATCCGGGCTCGCAGCGATCGCTTCCGGTGTTCCCTGGGCGACGATCTGGCCACCACCGTCGCCGCCTTCCGGACCCAGATCGATCACCCAGTCGGCCGTCTTGATGACATCGAGATTGTGCTCGATGACGATGACCGTGTTGCCTTCATCGCGCAGGCGATGCAGGACCTTGAGCAGCTGCGCGATGTCATGGAAGTGCAGGCCGGTCGTGGGCTCATCGAGGATGTAGAGCGTGTTGCCGGTATCGCGCCGCGAGAGCTCGCGCGAGAGCTTGACGCGCTGCGCCTCTCCGCCCGACAGCGTGGTCGCGCTCTGTCCGAGCTTGATGTACGACAGACCCACCGCCATCAGTGTGTCGAGTTTGCGCGCGAGAGCGGGCACCGGCTCGAACAGCCCGAGCGCATCCTCCACCGTCATCGCCAGCACGTCGCTGATGGTGTGACCCTTGTAGGTGATCTCGAGCGTCTCGCGGTTGTAGCGTTTGCCGTGGCAGATGTCGCAAGACACATAGACATCCGGCAGAAAATGCATCTCGACCTTGATCAGGCCGTCGCCCTGGCAGGCTTCGCAGCGTCCACCCTTGACGTTGAAACTGAAGCGTCCCGGCGCATAGCCGCGTGCACGCGATTCGGGCACCTGTGCGAACAGCTCGCGGAGCGGCGTGAACAGTCCCGTGTAGGTTGCGGGATTCGAACGTGGCGTGCGTCCGATCGGCGACTGGTCGATGTCGACGACCTTGTCGAACAGCTCCAGTCCTTCCACCGAGCGGTGGGCGGCCGGCTGCGTGGCGGCGCCATTGAGTTCTGCCGCAGCGAGCGGATACAGCGTGTCGTTGATCAGAGTCGACTTGCCCGAACCCGACACCCCGGTCACGCAGGTGAAGAGACTCGCCGGGATCTCCACGTCGAGATCCCGCAGATTGTTCGCGGTGGCGCCGGTGAGCCGGATCATGCGCTTGCGATCGGGGCTGTGGCGCTCGGTCGGGATCTCGATGCGGGCACGTCCCGACAGATAGTCGCCGGTCAGCGATTCCGGGGCCGCCAGGATGTCCTCGAAGCTCCCTTGCGCGACGATGCGGCCACCGTGCACGCCGGCGCCAGGACCGATATCGACGAGGTGATCCGCGGCGCGGATGGCGTCTTCGTCGTGCTCGACGACGATGACCGTGTTGCCGATATCGCGCAGCCGTGTGAGCGTTCCGAGCAGGCGCGCGTTGTCGCGTTGATGCAGTCCGATGGACGGCTCGTCGAGCACGTACATGACGCCGACCAGTCCCGCACCAATCTGCGACGCAAGCCGGATCCGCTGCGCCTCTCCACCCGACAGCGAGTCCGCCTGCCGGTCCAGGGTCAGATAGTCGAGACCGACATCCACCAGGAACCGCAGGCGCTCGCGGATTTCCTTGACGATGCGCGCGGCGATCTCGCCGCGCCAGCCCGGCAGATCCAGCGCCACGAACCAGTCCAGCGCACGCGCCACCGAGAGGCCCGTCACCCAGGCAACGTTGCTGTCCGCGACCAGCACGTTGCGCGCGGACGCGTTCAATCGCTGCCCGTTGCAGGTGGGGCAGGGCTGGTGGCTGATGAACTTGGCGAGCTCTTCCCGTACCGCCGGCGATTCAGTCTCGCGATAGCGGCGCTCAAGATTGGGCAGGATGCCCTCGAAGCGATGCTTGCGCGTCGACGACCTGCCACCTTCGCTCATGTAGCGGAAGGCGATCGCCTTGCCGCCGGAACCTTTGAGCACCGCGTCGCGGACTTCAGGGTCGAGTTCCTGCCACGGGGTGTCGACGCTGAAGCTGTAGTGGCGCGCGAGCGAGGAGATCATCTGGAAGTAGTAGGAATTGCGCCGATCCCAGCCACGCACGGCGCCGCTGCCGAGGGAAAGCTCCGGATGGACAACCACACGATCGGGATCGAAGAACTGGCTGACGCCCAAGCCATCGCAGGAAGGGCAGGCGCCCATCGGCGAGTTGAACGAGAACAGACGCGGCTCGAGTTCCGACAGCGCGTAGTCGCAGACCGGGCACGAGAACTTGGATGAAAACAGGACGGGCGCGGCTTCGGCATCGTCCAGCGAGCGCACGATCGCGAGCCCCTCACCGAGCCGGAGGGCAGTCTCGAAAGACTCGGCCAGACGTTGGCGCAATTCAGGGGCGGGACGCAGACGGTCGACCACGGCCTCGATGCTGTGCTTGGAACGCAGCGCCAGCGCTGGAACTTCGTCTATCTCGTATACGACTCCGTCCACGCGCACGCGCACGAAACCCTGCGCCCGCAACTGGTCGAACACCTGGAGGTGCTCGCCCTTGCGATCACGAATGACCGGGGCGAGCAGCATGTAGCGCTGCTCGGGATCCAGCGCCAGCGTTGCATCGACCATCTGGCTGACCGTCTGTGCCGCCAGCGCATTGCCGTGCTGCGGGCAGTGCGGCTGCCCGACGCGCGCGAACAGCAGCCGCAGGTAATCGTAGATTTCGGTGATCGTGCCCACGGTCGAGCGCGGATTGTGGGAGGTCGATTTCTGCTCGATCGAGATCGCCGGACTCAAGCCCTCGATATGGTCGAGGTCGGGTTTTTCCATCACGCTCAGGAACTGTCGCGCGTACGAGGAAAGCGACTCGACGTAACGGCGCTGCCCTTCGGCATAGATGGTGTCGAATGCGAGCGAGGACTTGCCAGACCCGGACAGACCCGTGATGACGATCAGTCGGTCGCGCGGAAGATCGAGATCGATGTTGCGGAGGTTGTGCGTGCGCGCCCCGCGGATGCGTATGAAATCGATCAACTCGGCTGCATCCTGGACAAACGAAAGATCATAGCGAAGGCCGCTCCGGAGATTCTGGGGATCCGACCCAAGATTGGGGCAGCCGGCCTCGCCTCAAGCGCCGCCCGCCCCCGGCGCCGGCGCCGCAGGTCGCCCTTGTCGAACCGACGCCAGTCGCAAAGCCGCATTCCCGCTCCGGAACCCCAGGTCGCCATCGCGCGTGAACGCGCTCCCGCAGGAAGCCGCGACCCGCCATCATGCGCCGCCCAGCCCGCAGGCTCTTCGTAGGAGCGCGCTAGCGCGCGATGGCGCCATGCATCGACGCGCCTTTCGCTCCGCACGCTCATGCCGCCATCGCGCGTAAACGCGCTCCTACAGGAATCTGCGACCCGCGAGACTGAGCCCAATTGCCGCCCGCAAGCTCTTCGTAGGAGTGCGCTAGCGCGCGATGGCGCCATGCATCGACGCGCCTCGCGCTCCGCACGCACATGCCGCCATCGCGCGTGAACGCGCTCCTACAGGAAGCTGCGACCCGCGAGACTGAGCCCAATTGCCGCACGCAAGCTCTTCGTAGGAGCGCGCTAGCGCGCGATGGCGCCATGCATCGACGCGCCTATCGCTCCGCACGTGACGCTTGCGCGTGAGGATGCGCTTCTACAGAATCCATTGTTTCCGCTCGCGTTGACTCTGGGCGGGCGCACCGCTAGATTACGCGGTCCTTTCGGCAGCATTGCCGATGGGGAGCGGAACCCAGAATAACTACATAATCGAGGTCAGTCCGATGTACGCAGTTTTCCGTACCGGCGGCAAGCAATACCGTGCCGTACCGGGAGAAGTCATCCGGGTCGAGAAAATCGACGCCGAAGTGGGATCGCAGGTCGAGATCGGCGAAGTGCTGTTGCTCGGCAATGGCGAGGACATCCAGATAGGCGCGCCGCTGATCGACGGTGGCAAGGTGACGGCAACCATCCGCGCGCATGGTCGCGCCGACAAGGTGCATATCATCAAGTTCCGCCGCCGCAAGCACTCGCGCAAGCAGCAGGGGCACCGCCAGTACTACACCGAGATCGAGATTCTCGATATCGGCGGCAAGCCGGAAAAGAAATCCGCCGCGAAGTCGAAAGACGACGCCGGCTCGGCCAACGAGGAGTAACGAGCGATGGCACACAAGAAAGGCGTAGGTTCTTCGCGCAACGGTCGCGATTCGAATCCCAAGTACCTCGGCGTCAAGTTGTACGGCGGCCAGGCGGTGGATGCGGGCAATATCATCGTGCGTCAGCGCGGCACTCAGTTCCATCCCGGCACGGGCGTTGGCCTCGGTCGCGATCACACGCTGTTCGCGTTGATCAACGGCACCATCGAGTTTTCCGTGCGTGGCGCCAAGCGTCAGCGCACGGTGAGCGTCAAGACCGCCTGAGACCGTGTCGGCGGCCGGTGAGCCTCTGGAAAGAGGTTCCCTGGGCAATGGAAGCCCCGCTTCGGCGGGGTTTCGCATTTCTGCGGTCCGGGTTGGGACGGGATGATGGCCGCGCATCGCGGACGCTTTGTCGCCAGCCCTGCGCCAGCTTCCTGCGGCATCATGCGTTGATTCGTCGAACGGCTGCGCGCAGCGTGGCCTATCCAGAAACGGGACTGTTCCATGAACTTCGTCGATGAAGCGGAAATCAATGTCGCGGCCGGATCCGGCGGCGACGGCGCCGTGAGTTTCCGGCGCGAGAAATTCATTCCTCTCGGCGGCCCCGACGGCGGCAATGGCGGCGCGGGAGGAGACATCTGGCTGGAGGCGGACGAAAACCTCAACACCCTGATCGACTTCCGTCATCAGCGCACCTTTCGTGCTCCGCGGGGCGCCAATGGCATGGGTCAGCAGATGGCGGGTGCCGGCGGCGAGGACATCCTCATCCGGGTGCCGGTCGGGACCACGGTCGTCAACGTCGACAACGAAGAACCCATCGGCGACCTGGTAACCCACGGAGAACGCCTGCTGGTGGCCAAGGGCGGTCGCGGTGGAGCAGGCAACGTCAATTTCAAGAGCTCAACCAATCGGTCGCCGCGCAAGGCGATTCCGGGCGCGGACGGGGAACAGCGGTCCTTGCGTCTGGAACTCAAACTGCTCGCTGACGTCGGCCTCGTCGGTTTTCCCAATGCGGGCAAATCCACTTTCATACGCGCGGTTTCTGCCGCCCGCCCACGGGTCGCCGACTACCCGTTCACCACGCTGCGTCCGAATCTGGGCGTGGTGCGCGTGGGCGCCTACCAGAGCTTCGTCATTGCCGATATTCCGGGCCTCGTCGAGGGCGCTGCGGAAGGCGTGGGCCTCGGACTGCGCTTTCTCAAGCACGTCATGCGCACGCGGCTGTTGCTGCATCTCGTCGACATGGCGCCGCTGGAAGGGGACGACGACCCGGTGGTCCAGGTCCGCATCATCGAGGGCGAACTCGAGCGCTTCGATCCCGAACTCGCGCGCCGTCCACGCTGGCTTGTGATCAACAAGTCCGATCTTCTGGAAAAGGAGGATGCCGAAAAGGAAGCCGCCCGGATCGCGGCTGCGCTGGACTGGCAAGAGCCCTGGTTTCTGGCTTCGGCAGCGACGGGTGAAGGCACCACTGAAATCACGAAAGCCGCGATGGCGTTCCTCGATCGGCAGCGCGAGGATGAACGGGAAGCGCGCGAGCAAAACGCGCCAGCGCCGGTGCCCGATGACGGTCGCCCAGAATCCAGCGGAACCGCGGCGTGAATCGCCGGGGCGGCCCGAACGGGCCCCCGGCGGGAAGTGCTGCGCCGGCGCGAATCGCCGGCGCGACAGCTCAGGCCTGGGCCTGCGCGCCGATGGCGCGGATGCGCGCGGTCAGACGGCTCTTGTGGCGAGCGGCCTTGTTGCGATGGATCAGGCCGCGTGCCGCGAACCGATCCAGCAGGGGCTGTGCGGTGGCGAATGCCGTATGCGCGGCTTCCTGGTCGCTGGCGTGAATGGCTTTGAGGACGCGCTTGACGGCGGTGCGCATCATCGAGCGCTGGCTCGCGTTATGGGCATTGCGCTTGACGGCCTGGCGGGCGCGCTTCTTTGCGGATTTGATATTGGCCACGTGACACTCCAGATGCAGATGATGCGGGAAAAAGACCGGCCATTATGAAGAGCGAACCGCTTCCGGTCAATCTTCTCCGCCGTTCTTCCGGAAAGCTCCCGGCAGGATCGATCTCGTCATGAAACTGCTGCGATCCTCCGCGTTGTTCAGCGCCATGACGCTGCTTTCCCGCATCACCGGTCTCGTGCGCGACCTGTTGCAGGCTGCGCTGTTCGGAGCCAGCGCCGCGATGGACGCGTTTCTCATCGCGTATCGCATTCCGAACCTGCTGCGCCGCATCTTCGCCGAAGGATCGTTCTCGCAGGCCTTCGTGCCGGTTTTCAGCGAGACACTGCGCCGGGGCGACCGGGAAGCGGTGCGCGACCTGCTCGATCATGTCGCCGGTGCCCTCGGCGCGGTGCTGCTCCTGCTCACCGCACTGGGCATCGCCTTCGCGCCCGCTATCACCACCGTGTTCGCACCCGGCGCTCTCGACGAGCCGGTCAAGTTCGCGCTGACCACCGAGATGCTGCGGATCACTTTTCCATACCTGTTCCTGGTGTCGATGGTGGCGCTGGCCGGCGCGGTGCTCAACAGCCACCATCGATTCGGTCTACCCGCGCTCGTTCCGGTGTTGCACAACCTCACCATCATTGCGGCGGCTCTGTGGTTGGCTCCGCGCATGCGCGTGCCACCGATGGCGCTGGCCTGGGGCGTCGCCATCGCCGGGGTACTGCAGCTGGTGGTGCTGTGGCCTGCACTGGGGCGGCTGGGACTACTGCCGCGCTTCCGGATCGACTGGCGCCATCCCGGCGTGCGGCGCGTCTTCAAGCTGATGGTGCCCACGCTGTTCTCCGCCTCGGCAGCCCAGATCAACCTGCTCGTCGGGACCGCGTTTGCATCGGTGCTGGCGACAGGAAGCCAGACCTGGCTCTATCTCTCCGATCGGCTGATCGAGTTTCCGCTCGGCATGTTCGGTGTGGCACTCGGCACCGTGATCCTGCCGCATCTGGCGCGACGCAATGCCGACACCGATCGCGCCGGATTCCAGGCGACAATCAACTGGGGCGTACAGTGGGTGCTGCTGCTCGCATTGCCTTCGGCGCTGGGCCTGTTCGTGCTGGCCGGGCCGCTGTCCGCCACGCTCTACGAGCATGGCCGCTTCACCGCGTTCGACACGCAGATGGCCGCACTCAGTATCGCGGCCATGAGCATCGGCGTACCGGGATTCATGCTCACCAAGGTGCTGGCGCCGGCTTTCTTTTCCCGGCAGGACGCGCGGACTCCGATGCGGGCGGCGCTGAAAACAGTCGCCTTCAATCTGGTCGCGACGATCGTGCTGGTGGGGCCGCTCTGGTACTACAAGATTCCGGGCGCGCATGCAGGTATCGCGCTGGCTACGGGCCTGGCGGGACTTTTCAACGCCTGGCTGCTGTGGCGTTCCCTGCGGCGCGAGGGGCATGCCTTTGGTCATCCGCAATGGCGCCGCGTGCTGGCGGGCTGCGCACTCGGCTGTGCGCTGATGGTCGCCGCCTTGCTTGCACTCATGCAGGCACTCGGACCCTGGAGCGCGTTGTCCTCTTTCGCGCGTGTCGGCTGGTTGCTGGTCGCAGTGTCGACCGGCGGTGGCGCCTACCTCGCCGGCCTGCTGCTCGCCGGGGTGCGTCCCGCTCACCTGCAAGAACCGGATTGATACGGCTGACTGAGTCGTTGCGAAAGAGCGGTGGCTATACTTCGCCGCCTTCGCGCCGCGAGCAGTGGTCAATGAGCAATACGACGATCGCGCGGGAATTTCCGCGCCAGCTGCTGCCCTGGATACTGGCGCAACTCCCGTGGCTGCTGCTGTTGTGGCAGGCGCTTTGGCTGGTGCATTTCGTGCAGACCGCAACCTGGTGTTGCGATGGCTCCTACTATCTCACCGCCGCCCGCAATTTCTGGGCTGACGGTCTGTATTTTGCCGACGATTTCTCCGGGTATCGACCCTACCTGACGCCGTTGATTGTCGGCGCGGTCGTGCGCTTTCCTTTCGACAGCGCGATCTTTGCCGATCCCAATCTCGGCTATTCGATCAACGCCGCGCTCATCCTGTTCGGCACCTCACTGCTGCTCACGCTTCTGCTTCGACGGCGATTTGATGCCCGTGCCTGGCTGATGCTGACGCTTCCCACCGTATTCAATCCTTTCTTCATGGCGGATCTGGTGGTACCGCTGCAGGAAAGCGCGACTCTGCTCGTGACGCTGCCCGCCCTCGTGATCATCGGTGCCCTGCTGATGCGCGCGCGGTACGCGGGTGCGGTGTTTCTCTCGGTGCTGCTCGTAGCCGTGGTCACCCTCTCCCGCATGCAGAACGCGGTCATCGGACTGGCCGTGCTCGCGCTGTGCGCGGTTGCATGGTGGCGATCCGGGCGCCGGCCACGTGTGCTGCTGGCGGGCGTGGGCGCTGCGCTGTTGGCGGTACTGATCGCGTTGCCCCAGTTCGCCATCAACCAGCATCGCTTCGGCAGCTGGCACGCGCCCCTGGTCGACGAGATGGCGAATCTGCAGTTTCAGCATGGCGCCGACCTGATGCGCTACGGAACGGCGTTGATGGACGGCGAATGGCGCGGGGTCCGTCTGGATTCCGCATGGGTCGACTACAATCTCGCGACACTCGCGGAGCACCCCTATGCCGACGCGGGCTGGCGGGTGATTCCGCATGTTCTGACTCACATGTTCGTCGCCTCGCATGTCGACGAACCGCGGACCTACTGGTCGCATGGTCCGCCGCCACCGGCCGGATTTTGGGTCATCGTCTCCTCCCTGATCGCGTTCCTGGGCGCCTGCGGCATCGTGCGGGACGTCCGCCACAGGCAACTGGTAGGCATTCCGCTGGCGTTGCTCGTTGTCGCCTCGCTGGCTTCGACCGCCATGCTCGCCGTGGAATCGCGCTTCGGGATCTGGGCGCAGATCGGCCTGGCCCTGGGCGCTGCCCGTTTTATTTTCGCCCGCCCGCCGCCGTTGCATCCCGGGCGATGGGCCGCCGCAGCGCTCGCCTATTCGGCGCTGGCGGTTCTCTACAACATATGGATGTGGTCGAAACTCTGACGCAATTCGATCACACCAGAAATACGGGAGGAAAGAGCGCAGGGTCGCCGCGAAGCACTCCCCCTCTCCAATGGGAGAGGAGCTGGGGGTGAGGGTGCGAGTCCCCGCGTCATGCTGGGTGGCGCGAATATCGAGCCGTGCCCACCGCCTGAGCCCAATCAATGACACAGCAAATCAATCGCCTATTTCTTGCTTGATGAGAGGGACGCAGTCGCGAAGGCGCGATGCAGGGCCGTGCACCACGCTGCAATCCACCATGACGCGTTCGCGCCTGCGGCGCTCCTACATGGGCCGGCGAAATCTCCATGGACCGTTTTTGCCGACTTCTGGCGCTGTGAACCTGGGTAAACGGGCACGCTGCGACTGCATTGAGCGCGAGGGTCTCTGGTGCCGGATATACTCGGAACATCCATGCCTGACCTCTTTCGCGACGCGGGTGGCGAGTGCCTCTTTCCGCAGGGTTCCGTGCTGGCGATTGGCGCGTTCGATGGCGTGCATCGCGGGCACCGGGCGCTGCTGGATGCGGCGCGCCAGGATGCCGACGCACGCGCACTGCCGCTGGTCGCGCTGAGCTTCGAGCCGCTGCCGCGCCAGTATTTCGCGGGCCGCGCTGCCGTGATCCGTCTGTCCACGCCGCGCCAGAAAATCTGCGAACTGCTGGCTATGGCCGATTCCGTGGGCCTGCTTCGTTTCAATCGCGCGCTGGCGTCGATGTCGGCCGAAGACTTCATTGCCTCGGTGCTGGTCGAGCGACTCGCTGCACGCAGCGTGTGGGTCGGTCCTGATTTCCGGTTCGGTCGCGACCGGGGCGGCGATGTGGAGATATTGCGCCGGGAAGGTGAGCGGCACGGGTTTGTAGTTGCCTCGATCGAAACCGCCTACGAAGCAGGTGAACGCATCAGTTCCAGCGCCATCCGCAACGCGCTCGCCGCAGGCAAAATCGACGCCGCTGCGCGCCTGCTCGGTCGTTCCTTTCGCATGAGTGGGCATGTAGTCCACGGGCAGCAGATGGGCCGCAAACTTGGCTACCCGACCGCCAACCTGCCAATCCTGCACGGGCGTGCGCCGCTCGGCGGTATCTTCGCCGTGCGCGTACACGGCAAGGGTCTGGACGCAGTTCCCGGCGTGGCGTCGCTCGGCACCCGGCCCACTGTGGGCGGCATCGAGCCAATACTCGAAGCCCATCTGTTCGACTACGACGGCGACCTCTACGGTCAGCGAATCGATGTCGAGTTCGTCGAGTTTCTGCGCGAGGAGGAGAAGTTCGCCGATCTCGACGCCCTGGTCGCGCAGATGCACCGTGATGCCGCGCAAGCACGCGCGATCCTGGATTCCCCAGCCGCCCCAATTCCTTTTATCGAGAGAGCAACAGCGTGACCCGCGACTACAAGAACACCATCCAGTTGCCGTCGACCGGCTTTCCCATGCGCGGCGACCTGCCGAACCGGGAACCCGTGATGCTGAAGGAGTGGCAGGCGCGCGACCGTTATGCGCAACTCCGGACGGCAGTCGCCGGACGCCCGCATTTCGTGCTGCACGACGGCCCGCCTTACGCCAACGGTGCGTTGCACATCGGTCACGCGGTCAACAAGATCCTGAAAGACATCGTGGTCAAGTCCAAGCTGCTGGCAGGCTTCGATGCGCCTTTTGTTCCCGGCTGGGATTGCCATGGATTGCCGATCGAGCTCGCGGTCGAGAAAGCCTATGGCAAGGTCGGCACGAAGCTCGATGCCGCAGCATTCCGTGCCCAGTGCCGCGCCTATGCGGCGGAGCAGATCGATGGGCAAAGCGCAGACTTCCAGCGCATGGGCGTCATCGGCGACTGGGCGCATCCGTATCGAACGATGGACTTCGAATACGAAGCCGATGCCCTGCGTGCACTGGCGAAGATATTCTCGCAGGGGCACATCACGCGCGGAGTGAAGCCGGTTCACTGGTGTTTCGATTGCGGCTCGGCGCAGGCCGAGGCCGAAATCGAATACGCCGACAAGGTTTCGCCGGCCGTCGATGTCGCGTACGACGTTGTGGTGTCGGATCGCGCTGCGCTGCTGGCGGCGTTCAAGGTCGATTCCGACGCCGCCTCCATCGCGATTCCAATCTGGACCACCACGCCGTGGACCTTGCCCGCAAGTCTTGCGGTCACGCTCGGCGCGGAACTTGAATACACACTCGTGGAAGGCCCGCTCCGTGATGGCCAGCGCCAGTTGCTGGTCATTGCCGAGGATCTGCGTGAGCGCGTACTGACGCGCTATGGCGTGGAGTCGGCGCCGGTTCTGGGTCGCACCGCAGGTGCCCAGCTCGAGGGCCTGCGGCTGCAGCATCCGTTCTACGCCAAACGGGTGGTGCCGGTGATCCTCGGCGAACATGTATCGGCCGAAGAAGGTACGGGCGCCGTGCACACCGCGCCGGGACACGGTCAGGAAGACTTCGCCGTGGGCCTTCGCTACGGGCTGGTGGATGGCTACAGCGCTGCGGAAGTCAATCCGGTCGCCGCCAACGGCACCTATCTGTCGGGAACGTTGCCGGCAGGAGAGCATGTGCTTGAGGGCGTGCACATCTGGAAGGCGAACGCGGTCATCGCCGACGCGCTGCGCGAATCAGGCGCGTTGCTCCATTTCGAATCGATCACGCACAGCTATCCGCATTGCTGGCGTCACCGCACACCGGTTGCGTTCCGGGCAACTCCGCAGTGGTTCATCTCGATGGACCGGGCCGGATTGCGCGCGGGCGCGCTTGAGGAGATCGAACGCATCGGCAAGGCCGGCGGCTGGTATCCCAGCTGGGGCGAGGAACGCATTGCCGGCATGATTGCCGGGCGGCCTGACTGGTGCATTTCCAGGCAGCGCACCTGGGGTGTACCGATCGCGCTGTTTGTCCATCGCATCACGGGCGAGCCGCATCCACGCTCGGTGGAGCTGATGCACGCCGTCGCGGATCGCGTCCAGCAAGCGGGTGTCGATGCCTGGTACACGCTGGATCCTGTCGAGCTGCTGGGCGCGGAATCCGCGGATTACGAAGCCGTGCGCGACATCCTTGATGTCTGGTTCGATTCGGGCGTCACCCACGAATGTGTGCTGGCGGCAAGACCTGGGGACGGTCTGTCCAAGCCCGCGGATCTCTATCTCGAGGGATCGGATCAGCACCGCGGCTGGTTCCAGTCGTCGCTGCTGACGGGAATTGCGATGGATGGCACAGCGCCGTATCGCCAGTGCCTGACCCACGGTTTTGCGGTGGACGCGCAAGGCCGCAAGATGTCGAAGTCGGTGGGCAACGTGATCGCGCCGCAGAAAGTGATGGACGCGATGGGCGCGGATGTGTTGCGCCTGTGGGTCGCAGCGGCCGACTACCGCAACGAGATGACGGTCTCGGACGAGATCCTCAAGCGCTCCGGCGATGCCTATCGGCGCATCCGCAACACCGGGCGCTTTCTGCTCGGCAATCTGGAGGGATTCGACCCGGCCTCCGACATCGTGCCGACAACGGAGATGGTCGCGCTTGATCGCTGGATCGTGCACCGCGCCTGGCAGCTGCAACAGGACATCGTCGCGGCGTACGCACGCTACGACTTCCCCGTGATCGTCCAGAGAATCTCCAATTTCTGCAGCGTCGATCTCGGCTCTCTGTACCTTGACGTGACCAAGGACCGCCTCTACACGATGCGGCGCGACAGCGTCGGGCGCCGTTCCGCGCAGTCGGCGATGTTCCATATCGCGCACGCATTCGCACGCTGGATTGCGCCCCTGCTCGCGTTTACTGCCGACGAGTACTGGAGCCATCTGCCCGGTGCCGAAGGCGACGTGCTGGCGGCGCAGTGGTATGACGGACTGTCACCCATGGGAGACGACGCGGCGCTGTCAGTGGCTGACTTCGAACAACTGCTGCAGATCCGCGAGCAGGTGCAGGCGGCGCTGGAGCCGTTGCGCGCGGCCGGCAGCATCGGCTCCTCACTGGATGCGGAGGTCGAACTTGGCCCGATCGCCGACGGCGCGTTGCGCGCACGCCTCGAGCGGATCGGCGAGGAACTCCGCTTCCTGTTGATCACCTCCGATGCAGGCGCCGCCAACGCCGCGCAAGGCGCACAAGGTCCCGACTGGACAACCGCCGCGGCGAGCGTGATCGGTCCGGCTGCGCACATCCGGGTGCGCCCGTCCGCGCATTCCAAGTGCATCCGCTGCTGGCATCGCCGCACCGACGTCGGCAGCGATCCGGAACATCCGGAAATCTGCAGTCGTTGCGTTGCCAACGTGGAGGGTCCCGGTGAGCAGCGTCATTACTTCTGATCCCAAGCTCGTGCCTGCACAGCCGCAGGGAGTCGCCGGACTGGCGTGGCTGGCGCTTTCCGCCGTCGTGATCGGTCTGGACCAGTGGACCAAGGCAATCGCAGTGCGCGAACTCGTGCTGTACCAGCCCATCGCCTTCATCGACGGCTGCTGGAACTGGATGCTCGCGCGCAACTACGGCGTGGCCTTCAGCCTGTTCGACGATCACGCCGGCTGGCAGCGCTACGGGCTGTCCCTCTTCGCCATTGCCATCGCCATCGCGTTCATCATCTGGCTGACACGCGTGCCGCGTCGCGACGCCGGCAGTTCAATTGCGCTGGCGCTGGTGATCGGCGGCGCTGTGGGCAACGTCATCGACCGGGTGCGTCTGGGCTACGTCGTCGATTTCATCGACTGGCATGCAGGTGCGCACCACTGGCCGGCCTTCAACATCGCGGACTCCGCCATCGTCTGCGGCGCCGTGCTGCTGGTGCTGATGGGGATGAGGGACGCACGTCGGACGCCGGCATGACGACGTCGACTGCTTGCGCGACAATGCCGGCCATGCAGGTCCTGCTCGCCAATCCGCGCGGTTTCTGTGCGGGCGTTGATCGCGCCATCGAGATCGTGGAGCGCGCCATCGAGGCGTTCGGGGCGCCTATCCACGTCCGCCATGAAGTCGTGCACAACCGGTTCGTGGTCGAGCGCCTGCGCGGGCTCGGTGCGATATTCGTTGACGAGCTGGACGAAGTGCCCGATGGCGCCACCGTCGTCTTCAGCGCTCATGGCGTCTCGCAGGCAGTCCGCGAGGAGTCGGGCGGCCGCCGTTTGCGGGTTTTCGATGCGACCTGCCCACTGGTCACGAAAGTGCACATCGAAGTATCGCGGCACTGCCGCTCGGGTCGCGACGTGGTGCTCATCGGGCACGCGGGGCACCCCGAAGTCGAGGGCACCATGGGCCAGTGGATCGAACCCGCGGCCGGCGCCAGCATTCACCTGGTCGAGAACGTTGGGGACGTCGCGGCACTCGACGTGGGTCAGCCGCGGAATGTCGCATTCGTGACGCAGACGACTTTGTCCGTCGACGACACCCGCGCCGTGATCGATGCGCTGCGGGGCCGCTATCCGGCCATCGAAGGACCGCGACACGACGACATCTGCTACGCCACCCAGAACCGCCAGGACGCCGTGCGACGTCTCGGACAGACTTGCGATCTGGTGCTGGTGGTGGGATCACCCAACAGCTCAAACTCCAATCGCCTGCGGGAACTGGCGGAGAAGCAGGGCGTACCCGCCTGGCTCATCGACGGCGCCGACGATATCCGCGACGAATGGCTCGTCGGAGTCACGCGTGTCGGCGTTACGGCTGGTGCTTCGGCACCCGAGAGCCTCGTCGCCGAAGTCGTCGAGCGACTCCGGCGTTGCGGCGCCGACTCCGTACAGGAACTCGACGGCAAACCCGAGAACATGGTGTTCGCCCTGCCCAAAGAGTTGCGCATGGCGGTAGTGGAGGAATGGCCCCGCGCCTGATGGCGTTCGCAAGCCGCAAGCCGCAACCCGCAAAGCGCAAAGCGCAAACCGCAAACCGCAAACCGCAAACCGCAAAGCGCAAAGCGACGTCGAGGCATCGCGATCCATGCCTCGCTAAACCTCCCGCTCCAGCACGCCGCCAAACCCGGAATGACGCGCGGCCGCCCACGCTTTTGTAGGAGCGCGCTAGCGCGCGATGGCGCAATGCATGTACATGCGCCGCGCTCCGGGCGCGCATGACGCCATCGCGCGCCAGCGCGCTCCTACAGGGGCTCGGGCACTTGCGCAGGCCTCCAGCGTCACGCCTTTTTTGTAGGAGCGCGCTCGCGCGCGATGGCGTAAAGCATGTACTTGCGCGGCGCTCCGGGCGCGCATGACGCCATCGCGCGCCAGCGCGCTCCTACAGGGGATGGGTGCGTGCGGGGTCAGGCATGGCCGAACCCGACGGCATGGCTCGTGTTTGATGCACGACCGCGTGCCGAAGACGGCGGGATGCAAGCTCGCGTCGAAAAATTGTCACACGGCGCCTGTTGCAGGAGTTGCACTCCTAGTTGTGGTTCCCGACGCGCAGGGACTCGACTCAAAGCGTGATTTGCGTCACATTGGTGCACTGCGACACGCCCGGCTGTCTGCTGAGCGGCCCCGATCGCGTCCCTACTGCCGCCGCTGGCACAAGGATTGCTGAAGAACATCGTCCAAATGTCTGATTCGTTTGAAAACCGAAAGGCCGCGCCGCCGGAGCAGAGAGCGTCCGAAATGGAATGCAAGCCTCCCCGTGATCCACGATCCTTCGTGAGTCCCGACCAGGCGAGCGGAATTCGATCCCGTAGCTACATCCAATGGAAACCGGCGCCTTGATCGACCTGCATTGCCACCTGCTTCCCGGAATCGACGACGGCCCGACCGAGCTCGACCTGTCTCTGCGCATGGCGCGCGCGGCCATCGAAGACGGCATCACCACACTCGCCTGCACACCGCACATCTATCCCGGGCTGTACGAGAACGACGCCAGGGGCATCCAGAAGGCGATCGCCGACTTGCGCGTGGAACTGGCGCGCGCCGACATTCCGCTGCGTCTGGTTGCCGGTGCCGATACGCATCTCGCTCCCGACATGCTGGAAGGACTGCGCAGCGGTCGCATTCCCACGCTCGCGGGCTCGCGCTATTTCCTGTTCGAGCCGCCGCACCACGTTGCGCCCGCAAGGCTCGAAGACATGGTGTTTTCGCTGCTGACGGCCGGCTATGTGCCCATCGTGACGCATCCCGAGCGCCTGACCTGGATCGAGCAGAACTACGCGATCTTCCCGCGGATGTTCAAGGCCGGCGCGTGGATGCAGATCACCGCGGGCAGCCTGACGGGGCGCTTCGGACGTCGACCGAAATACTGGGGCGAGCGCATGCTCAACGAGGGCATGGTGCATCTGCTGGCCACCGATGCGCACAATCTTTCGCGCCGTGGTCCGTGGCTGGCCGAAGGCCGTGAAGCAGCGGCGAAACATCTAGGTGAAACCGAAGCGTTGCGACTGGTTCAGGCGCGACCGCAGGGAATACTGGACAATGCCGACCCCGCGACGCTTTCTGCCACCATGGGCGGTTACGAGACCGCTGCGCGCGAACGCCCTCGAACTGGCCTCCAGAAAT
>JBBQNY010000055.1:0-17290 GCA_038330365.1 Lysobacterales bacterium | reverse complement strand
GCCGTGCTAACTGCGGCGCACGATATACGCCGTACCGGTTCCGCGGCGCTCGACCTGGCCTACGTTGCCGCAGGGCGCTTCGATGCGTACTGGGAATCCGGTGTCAAACCGTGGGATGTGGCGGCCGGTGCGCTGCTGGTGCGCGAAGCCGGTGGTCGCTGCACGGACTTTGCTGGCGGTGATCGCTTCATCGATACCGGCAATATCGTCGCGGCCAACATCAAGGTGGGCGATGCGTTGCTCGCCGCCATCGCGCCGCACCGCGGCCAGGCACTTCGCGCCTGATCAGGCGCACAGTCCGGCGCGCGGCGCCGGACTGCGATCGTAGCCGGTCGACTACGGCCGGCGCAGCAACTCCGGATCCTCGCGCGTGACCTTTATCAGGTCCTTCTTCGATACGCCGAGCCAGAGCAGGATCGGATTCGCGAAGAAGATCGAGGACAGCGTGCCGATGACGATGCCCACCAGCATGATGAGCCCGAAGCCTTCCACCGCCGGCCCGCCGAACAGATAGAGCGAGCCGACCGCGAGCGCCGTGGTAAAGCCCGTCATGATGGTTCGCGACAGCGTGCTGTTGACTGCACGATTGATCACCGCTTCCGGATCGAGCTTGCGACCGCTGCGGAAAATCTCGCGTACGCGATCGAACACCACGACCTTGTCGTTGATCGAATAGCCAATCACCGAAAGCACCGCCGCGAGAGCCGTCAGATCGAAGTCGCGCTGCACCAGCGCCAGAAAACCGAGTGTGATGATGGTGTCGTGCAATTCGGCGGCGATCGACGCCACGGCAAAACGCCACTCGAATCGCAAGCCGATGTACACCACGATGCCGATAATGACGAAGATCGCGGCCACAATGCCCTGCGTGCGCAACTCCGCCCCGACCTGTGGGCCGACAAAGTCGCTGCGCTTGATGGTGACGCCCGGGAATTTCGCGGCCAGCGCAGCACGCACCTTGCTCGCCAGCTGGTCCTTGTTCTCGGCTTCGTGACCGGCAGGCGCCAGACGGATCGCCACCTCGCGCGCGCCGCCGAGTCCCTGCACCAGCGCGCCTTCGAAGCCACCGGCTTCAAGGGCGCCGCGCACGGCGCCCACCGCGACCGGTTCGGCGAATGCCGCTTCGATCAGGGTGCCACCGGTGAAATCCAGCGCGTAGTTGAGTCCGCGCGTCGCGAGCAGGGCGAGGGACGCCAGTATCAGCGCCACCGATACGCCGATCGCCACCCGGCGCCAGCCCATGAAGTCGAAATTGGTTTCCTTGCGGAAGATCTCCATCGTGGCGGCCTCAGACGGGAAGCGTCTTCAGGCGACGACCGCCGAAGATCAGGTTGATGATGGCTCGCGTCACCGTGACGGCCGTGAACATCGAGCTCAGGATGCCGATGGCGAGCGTCAGTGCGAAGCCGAAGATCGGCCCCGAGCCGAACAGCATGAGTCCGACCGCGGCGATGAGGTGCGTGACGTTGGCATCGAGAATGGTCGCCCAGGCCTTGTCGAAGCCCGCGCGGATGGCCGCGAGCGGCGTCAGCCCATTGCGGAGTTCCTCGCGGACGCGTTCGCAGATCAGGACGTTGGCATCGATGGCCATGCCGAGCGTCAGCACGATGCCGGCGATGCCGGGCATGGTCAGCGTCGCTCCGAACATCGACAGCACGGCGACGAGAATCACGAGATTGAGTGTCAAGGCGACGTCAGCCACAAGCCCGAATACGCGGTAGTAGAAGGCCACGAAGATCAGGATCGCGACGAGGCCGATCATCACAGCCTTGAAACCCTTGGCGATGTTGTCCTGGCCGAGGCTCGGACCGACAACGCGTTCCTCGACGATGTCGACCGGGGCGGCGAGCGAGCCGGCACGCAGCAACAGGGCGGTCTCGCTGGCTTCCTCGGACGACCCGAGACCGGTGGTCTGGAAGCGCTTGCCGAACGGCTCGCGCACATTGGCGACGCTGATCACTTCCTCCTTGACCTTGGTGGTGCGCACTTCCTTGCCGTCAACCATGCGTACTTCCGGCGTGCGCTCGATGAACACGACCGCCATGCCCTTGCCAACGTTCTCGTTGGTGAACTCCTGCATGCGACGCGCGCCGGCATTGTTGAGCGTGACTGAAACCATCGGCTCGCCATTCTGCTGGTCGAAGCCGCTGGTGGCGTCGACCAGCTGGTCGCCAGACACGATCAGCCGCTTCTTGAGGATCACCGGAATGGGCTTGCCGTCGATGCCCAGCTTGCGCTCGTAGTAAATGCGCGAATCCGGCGGCACACGCCCGCTTGCTGCCGCTTCGTAGGGATTGAGAACGCTGGTGTCGACGGCGCGATATTCGAGCGTTGCGGTCGCACCGAGAATCTTCTTGGCGGCAACCGTGTCCTGCACACCGGGCAACTGCACCACGATGCGTGAGGAACCCTGCTGCTGCACGACGGGTTCGGCCACCCCGAGTTCGTTGACGCGATTGCGCAATGTTGCGATGTTCTGGTCCAGCGCCTTGTCCATCTCTTCCTGGATGGTGGCCGGCCGCAGCTTTGCCATCAGCACAAAGCTGTCGGTGGATTCGGGACCGTCCGACAATTCGAGCTGCGGCATTTCCGTCGGCAACTTGGTGGCGACGCGGTCGCGATCGGCGGCACTGCGCAATCCGATCGCGATGCCCTGTGGAGTGCGGCTGACCGAGCGGTAGCGGATCTTCTCGTTGCGCAAATAGCCGCGAATATCGTCGACATAGCGAGCCACCTGCTTGTCGACGCCGCTCTTCTGATCGACTTCCATCAGGAAGTGCACGCCGCCGCGAAGGTCGAGTCCGAGCGTCATCGCGTTGGCGCCGATGGCGCGCAGCCAGGCGGGCACGGTGCTGGCGGAATTCAGCGCCACCACGTACTGCTCGCCCAGCGCCTCGCGCAGCACGTCGGCGGATTCGAGCTGCTGCTCGGCATCGGCGAGCCGCACCAGCAGTTTCCGGTCCACGATCTCGCTGCCTGCGGGCTTGACCTTGCGCTTCTCCAGGATGCCGAGCACGCGCTCGCTGAGGGCGGCATCGACTTCCGAACCGCGGTTGGCCGAAATCTGCACCGCAGGCACCTGCGGGAAGACGTTCGGCAGCGCGTACAGCAGGCCGAACAGGACCACGACAACGATCAGTACATATTTCCAGCGCGCGACATCGTTCATGCAGGAACTCGAAGAAGAATCAGAAGGGCGGTAATCGTGCAACCGCTATGGGCGCGACTCAGGACGCTTTCAAGGTGCCCTTGGGCAAAACGGCGCTGATCGCGTGCTTCTGCGCCTGCACTTCGACACCGCGGGCGATCTCGAGCGATATGAAACCGTCCTCGATCTGTGCGACGCGGCCGAGCAGGCCACCGTTGGTCAGAACCTCGTCGCCAACCGCCAGACCGTCGACGAGCGCGCGATGCTCCTTGGCGCGCTTCATCTGCGGACGCAGCATGAAGAACCACATGATCAGGAACACGACGCCCATCATGATGAGCGGAGAGAACGCCGCGCCCGGCGACGGAGCGCCTGCGGCCTGGGCCATGGCGGGTGCAATCAGGAAATCCATGCTTCACCTGTCTCGTGATGGGCCGGCGCGGCGGCTGCCGTCCGGCCAAAGGGCGGGGATTATGCCACGCCCGGACCCGCAGCCGGTCCCCGGCTCCACCTTGACCCCGTGCGCCGAAGAACTCGACGTCGTCTCACAATCACGCCGATCGCGCCCACTAGCCGATCCCCAACCCTTCTCCGCGGCAGAAAACTTGCCGCCCAGGTGACGCCTGACCGGCGTTTGCACGGCCTGCGCCAAGGGCCCGTACGGGCGCGCTTTACCCAATCCCATATTGCCGCGTGTTCAGTCGCCATGCGCTTCAACATGGAGATCGCGGCGATCGCCGGTACGCGTGTACCTGATCAGCGTGCACTGCGTCCTTCCCGCCTGCTAACCAGTTTCCAGTTGGCGCCGAATCTAAGCCCCAACGGAGTTCGTCGGCGCGCCGTCGCATGGCAAACAGCTCCCCGGAAATAGTGCCCAGCCGGCTTCGCCGCGCGCATGTAGGAGCGCGCTTGCGCGCGATGGCGTCATGTCGAAATGGAGCGCGCGGCACGCCCTGGCATGACGCCATCGCGCGCAAGCACGCTCCTACAACAGGCCGGGCCGTGGTGGTGTGGCCTGGCATCTGCCCCTCGCCACGCAACGGACATTTCTGCAACTACATTCCTTACATTCGTGGATACTTTCCTGTGGATACATTCCTGGACACCCACTCCTGCACTCGACCAATGGATACATTCCTGGACACCCACTCCGGGGATTCAGTTCGGGGCTGCGACTTCCTGCGAACGAACTCCAGCGCCATTTCACCGCCGGTATACACCAGCGATCACCTTCGAAAGGCCTGCACTCGACCAATGCCCCCAATGATGGGCGCCTTCGACTGACTCGCCTTCTCCCCCACTGCAGGGCTGGATAAGGCGCGCATGGGTTTCGGGCACAATGACCGGCCGCCGAAATGCACGCGATCGTTGCCGCTGGAGCTTGTCGAATGAGAAGAGTCTTCAAGACCCTGCGCGCCATTCTGGTGATCTTTCTCGCAGCGCTCGGCGTGCTTGCCGTCGTCATCAGCCACGACTCCCAGTGCGAAACCGGGGCGGAGATCAGCGCCGATACGCAGTCGATGCAGGCATACGCGTATCGCTGTTACGGCGCGAGCTCGGTGCTGGAGCTTGAAGATTCGGCGAAGCCTGTGCCGTCCGACGATCAGGTCCTGATAGAGGTCCGTGCGGCTTCGGTCAATCCGCTGGACTGGCACACAATGCGGGGCTCGCCCTACCTGATGCGCCTCGGCATCGGCATCGGCAAGCCCACGGACCCGCGGCTCGGCGTCGATTTCGCCGGCATCGTCGAAGCCGTCGGCAAGGACGTGCACAACTTCAAACCAGGCGACGAAGTGTTCGGCGGCGCTGACGGCGCATTTGCGCAATACGTGACGGTTCGGGCAAGTCGCGCGCTCGCGTTGAAACCTGCCAATCTAACGTTCGAGCAGGCAGCAACTCTGCCGATCGCGGCATCCACTGCCCTGCAGGCGCTGCGCGATTCGGGCCGCATCCGGGCGGGCGAGAAGATTCTGATCAATGGCGCGTCCGGCGGCGTCGGCACGTTTGCCGTGCAGATCGCGAAGTCGTTCGGCGCAGAAGTGACTGGCGTATGCAGCACAAGAAACCTCGAGATGGTGCGCTCGCTGGGCGCTGACCATGTCATCGACTACACGCGGCAGGATTTCACCGAAGACGGCAAGCGCTATGACCTGATCGTCGACATGGTCGGCAACCACAGTCCGTTCAAGCTCAGGCATGCGCTGGAGCCGGATGGGAGGCTCGTCACGGTCGGCGGCGGCAACGGCAGCTGGGTCGGGCCGTTCAGTGGTGCCATCAGCTCAATCGTCCTGTCGCCGTTCGTCCAGCAGGAGATGGGCATGATGTTGGCAAGGCTCGAACCTTTGGATCTGGTCGTCCTGCGCAATCTCGTCGAGGCCGGAAAGCTGACGCCGGTGATCGACCGCAGCTACCCGTTCGAGCAAGTCCCCGCAGCAATCGACTATCTTGAAGAGGGACATGCGCGCGGCAAGATCGTCATCTCCATGGATCAGCCCGCCCCACCCAAGCCGCCCTCGAGCTGACTGGAAACCAAAGGCCCGGTGATATTTCGCGATGGCAATCGGGGACATCCAGATGGACGGAACGTCAATCCTGGACATCCGCATGAAGCTCGCCTCTCCCTACACAATCTCGCGTCGCTCTAGCCACCACGCGGTGAGCGGAAACAGGATTGCGGCCAGTGCGGGGCCCAGCATCACCGCGCTGTCACGCGCCGCTTCTGAAGCCGCGTTCGTCGCCACCAGTGGATACGTCCAGGGCACATAGGGCCAGTATTCGGAACTACCGACCTGGATGGCGGCGAAAGTTGCCATCACCGCGATGGCCAGCGGTGGAACAATTGAACGCAGATGCCAACTCAATGCATGTTGCAACACCAGCAGGGGAAGCGCAGCCAGCGGCGCAGCCCACAGCATCGCAGATGGGCGAACATTGAACGCGCCGGTCAACGGAAATCCCAGCAGTCCCAGCACGCCGATAGCCAGTGCAGTACCGATCAACAAGGCGACGTGCGCACCGACCATCAGAAAAATCGCCACCATCGCCTTGGAGGCGTACAGCTCGGCCTTGCTGATGGGAAGGCTCAGCATCACGCGCCAAGTCTGATTGCGATGCTCGTTACCGTTGATGAGGCTGGTGGACAGTGCGATGTAAAGCGGCAGCATGAACCACGACCACATCGCAGACACGCTGGCCCAGAGCATCGTCCATTGCTCCGCCGTCATCGCCTTCGGTGTCGCGTTCCGCAGGTTCATGCCGAATACCAGAACGACAACCGCCAGCGGACACGCCAGCGTCATCAGCAACACCAGCGAGCGACGGATCTTGAGCAACTCGATTCGGAACAGACGGAAGATCATGTCGGGTCCCTGTCGGAAAACGCCGTCTGCAGAAACCATTGCTCAAGGCTGGGCTTTCGAAGCGAAGATTCATAAAGTACGACTCCCGCTTGCACCAGACAGGCATGCACGCGACCTGCCGCTTCGCGATCGATGCCCGATACCGACACATGGTTTGGACCCTCAGCTTCGACCAGGTAACCCAATGACTGCAGAATGCCGGCTGCCTGCGCGGCGTCCTCGACCTCCAGTGCCAGAACGCTTGTAAGACGCTGGGCAAGATCGCGCACTGATGACTGCAACACGATCGACCCTTCACGCAGTACGGCAAGGTGGGTGGCGGTCTTTTCGACTTCATCCAGATGATGGCTGGCAAAGAAAATGGTGCAGCCCGCGCTGTCCGGCAGCGTTGACAGCAATCGCCTTATGTCCTGGATGCCGTCTGGATCCAGGCCATTGGTCGGCTCATCCAGGACCAGCAAGCGCGGGCTGCCGATCAGTGCATGCGCCAAAGCGAGCCGTTGTTTCATGCCCAGCGAGTAGTGTTCGATTCGTTGTCGGCGGTCACAGCGCAGACCGACCAGTTCCAGCGTCCGATCGATCTCGCTGCGTGGCAGGTTCTTGAGACTCGTTGCGATAGAAAGAAACTCCGGGCCAGTGAGATTCGGATAACTGCTCGGGGCCTCGATGAGACATCCCATTTCTGCCAACACCTGGCGGCGCTCATCGCGGATGTCGCGTCCGAATACATGAATGCTGCCGCCGTCCGCTGCGGCAAGGCCGGTGATCAGACGGATGGTCGTGGACTTGCCATGCCCGTTATTGCCCAGGAATGCGAAGACACTACGCTCGGGAACGCTGAGCTCCAGCTGGTGCAGCACCTGGTGCGCTCTGTAGGATTTGTCGACGGCTTTCAGTTCGATCGCTGCTGTCATCTTGAATTGTCTTGGGGTCGTCGATGGAGGGAGTGAATGCGGATGCCGCCATGGCATCCATTCGCCAGCTATTCGAATGTGAGCACATCATCCAGCGCTTGCTGCACGACGCTACCTGCTTTGAACTGGCCGCGGAAATTCATGGCAAACAGGGCGGCAAGCTGATCGCCGCGCCGCACTGCGGAACCCCACCACCCTCCGCGGAGACCGCCGGTTCCTTCTTTCCAGCGACAGCGGATGCGAGGCCAACGACCGTTTGACGGTGATTCGACTCAAGGACTTCGAGCTTTAGGGCAGCCGACAGATAAATGTACCTGACCCCTTTTCGCCTGCGGCACTTGACATGTGCACTTATTTAGGTACCTTTCACGCATCCCTCCCACTCTATCGGTCCGGTTCTACTGCACCACAACCGGCAATGAGCCTGTCCGTGAATGGCTGATCCATCAGATCTCGATGGGAGCGAGAAAAGCGATTGGCGCAGACATCAAGACCGTGCAGTTCGGCTGGCCCGTCGGGATGCCCATCGCGCGCAAGCTGGCACCAGGACTTTGGGAAGTTCGCAGCAACATTCCGGACGGGATTGCCCGGCTGATTTTCACGGTTGTCGGCGCGGAAATGGTGTTGCTTCATGGCTTCGTGAAAAAGACGAACGCCACGCCAAAAGCGGATCTCGCTTTGGCAACAGGTCGCATGAAAGAGGTGAACCTATGAGCAAGAACAAGCATATCGGCACTGACTTCGACGCTTTTCTGACAGAGCAGGGCGAGCTTGAGGAAGCGACCGCGGCTGCCGTCAAGCGAGTGATCGCATGGCAGATCGAGCAGGCGATGCACACCAGCGGCGTGAACAAGAGCGACTTGGCCAAGCGCATGCAGACGAGCCGAACCGTTGTCGACCGCATGCTCGACGCGACCGACACCGGATTAACGCTGGAGACCATGACAAGAGCCGCGACCGCGCTCGGCTTCAGGATAAAAGTTGAACTGATAGCTGCCTGACGATGCTGCCTTGAAACTGAGTGTGCGCGACGCGTAGAGATAGGCAGCCAAGATGCGGCGGGCCGCTTTGGCGCAAGTTCGTGAAGAGCGCGTGCTGTGGCGTTGTCAGTTATGAATTAATTTCCTCCGTCCCCTTTGATTCCGACAGGATGGACAATTCGCCACTGTTCCACCAGTCTTTTCCAGTCAGAGGGGATCTCGGTATACGCCTGTGCACGACTTGGCGACACTTTCAGGGAGTTTAACCATGGAGTTTGATCAGCGATTTGGAAGTCGGCGTTTGGCGACAGGGTGTCGTGCATGGTTGTTCGGTGCGCTGTGCGCGATGAATGCAGTTGCAGCTGACTCGGCCCAAGTCGATATTGTTGGACCCCCGGGAGCTGGAGACTTCGGCGTCGACGTGAAGGTGCTGCCCAACGGCAACATCGTAGTGGTCGACAGGTATTTCGAGGAGGAATCGCAGCTGCTCACCGGTGCGGTGCATCTCTATCACCCCGACGGAACGTTGATCAGCACTTTGAAGGGCAATGTTGCTGACGTTCAAGACGCATCCTGGATCGGTTCGGGCGGAATTATCGTGTTGGCCAGCGGGAATTTTCTGGTCTCGAGTCCTGGTTGGTGGAACGGGAACAAACAGAATGCCGGGGCCGTTACCTGGGTCAGCGGCACCAAGGGTTTGTCGGGAACGGTGTCTGCGAGGAACTCGCTGGTTGGGAGTACTGCCTACGATGCCATCGGGGTAATCGGCAACCAGAGTGCTTCGGGCGTGGTACCGCTTTCCAACGGCAACTACGTGGTTGCCAGTGCTTACTGGAAGCGCGCGGGTTCGCTGGGCGTCGGAGCCGCAACCTGGTGCGAAGGCAACAGTGGCTGCGTGGGTGAAGTTTCGGATGCGAACTCCCTCATCGGTACGCAGCAAGGAGACTATGTAGGGTCCAGTGGAGTGACCGCGCTCCGCAATGGCAACTATGTTGTCGGCAGTTATGACTGGAACAACGGAAGTATCTCTGGCGCAGGAGCGTTCACTTGGGGCGATGGCAGCGTTGGTGTTCGCGGAGCGGTGTCGAGTGCCAATTCGCTCGTGGGAACGACCAGCGACGAGTACCTAGGCAACAACATCACCGAGCTGGCCAACGGGCACTATGTGATCGCATCACCGAGCTGGGATTCCGGCAGCTCCGCAGATCTGGGCGCGGTGAGATGGTGCGACGGAATGAGGGGGTGTGTCGGCGGCATGTCGATCGACAATGCACTCACGGGATCGACGCCGGGCGATCGCGTAGGCTCCCGAGTGAGTGCCCTCGAAAATGGGCACTACGTGGTAAGCAGTCCGGCTTGGGACAAACCTGGAATTCCGAATGCCGGCGCAGTGACCTGGCGTGACGGAAATATCCCGTCCATAGAAGCAGTGTCGCAATTCAACTCGCTTACGGGTTCGCGTTTGAACAATAGTCTCGGTCAAGACTCGGGATTCGCGAACCGCTCAATCTACGCGGTGACTGCTCTCAGCAACGGCGACTACGTGGTTTCAGATTCGACCTGGTCTGATTTGAGCCGCAGCCGCGTAGGCGCCGTGATCTGGGCCGATGGTAAAGCCGGCCGAATCGGTGTGATCACTCCAGAGGAATCGCTGATTGGAACAACTGACGAGGATCAGGTGGGCGGTGGCGGCGTCTTCGCGCTGACCAATGGCAACTATGTGATCTGTAGTCCCCGCTGGAACAGGGGATCGCTCCGCGACGCGGGAGCTGTCACCTGGGCAGCAGGATCCGGCGGCTTGCAGGGTGAAGTTTCGACAGTCAACTCGCTGACTGGATCGAACGATGAGTTACTTGGCACGAAAGGGATTACTGCGCTCAGCAACGGCAACTACGTTGTGTCCAGCAGGTTTGGAGACGCCTCGCTCGGAGCTGTTACCTGGGCCGACGGCAGCGCTCCGCTGATTGGCGACGTTTCATCGGTCAACTCGCTTGTCGGCTCCACGGCTGACGATAGAGTCGGCGGTGATGGAGTGATGGCTCTCGCCAATGGAAACTATCTCGTGCTTAGCGCCTTGTGGGACAACGGGCCGATCGTCAATGCCGGCGCGGCGACCTGGGGCGACGGTGCAAACGGTTCTTCAGGATTTCTCACTTCGGCGAACTCCCTCGTCGGTGTCACCACGGGTGAAGCCTTGGGCACCAATCCCACGGTGGGCCTGAGTTCCGCCATTTTCTCCGACGGCTCCTACGCGGTGATCAACCAACACTGGGACCACGGCCAACTGGCAGACGCTGGCGCTGTCTCGCTCGGTTCCAGCATCTCTGGAGTCGCTGGCCACATCAACATGGCGAACAGTGTTCGAGGCGGCGCGACGTCTGGAGGACGAAACTTGACAACCGCGTATGACGCGATGCGTTCACGGCTCGTGGTCGGTCGCCCCAATGAGAACATCGTCACCCTGTTCACATTTTCACAGTCGTTCTTCGAAGACGGCTTCGAGTGAATGTGCCGGAGGCTGCAAGATGAGGCCCGTTCTATTTCTCGATGACGTCGCGGTTGCGGGCGAGGCGGGTGTGGAAGGCGTCGGCGAAGGCGGCGAAGTGGTGGTGTTCGATGGCGTCGCGGATGTCGCGCATGAGTTGCTGATAGTGGTGGAGGTTGTGGATGGTGCCGAGCATGGGGCCGAGCATCTCGCCACAGCGGTCGAGGTGGCGGAGGTAGGCGCGGGAGAATCCGCCGGCGCAGGCTGCGCATGCGCAGCCTTCCTCGATCGGGCCGAGGTCTTTCTCGTAGCGCGCGTTGCGGATGCGCACCACGCCGTCGCGCGTGAAGAAATGTCCGTTGCGGGCATTGCGGGTCGGCAGCACGCAATCAAACAGGTCGATGCCGCGCCGCACCGACTCGACGATGTCCTGCGGCCGCCCGACGCCCATCAGGTAGCGCGCACGATCCCGCGGCAGCAGCGCGCAGGTGTGATCGAGCATCGCATCGCGTTCGGATTCGGGCTCGCCGACCGCGAGCCCACCCACCGCATAGCCGTCGAATCCGATCTCGAGCAGGCCGTCCACGGATCGCGAACGCAGATCCGCGTGCACGCCTCCCTGCACGATTCCGAACAGCGCGTTGGGATTGTCGAGTTCCGCGTGGGCGCGCGCACTGCGCCCCGCCCAACGCAATGAGAGCTCCATCGAAACGCGGGCAACCTCATCCGACGCGGGGTACGGCGTGCACTCGTCGAAGATCATGACGACATCGGAATCCAGCACATGCTGGATGCGCATGCTTTCCTCGGGCGACAGGAATACCTTGTCGCCATTGACCGGGGACGCGAAGGTCACGCCCTCTTCGCTGATGCGCCGCCGCGCCGCCAGCGAGAACACCTGGAAGCCACCTGAATCGGTGAGGATCGGCCCGCTCCAGCGCATGAACCCGTGCAGCCCCCCATGCGCCGCGATGATGTCGAGCCCCGGCCGCAGAAAAAGATGAAAGGTGTTGCCGAGGACGGTTTCCGCGCCGGTTGCGCGCAGCGCGTCGGGGGCGATCGCTTTCACCGATCCGTAAGTGCCCACCGGCATGAAACCCGGCGTTTCCATGCTTCCACGGCGCAGCGCCAGACGACCGCGACGTGCATTGCCGTCGCTCGCGAGCAGCTCGAAGCGCGCCGGCGTGCTCATGCTGCGTTCGTGGGGCGATGGGGGTGAATCAGCATCGCGTCGCCGTAGGAGAAGAACCGATAGCGTTGTGCAACGGCGTGCGCATAGGCATCGAGCACGCGCTGTTGTCCGCCGAACGCGCACACCAGCATCATCAGCGTCGACTCCGGCAGATGGAAGTTGGTGATCAGCAGGTCGGCCACGCGGAAGTCGAACCCCGGTGTGATGAAGATGCGCGTCTCACCGGTTCCCGGTCGAAGACCAGCGTCAGCGGCGGCCGTTTCGAGCGCGCGTACCACGGTGGTGCCAACCGCGACCACCCGACCACCGCGAGCGCGCGTCGCTTCAATCTTTTCGACCAGTTCGCTGGAGACGGTGAAGCGCTCGGCATGCATGCGGTGATCGGCGATCTCGTCCACGCGCATGGGCTGAAATGTTCCGGCACCGACGTGCAGGGTCAACGTGGCCGTTTCGATGCCCCGTTCGGCAAGCGTGGCAATGAGGTCCTCGTCGAAATGCAGGCCTGCGGTCGGGGCCGCCACCGCGCCGCGAGCACGTGCGAGAACCGTCTGGTAGCGCTCGCGGTCCGCGGCCTCCGGCGCGCGGTCGATATAGGGGGGCAGCGGAATGCTGCCGACGCGCTCCAACAGGGCGTCGATGTCCTCGTCGCCTTCCAGTCGCAGGCGCATGAACTCGCCCTCGCGCTCCACGACGTGCAGCACGCTGCCGTCGGTGAGTTTGAGATGCCGACCCGGACGCAGCGCCTTGCTGGCCCGCACCTGGGCCAGCAGTGTCCGTGGATCCTCTACGCGCTCGACCAGCAGCTCGACCGCACCGCCTGAATCCTTGAGGCCCTGCACGCGCGCGGGAATGACGCGCGTGTCGTTGAACACCAGCAGGTCACCCGAGCGCAGCGCCGCGCCCAACTCGCCAATGGACGAATCGATGAATTCGCCTGCATCCGGCACGATCAGCAGGCGCGAGTCGCCGCGCTGGGCAAGTGGCTTCTGCGCGATCAGCTCGCGCGGCAGTTCGTAGCTGAAGTCGGATTTGCGCACGGGCGACCGAAGTTGGAGGGGGGCGCATTGTACGACTGCGAAATCCGTCGCTGGCAACGGCGCGGGATCGGGACGAATACCAGGGAACTACAGCCAGCCCTTCTGCCGCGCGAGCCGGTACGCCTCGATCCGGTTGCCGACGCCGAGCTTGCCGATCGCTTCCGAAAGATAATTGCGCACCGTGCCCTGCGTCAGGTGCAGCTTGGCGGCAATGTCGCCCGCACTGCACCCCTCGCCGGCAAGCCGCAGCACCTGCCGCTCGCGATCGCTCAGCGGGTCGCTTTCGCTCCACGCCGCCAGCGCCAGCTCCGGATCGATCGCGCGACCACCGCGATGGACGGTGCGGAGTGCTTCCGCCAGCTTTTCCGCCGGCGCGTCTTTCAGCAGGTAACCGCTGGCCCCCGCCTCGAGGGCACGTCTCAGGTAGCCGGGACGCGCAAAGGTCGTGAGGATCACGAGCTTGCACTCGAGCTCCGACTCCTGCACGCGCTTGGCGAGATCCAGACCGGAAAGGCCAGGCATTTCAATGTCGGTGACCAGAACATCCACGTCGCCCGCGCGCACCCGCGTCCATGCCTCGTCGCCATCCGCAGCCACCGCGAGCACCTGGATGTCAGGTTCCAGGCCCAACAGCGCCGCCAGCGCGCCGCGCAGCATGGACTGATCCTCCGCGAGCAGCACCCGGATCATGCGGCAGCGCGAGTGCGTGGACCTGGCGGTAGCAGCACGTTCGAATGCGCATCCGCGGAAGTGGATGCCGCGCACGGGTCGATCATCGTGTCGGGCACACAGGCGCGCAGGCGTGTACCGCCGCCGTCGCCGGATTCAATTTCAAGCTCGCCTCCGATCTGGGTAATACGCTCGCGCATCCCGGACAGCCCCTGCCCTTCGACAATTCCAGAGCCGCAGCCGTCGTCCTGCACCTCCAGCACGACGCCATCCGCATTCCGCCCCAGCGTGATCCGCACACGGTTCGCGTGCGCGTGGCGCATCACATTGGTGACGGCTTCGCGCAGCACCCACGCGAGCACCTGGTCGGCCTCGGGTCCCAATGCAGCCAACGTCGTGTCGCGTTCGACTTCCAGCCCGGTGCCTTCGAGCACGGAACAGGCGTTGTCGCATGCCTGCTCGAAGCTGGCGCCGCGCATGTCGGCCACCGCGTGTCGCACTTGGGACAGCGCGTCGCGCGCGACGCGCTCCACCTCCGCCATTTCGGCGACGGCCAGCGGATCACCACGCTGACAGAGCCGGCGGGCCAGCTCCGCCTTCATTGCGATAACCGACAGCGTGTGTCCCAGCAGGTCGTGCAGATCGCGTGCGATGCGCTCGCGCTCGTTGGCGCGCGCCAGGCGCTGGACCTCCTCCTGGCTCACCCGGAGTTCCGCATTGTGGCGGGCCTGCGCACGCGAAATGAAGTTGCCGACGAGCACCATGCCGCCTATGACTCCGGTGATCGCCGCGTACGCGAGTGACTGGCCGAGTGTCGCCATCTGCACGGCCAGCAGCACGACCAGTACCACCGCAATGACTACCGCGTGCCGCCACGCGAAGAAATAGCTCGCATGCGCAATGGCGTAGATGAGAAACGAGTTCCCGCCGGGATTGAAGGGCACCAGTCCGAAACCGAGTGCTGCCGTCAGGAGCAGTGCCGGAACACGCAGGTGCTGGTAACGCCAGCCCGCGAAATAGACGGGCAGAAACAACGCAACGGCGGCTCCCGAAGCGATCCAGGCAGTCGCTGTGACACCTGGCGCAAACAGCAACGGCAGGAACACGAAAAACAGATAGATCAGGTTGGCATACGGCCACCAGCCGTGCACAGGATCGAGGAACTGTGGGGTCAGTTCTTCGTTCGGACCTTCAGCAAGTTGCAGCCTCTTCATGCGCCGACTTTCGCACGTTGCGCGGCACCACGCAGCTTGAATGCAATCACGGGTTTGCGCCTGCGTTCAACTGGGGCGCCGGCGACGGTGCGCGATTGCCAGCGCACCGCAACCGGGTTCACGGGTCGCGCCGCAACTTGCGCGCGGCCAGCAAGGTGAGCGCGATCGTGAATCCCACCAGCACTGCAAAATGCAGTGCATAGGGCACGACCTTGATCTGGCCCGCCACGCCCAGCGCAATCTGCGACAGATGAAACGACGGCCAGATGAAAGCCAGCTTGCCAACGATGGGCGGAAAGACGAACAGCGGAACCCAGAGCCCGGAAAGCAATGCCATGGGCAGATACACCACGTTTACGATCGCGGCTGCAGCCGTTCCCCGTACCAGCGCACCGATCAGAAGGCCCATCGCGCAGAACGGCAACGTTCCAGCAACGAGCACTGCCAGCATGCGGGTCCAGGCATCGAACGCGATGACTTTTCCGGCCGCGAGCGAGAGCGCCGAGAGAATCAGCACGACGATGAACGCGAACAGCATGCTCATGGCCATCTTGCCGAAGAAGTACGCGGTGATCGGCATGGGCGAGGCGCGCTTGAGTTCCAGCCATCCCTTCTCGCGCTCAATCGCGACGCCGACGCCGAAGCCGAACAGCGCGGGCCCGATCACGCCAAACGTGCCATACGTGGCAAGCAGATAAATCGACTTGTCATAATCGCCCCACCGGCCCGGCAGCAGCAGCGCAAACACGGCGTAGAACACGGCCGGAAAAGCCAGCGTGGGAATGGCGAACGCGGGTGTGCGCAGGACAGTGAGAAATTCGTGAGCGGCTTCGCGCAGGTAGATGCGCAGCGTGCGCGTGAGCGGTATCGATTGCGGACGGGCGTCGAATTGCGGCACGTTCAGGGCATCGGTTGCTGCGTTCATGCGGACTTCTCCCGAGTCAATGCGACGAATGCGTCCTCAAGACCGACCGGTGCAATCTCGACACTGCTCAGGTCCTGATCCTCGGCCAGCAGTTGCCGCATCACGGTTTCGGTCTCGCGGGTAACGATCGAGGTGACAGGACCCTCGCGCTCGACGCTGTCAACGCCTCCCCACGATGCGATGTGCGCAGCATCGATGCCGGTCACGCAGCGGATCCGCTTGCCGGCGGCGCGGGCCTTGATGCCGGCAGGCGTGTCGTCGGCGAGGATGCGCCCTTCATGCAGCAACACGATGCGCTGCGCCAGGGCATCGGCTTCCTCCAGGTAGTGGGTGGTGAGCACGATGCCGGCCCCTTCGGCCGCCATGCCGCGCAACACGCTCCAGAAGTCGCGGCGCGCGGAAACATCGAGCCCAGTCGTGGGCTCGTCGACAAACAGCAGCTGCGGCCGGCCGCATATGGCCAGGGCGAACTGCACGCGTCTTTGTTGACCGCCCGACAGCGCGCCGTAACGCCGTCCCGCGAGATCAGACAGTCCAGCCAGCGCGAGCGTCTCCGCCAGCGGGCGTGGGTCCGGGTAGTAGCCGGAGAACTGGCGCACGTGTTCGCTCACGGTCAGCGTGTCCGGCATCTGCGCGATCTGCAGCATCACGCCCAGTCGCCGCCGGTTGCGCGCAGCGCGCGGATCACCGCCGAACAGCTCAACGCGACCACTGTCGGCGGACCGCAGACCCATCAGCAGCGCCAGCGCACTGGTCTTGCCGGCACCGTTCGGCCCGAGCACCGCCAGCACTTCGCCCCGGCGCACATCCAGATCCACGCAATCGAGCGCGAGCACCTTTCCGTAGTGTTTGCTGACGCCGCACAGACGCGCGAGCACCTTTGCAGGCGCTTCGTCGCTCGCCAGGAGCAGGGATTGTTCCGCAATTGCCGGTGCTGCGTGCATGTGTCACCTCCGATGCGGACAGCTTGCGCGAAGGTTCAACTGCTCGACATTCCCATGCATCAGGACTTGGCCGTGACGCTTGTCATGCGCGAACGAACCCGCCACGGCGACCGTGGGTGTGCACCAGTCTCCGAAGGAGCGCGATAGCGCCATGTCAAGGGTGAGCGCGCGGCACGTGCTGCCATGTCGCCATCGCGCGCAAGCGCGCTCCTACAGGGGGTGCTGAACTTCCCGCAAGGAATTCGGTTGGGTGCCGCCCGTCCCGGGGGTTACGCCGGAGCGGTCGTCGTGATAGCATCCGCTCCGCCGTAAGCGATTGATTTGCAAGCGCAAAATCGCGCGGCAACTGAAGCCGTTAGCGGAGCGTCTCAGCTCCGTGGGAAACGCCCGCTGTCCCAATCGATCGCGTCGAAAGAATCCGCG
>JBBQNY010000054.1:0-17329 GCA_038330365.1 Lysobacterales bacterium | reverse complement strand
GCGCCGCAGCGTTATGTGGGCGCTGTGCGGCCATTCCTTGAACCGGTCAACTGCGTACGTCAGGCCCGATGTCGTTTCAGTCAGATAGGGCGTGTCGATCTGCTCCACGTTGCCGAGGCAGATCATCTTGGTGCCCGGTCCGGCGCGGGTAAGCAGCGTCTTCATCTGCTTGGGCGTCAGGTTCTGTGCCTCGTCGATGATGACGTAGCGGCTCAGGAAGGTGCGACCGCGCATGAAGTTCATCGAGCGGACCTTGACCCGTGAAGCGAGCAGGTCGTTGGTGGCGGCGCGGCCCCACGATCCACCTTCCTGCGGATTGGTCAGCACCTCCAAATTGTCGGTGAGCGCGCCCATCCAGGGCGTCATTTTTTCTTCCTCCGTACCGGGCAGAAAACCGATGTCCTCGCCGACACTCACGGTCGCGCGGGTCATGATGACCTCGCGGTAGCGCTGCTGGTCCATCACCTGCGCGAGCCCGGCAGCGAGTGCCAGCAGCGTCTTGCCGGTGCCGGCGGTGCCGAGCAGGGTCACGAAATCGATCTCCGGATCCATCAGCAGATTCAGCGCGAAATTCTGTTCCCGGTTGCGCGCATGGATACCCCATACCGAATGCGTGCCGCCGCGGTAGTCATCGAGCAACTGCAAGGTGGCGAGACCATCCTGGATGCGCAGCACGCGGAATTCGAGGGCGTCATCGCCTTCCAGCCAGAGGCACTGGTGGGCATACCAGGGCTCGTCGTCGCGCATGCGCACTTCGTAGAAGGTATGGCCGCGCTCGGTCCAGCTGCGTACTTCGTCGTGGCGCTCCCAGAAGTCGTCCGGCAGGCGATCATGTCCCACGTAGAGCAATGAGAAATCATCGAGTGCGCGGTCGTTCTCGTAGTCTTCCGCGGCGATGCCGTGGATTGCCGCCTTGATGCGGAGGTTGATGTCCTTCGAGACCAGCACCACCGGGATGGCAGGGTCGCCTGCCAGCAGCTCGACGATGGCGGCAAGGATCTGGTTGTCGGGCGCCACGCCGCCGGCGATATGACTGCGGTTGCTTGAGGTGCGCATCTGAAAGCGCAACTTGCCGTGCGGGGCGCGTCCCGAAAGCCGAAGCTCCTGTGGCCGCGCGAGCCCCAGACCCTCCTGGATACTGTCGGCGCCGTGGACTTCGATCAGCTCGTTGATGAAGCGACTGACCTGGCGTGCGTTGCGCGCGACTTCCGACGAGCCTTTCTTGGCGGCATCGAGTTCCTCGAGCACCGTCATCGGCAAGTACACGTCGTGTTCCTCGAAGCGGAACAGCGCCGTTGGATCGTGCATCAGCACATTGGTGTCGAGGACGAAGGTGCGCCGCGTCGAGGTCATCACGTAGTGGGCTTCTCCTGTCGGTGGGATTGCAGGCAATCACAATGGGCAACGATTCTGCGGCGCTGCGGGATTTTCGTCTCGAACCTCACAACGCGCGTGCCGCTTCGAGCACCTGCGCCACGTGCCCTGGAACACGCATGCCGCGCCAGGCCTGGCGCAGGCGTCCGGCCTTGTCGAACAGGAAGGTACTGCGCTGGATGCCGCGCACTTCCCGTCCGTACATGGACTTGGTGCGGATGACATCGAACAGGGTGCACAGGGATTCGTCGCTATCGGAGATCAGATCGAACCCGAGACCCTGGCGCTCACGGAAGCGCGCATGCGACGCCAGCGAGTCGCGCGAAACTCCCACGATGCGGACTCCAGCCTCGGCGAACGCGTCAAGTGCAGACTGGAAGTCGAGGGCTTCGGTCGTGCAGCCGCTGGTCGCGTCCTTCGGATAGAAATACAGAACCAGGGCCCTGCCGCGCAGCGAAGCCAGATCCACGGCCCCGCTGGTCCCCATCGTGGACAGGTCCGGCAGCGGATCAATGCGCGCATCGGCGTCGCGATTCCGCGCTGCGGCAGCCTCGGCGCGGGCGGCTCGATCATGCGGCGACTTCAAGTCGGAGCGGCCGGCGCTAATACTTGACGGGTTCCATCACGGCGTCGAGATTCAGCGAGTCGCAGAACTCGAGGAAGTCATCGCGCAGGGCCGCAATGTGCGTCTTTGCAGGCACGCCGATCGTGATCTGTGCCGAAAACATTTCCGCCCCCGTCTGCATCGCGCGATAACGCGAGGACGAGAGCTGCTCGAGCGAAATGCTGCGCGTGGCAAAAAATTCCGCCAGTTCGTGCAGGATGCCCGGTTTGTCAGCGGCGACGACCTCGACCAGGTACGGCAGCAGCGTTTCCTGGTTCGCGCGGGCTTCGGTGCGCTGCATCGTCGCGGTGACACCATCTTCGCGCTGCAGCCGGGGCAGGCTCGATTCGAGCTTGGCGATCGCATCCCATGAGCCGACCGCGAGGCAGGCGATGACGATGTCCCGGCCGAGGCAGGAAAGTCGCGACTCCAGCACGTTGCACCCACAGTCCCGGATCCGCCGCGTCAGCGGCAACAGGATCGGCTGGGATTCCTTTGCCACGGCAGTGATGAGGACGTAGTTTTCGTTGGTTGGCTGTCGCGGCACGTTGGTTCGGCAATTCCTTGCGGCCAGGCGACCGCGTGCAGCGGCAGCTTACTTGTGCGCCCATTACCCCACAAGGAAATCCGCGAGAGCCCGCTCACACTCGCCGGGCGCACGGATGCCTGGCTTTCGGAAAGCGCCCGCGGCCGGGCGCGGGAACGCGCTGCCGCTTCCTTGCGACGGCGCAGGCACGTAACCTTGTCCGCTCCGAATGACAGGTACCCGAATGCGCATTGAAGGCAGCATCTGCGCACTGGCAACGCCGTTCAACGCCGACGGCTCCGTCGACTTGCCGGCGTGGAACCGCATTCTCGACTTGCACAACGCGGCGTCGACCGACGGCATCGTGGTGGGTGGATCAACCGGCGAATCCGGTGCGCTCGAATTCGACGAATTGCAGCAGCTGATCGAGGCTGCCGTCCGGCGTGCCGGCAGCGCGATCACCGTTATCGCGGGCTGTGGTGCGTCCAGCACTCAGCGCGCACTGCAGCTGCAGAAGCTCGCGGACAACGCTGGCGCCCACGCGACGCTGGTGGTGACACCCGCGTACGTCCGGCCAACGCAGCAGGGCCTGGTGGCGCACTACCAGGCGCTGGCCGACGCAGGGGCTCTGCCGTTGATCCTGTACAACGTGCCGTCGCGTACAGGCTGCGATCTGCTGCCCGAGACGGTGGCGGAACTCGTCGGACACCCGAACATCGTGGGCATCAAGGAGGCGCGCACGGAGCCAGAACGCATGCAGGCGCTACTGGCGCTGCAGCGTCCGGGGTTCGCCGTGCTTTCGGGAGACGACCCGACCGCGGCGCGCGCAATGCTCGCCGGCGCCGATGGTGTGGTGTCGGTGCTCGCCAACGTCTGCCCCGGCAGCTTCAGAGCGCTCTGCCAGGCCGCTCATGCCCACGCCGCCCGGCAGGCCGGCGCAATCGACGCGAGCTTCGCGCCGCTGAATGAAATGCTGGGGAGCGAGCCCAATCCCATACCCGTCAAATGGCTAATGCACCGCCTCGGCCTGTGCGGGCCGGACTTGCGATTGCCGCTGCTGCCGCTGAGCGGGCCGTGGCACGAGGAGGCCGAGCGTTGCGTATCCATCATCCGCAATCTGGAGCGGTCCGTGGCGGGGTCGCCGGCGATGGTGACGCCGGCGTGACATTGATCGGAGGCTCCCTTGTATAGTCCCGCGCTTCACCTCGACTGGATCGCCGCCTCGATGCGAGCCCTGCCGCGCCTGTTCCTTCTATTGATTCTGACTTTGATTGTCGCCGGCTGTGGCTGGCTCAAGCCCCGTAACAGCACTGAGTACCAGAAGTCGCGCGCTGCCGCGCCGCTGGTCATTCCCGAAGGGCTCGACAGTCCCAACAACTCCGCTGCGCTCATCATTCCGGACACCAGCAGCGGCAGCAACCAGACGGAAGTTGCCGATACGCCTCCGACGATCGAGATCGTGCGCGAGCCGATCGCCCCGGTTTCCTCGTCGCTGGCGCCTGCCGACGTCTATGTGAAGGTGGCGGCTGCCCTGCGCGGTACGCAAGGCATCGATGTCCGCAGCGCGGACGCTGCCACCCGCACGCTCAAGGTCAATGTCGAAACCACGATTGCCAGGCGCACCTGGCTGTCCAGGCTGACGGGACGCGATCGCGTCGTGCGGCAGTCGGCGGTGCGCACGGTCAGTGTGCTGCCCACGAGTGGCGGCAGCGCCGTCACGATCCTGGACGCCAAAGGAGACGATGATGCCTCCGCGCGCCGTTTGCAGCTGGCGATACGGCAGGCCTTGCGCTGACAGCGCCCGCGCCTGAGTGCGCGGTGGACCAGGATTTTGGCCCGGTGATGCCGGTCCGCCTGCGCTCAGCGTTCGAGTTGCGCGAGCTTGTCCGGCACGTTTTCCCATTCCTTCGCGTCGTCCGGGGCCTCCTTGCGCACTGCGATCACCGGCCAGAGCTTGGCGAGTTCGGCGTTCAGCGCCACCATCGGCTCCTGCCCCGCTGGCACGTCGTCCTCGGGATAGATCGCAGTGATCGGACACTCGGGTTCGCACAGGGTGCAATCGATGCACTCATCCGGGTCGATCACCAGGAAATTCGGACCTTCGTGAAAGCAGTCGACAGGACACACTTCGACGCAGTCGGTGTACTTGCACTTGATGCAGTTTTCGGTAACGACGAAGGGCATCTTGGGATCGCGAGGAAGGCGGTGGTGGATAGCGGCCGGTTGCCCCGCGCAGCCAGTGCCGGCACGGGGCCCGGAATTGGTGCTCCCTACGAGGTTCGAACTCGTGTTCCCGCCTTGAGAGGGCGGTGTCCTGGACCACTAGACGAAGGGAGCGGGTTGAATCGCGTCGCGCGCGGATCGCCCGCGCCAGGGCGCGATCGGTCAAACTGCGGAACCGGTGCGTCCGGCTGCGTGCACCCGGACGAGCCGTTGCGTTCCGCGCGCCGCTGCATCACTGCACCGGAATCGACCACGCGCAATCAAAGACTGGGTTGAGCGGGTCCGACAGGCGCGTAGTATAGGTCTATCAACTGGGAGCACAACACGAATGCCGTGGGACTGACTCGGTAGCCGACTGCCGATTTTCCGGAAATCCGTTGCCGCGTCGCCGCCGCTCGCAAATAGCAGGGAGCCAGCGGACGCGCACAGGCGTACTTCGGGCAACCGGGCGAAACCGGCGCCCAGTGCGCTGGTGGTGCCGCGCGCCGACCATCCGATCTCGCGCAAGGCGATCAGCCCCAACGCGCTGCGCGTGCTCTACCGGTTGCGCGATGCCGGCTTTGCGGGCTATCTCGTGGGCGGCGCGGTGCGCGACCTGCTGGTCGGCATCCAGCCCAAGGATTTCGACGTGGCCACCGACGCCAAGCCCGAGCAGGTGCGGCAGCTGTTCCGCAACTGCCGGTTGATCGGGCGGCGCTTCCGCCTCGCGCACATCATGTTCGGTTCCGAGATCATCGAGGTGGCGACCTTTCGCGCCGGTGGTGACGACGGCAGCGGCGACCGCTCCGTGGTCGACGGGCGCATCGTCCGCGACAACGTGTACGGCAGCATCGAGGACGACGCCGAGCGCCGCGACTTCACCGTCAACGCGTTGTACTACGCGATCGAGGATTTCTCGCTGCGCGATTTCGTCGGTGGTTTCGCGGACATCGAGCGCCGATCCCTGCGGCTGATCGGGGATCCGGACGCGCGCTATCGGGAAGATCCGGTTCGCATGCTGCGTGCGGTCAGGCTCGCCACCAAGCTCGGATTCGAGATCGAGCGCGGCACGCTTGAACCTATTCCGCGTCTTGCCCGTCTGCTCGACGATGCGGCGCCAGCCCGTCTGTTCGACGAATCGCTCAAGCTGCTGCTCGGCGGCCACGCCCGGGCGAGTTTCAAAGTGCTGGAGAAACTGGGCCTGCTCGGCGCCATCCTGCCTGCCACGGCTGCGGCGTTGGCGACACCCGCGGGCGCGGCGCTGCGTCCATTGCTCGATGCGGCACTCGACCAGACCGACCAGCGCGTGCGCGATGGCCGCTCCGTCAGCCCTGCTTTCCTGTTCGCAGCTTTGCTGTGGCCGGCGGCATGGCCGCGCTTTCTCGCCTTGCGCGAGCAGCAACACGAGGTACAGGTCGCGTGGGGCATCGCCGCCGATGAGGTCCTGGTGGAGCAGGTTCGACGCGCGGCACTGCCGCGTCGCTTCAGCATGCCCATGCTGGAGATCTGGCAACTGCAATCCCGTTTCGAGAACCAGCAGCGCAAGCGCGTGCAGCGCCTGCTGGAGCATCCGCGATTTCGCGCGGGATACGATTTTCTCGAGCTGCGTGCGGGGTTCGATCCCGAGGCGGCGGGGCTGTTCGCTTTCTGGCGCGACCTCGAAGGCAAGCCCGAGTCAAATCAGCCGCGCCCGCGTAGTGGTTTCCAGGGCCATGCGAGCGGTGGCGTTGACGGTGAACACGACGAAACTCAGGGAGAGGACGCCCCAGCGCGCCGTCGCCGCCGACGGGGCGGTCGTGGTCGACGTTCCGGGAGTTCCGCTCCGTCCGGCAGCACCGAATGAGCGAGCTGGCCTACGTCGGGCTCGGTGCCAACCTGGGCGACCGCGCCGTCACGCTGGCGGATGCTGTCGGTGCACTCAATGCGACAGCTGGCATTTCCGTGCTGGACGTGTCGATGCTGTATCGCACCCGGCCGTTTCAGGTCGAGGCGACTCAACCCGAGTTCCTCAATGCGGTCGCGTGCATTCGCACCGCACACCCCCCCCAGGCGCTGGTGGAGGAACTGCTGCGTATCGAGCGCGAGCTCGGCCGGCACCGACGCGGCGAGGAGCGCTGGGCAGCGCGCATCATCGATCTCGACCTGCTGCTGTACGGCGCGCTCAGCGTCGACGAGGCAGGCTGTCGCGTACCGCATCCGCGACTGCATGAGCGTGAATTTGCGCTGCGGCCGCTGCTCGAGATTGCACCGGACATCGAGATTCCCGGGATCGGCAGCGCCGCCGAAGCACTGGCGCGCGTCGGTACCAGCAGCGCCATTCCGTTCGAATGCGAACCCGCATGAACACCCCGGCTGATACCGGCCCGGCAGCCTCGAGACCGGTGACTGTGCCTGGACTCGCAGCGCTTCGTGCCACCGGTGTACCGATCGTGGCGACAACGGCCTACGACGCGACGATGGCCGCGATCATCGATGCTGCGGGTATCGACATCGTGCTTGTCGGCGATTCGCTCGGCATGGTGGTGCAGGGGCAGTCGGGAACGCTCGGCGTCAGTGTTGACGACATGGTTTACCACTGCGCTGCGGTGGCAGCCGGTGTCAAGCGCGCCCTGCTGATCGGCGACATGCCGTTTGCGAGCTATCCCGCGCCCCGCACGGCGTTCCGCACTGCCGCGGCGCTGATGGCGGTGGGTGGCGTCGGCATGGTCAAGCTTGAAGGCGCAGGGCCGGTGCTGCGATCGATTGAATATCTTGCCGTTCGTGACATTCCCGTATGCGCGCACATCGGGCTGACGCCACAGTCGGTACACCGCATGGGCGGATTCCGTGTGCAGGGTCGTGACGCGGATGCGGCGGCACGCCTCAAGGCGGATGCGCTGGCCGTCGCCGACGCCGGTGCGGCACTGGTGGTGCTTGAGGGTGTGCCTGCCGCACTGGCCCGCGAGATCTCAACCGCATCGCCGATTCCGACTATTGGCATCGGTGCTGGCATCGACTGCGACGGGCAGATTCTCGTCTGCTATGACCTCCTTGGAATGACACTCGGTCACAAGCCGCGCTTCGTGGCAGATTTCATGCGCGGTGCGGAGTCAGTACAGGGCGCATTTGAAGCCTATGCCGCCGCGGTGCGCAAACGTCGCTTCCCGGACGCCTCGCAGAGCTACTGATGCGCGTCATCGAAGACGTCGAGGCGTTGCGTGAGCAGGTCGGAGCGTGGCGTCGTGCGGGAGAGCGCGTCGGCTTCGTGCCGACGATGGGAAACCTGCATCGCGGTCATCTCGTGCTGGTCGAACGCGCGCACCAGCTGTGTACGCATGTGGTCACGAGCATTTTCGTGAATCCCACACAGTTCGGCCCGACCGAGGATTTCGATCGTTATCCGCGCACGTTCGAGGCCGACTGCGCGAAACTTCGCGAAGTGCAGTGCGATATGGTCTTTGCGCCGTCCGTGGCGAGCGTGTATCCCTTCGGGCCCGAACAGGCCACCCGCATCAGCGTGCCCGTGGTGTCCGACGTCCTGTGCGGTGCAGTCGACGCGCGCCCGGGCCATTTCACCGGTGTCGCCGGCGTGGTCCTGCGGCTTTTCAATCTGGTGGCGCCCGATGTCGCGTGTTTCGGCGACAAGGATTTCCAGCAACTGGTGGTGATCCGGCGCATGGTGCGCGACCTGGGCCTGGCGATCCGGATCGAGGGCGTCGCGACCGTGCGCGAGGCGGACGGCCTCGCCATGAGCTCACGCAACCAGTATCTGCTGGGGGATCAGCGCCAGCGCGCCGCGGCCATCTGGCAAACGCTCCAGGAGATGCGCCAGTCGCGCCTTGCCGGGGAAGCCGTAGCTCCGATCGAGGCCCGCGCGAAAGACCAACTGGCTGCGCTTGGGTTCCTGGTGGACTACGCAAGTCTGCGCAACTCGGACGATCTGGGCGCCGCCGGCGATCCGCGGGCCGGGGGGGAGATCGCCCTGATCGCCGCCCGGCTCGGCAACACGCGACTGATCGACAACCTGCAGATCTGAACCCGTCGGCCCGGGCCGGCTGTGCCGCCGTGCTCTGGATCTGACCTCAGACTCCTGAAGCAGGAACACTCGTAATTTCCGCGAAAGCGCACTGTTGTCCGGCACGATTGCCTTGAACGTTGCGGCCGAGTCGCGCACCACCCCCACCCTCGTCATTCCCGCGAGAGGGCACTCCTTTCCGGAACGTTTCCCAAGCACGGTGCGATGGGACTCGCGCACTACTCCCACCCTCGTCATTCCCGCAAGAGCGCACTGCAGTCCGGCACGATTGCCTTGGACGTTGCGGCCAAGTCGCGCATCACCCCCACCCTCGTCATTCCCGCGAAAGCGGGAATCCATGCTTGAGCCGCGGCTGCGCAGCCGACGGTCAAGCATTGTTCGCTGACGACAACTCGCGAGCGTCCTCCGCATGCTCACGCCCACCCATGGATTCCCGCTTTCGCGGGAATGACGAGGGTTGGAGGTGGGGCGCAAAGATCCAGACGCAGCGCGCTGGGAGACGTGCCCGACAGTAGTGCCGGAAAGCGGGAATCCATGCTTGAGCCGCGGCTGCGCCGCCGACGGTCAAGCATTGTTCGCTGACGGCAACTCGCGAGCGTCCTCCGCATGCGCACGCCCACCCATGGATTCCCGCTTTCGCGGGAATGACGAGGGTTGGGGGTGGGGCGCAAAGATCCAGGCGCAGCGCGCTGGGAGTCGTGCCCGACAGCAGTGCGCGAAAGCGGCAAAGACGAGGGTGGATTGGGCCGCGAAGATCTAACCCCTGCGCGCTCGTAAACGTTCCGGTCGGGGAGCGCACGCCCGGAATGCGGCCGAATGTTGCGCAGAAACAACGGGTTTGGGCTTGATGTTGCGGATTTGCATCGGAGTGTTGCATTCGCGCAGCGCGTGTTGTAACTTCGCACTCGTCCTGGGGATGCCCGCGGTTCGCGACTCTCCGGATATGCAGGGCGCATTGTGGTAATCGTCACTCCTAATTGAACCCCCGTTGGAAACAACGGGGGTTTTTTTTGCCCCGGGCTTGCTGCAGTGCAAGAATTACCGGCCTCGCAGCCGGTCCGCGACCATCGGACCGCAGGAATTTCCATGCAACTCTGTCTCCTCAAAGCCAAGATCCACCGTGCCACGGTCACCCATGCCGAACTCCACTACGAGGGCTCGTGTGCGATCGACGCCCGGCTGCTGGATCTGGCGGGCATTCTCGAGAACGAGCAAGTGCACCTCTACAACGTCAGCAACGGCAAGCGTTTCGTCACTTACGCCATCCGCGGCGAAGCGGGCAGCGGCATGATCTCGGTGAACGGCGCGGCAGCGCACAAGGCGAGCCCGGGCGACCTGGTCATCATCTGCGCCTACGCCAGCATGACTGCCGAGGAAGCCGTGTCGTTCCAGCCCATGCTGGTTTACGTTGATCGCGACAACCGCCTCACGCATACCAACCGAAGTCTGCCGCAGCAGGCAGCCTGAGCATGTCCGACGCAGCCGGAGTCGACGCGGCCTGGGCGCGGCTGGAGGAATGCGCTGCGCGTCTGCGCGGATCGCGCATTCTGGATTTGATGGGCGAGGATTCACGCAACCAGCGACTGCGCGCGGAAGCCCCGCATATCCATTTTGACGGCTCCCGCCAGCGCATTGACGCCGCAGCCCTCGATGCGCTCCTCGAACTTGCCGAATCGTGCAATGTGTCCGCCGCGCTCAACGCATTGCAGGATGGCGCGATCGTCAATCCCACCGAAGGGCGCGCGGCGCTGCACACTGCATTGCGCGCCGAAGCAGGTGATCGCGCAACGCCGGCGTTCGCAGAAGCTCAACACCACGCTGCGGCGGCGCGCGAGCAGATGCGCGATCTTGTCGCCGCGATTCATGCAAGGGCCGCGTTCGACGACGTCGTCCATGTCGGCATCGGCGGCTCGGAACTCGGCCCGCGACTGGCCAGCGATGCGATGTCGCTGCGAAAGCGGCTCGGACCGCGTTGCCACTTCCTCGCCAACGTCGACGGTCACGCCGCTGCCCGGTTGATCCGCGATCTTGATCCTGCGCGCACGCTCGTCGTCATCGTCTCGAAGAGCTTTGGCACCGAAGAGACGATGCGCAATGCCGGCCTGTTGATGGACTGGATGACGGAAGCGGGGCTTGCACGCAGCGATGCCTTGTCGACACGTGCAGTTGCGGTTACCGCACAAGCCGAACGGGCGCGTGCCTTCGGGATTCCCGATGCGCGAATCCTGCCGTTCGCCGACAGCATCGGCGGTCGTTATTCCCTCTGGTCGACCGTCGGATTCTCATTCGCGCTCGAATACGGCATGGACGCATTCGAGGATCTGCTTGCCGGAGCGCGCTCGATGGATCGGCATGTCGCATCCACGCCGCTCGCAGGCAACGGCCCGGTTCTCGCGGCACTGATCGGGATATGGAACCGCAATCTGATGCGCCTGCCGACGCGTGCGGTCGTGCCTTATGACCAGCGTCTGCGCGAATTGCCGATGTTCCTGCAGCAGCTTGAAATGGAATCCAACGGCAAGTCGGTGGATGTCGAGGGACGCCGGCTTGTGCGCGACAGCGTGCCCGTGGTCTGGGGCGGCGTTGGCAGCAACGTGCAGCACGCGTGGTTCCAGGCCTTGCATCAGGGCACGCAGGAAGTCCCGGTCGATTTCATCGGCGTCATCCAGCCGGACCATGCATTCGCCGCCAGTCATCGCGCGCTGCTGTCGCACATGCTGGCGCAGGGCGCCGCTTTGTTGCGCGGAGGCGAAGGCGCCGGTGCGGCCAGTATTGCCGCGGGCGGGAGTGCCGACACAGGTGCTTCGGATATCGCTCCGTCAGCCACGCCGCGCGCTGCGTCGGCACCTGGCAGCAGTACCGCTGACGTCGACACGGTCGATCCGCATCGACGTGTACCCGGCGATCACCCCAGCAACACGCTGCTCGTGGACCGACTCACTCCCGAGGCGCTTGGCGCACTGCTCGCATTCCACGAACACCAGACCCACGTGCAGGGCGTGCTCTGGAACATCAACTCCTTCGACCAGTTCGGCGTCGAACTCGGAAAGCAACTCGCGGGCATCATCGCTCCTGCGCTGTCCAGCAAAAAGAGCGCAGCAAAAGCCGACGCCCTGGATTCTTCCACGAGGAACCTGGCAGGCCGATTGGCGCGCGCCGTCAAGACAGACTGAACGCTCTGGATGCGGCAGTCTGCCGCTCGACAGTCATCGGCCTCGCCGATTGCGGTAAGTGTGTGTCACGACGCCACGATCTCCCGCAATCGCGAATACATTTATCCCGCAACTCTCGCCGCTCGTCGCGCCGCAGACACACTCTCGACATAGTCGCCCGTGACCGACCTGCTGGGCCTTGTGTGGTCTGCCACCGTGCTGTAAACAAGGGAGTTGTTCCGCACTGTATGCGTCCTGAACCCTTTCGCGCCGCTCCCGACCTCTCGAGAGCAGGCCATCCCCAAGCCGGAGAATTCGTCAATGCGTCCACAGCTTCGTATGTCACTGCTTGCCTCGGTCATCGGCTGTGCTCTCGCCGGCACCGTCGCCATTCCCCAGTCGGCTTTTGCTGCAGAGCCGCAAGCGGCCGAAGCGCGCGCATCCTACATCGTCAAGTTTGCCGATCCCGGTTTGCTTTACTACGCGGGCGGTGAAGGCGACCTGCGCGCCACGGCGCCCAGCACAGGGCGCAGCTTCGACCCGGACTCAGCCGCTGCTGAAGCCTACAAATCATTCCTGATCGAGAAGCACGCTGATCAGAAAGCGGCGCTTTCGGTCCGGATCGGACGTCCCGCCGAAGCCACGCATGACTACATTGCGAGCTTCAGCGGTGTGGCGATGATGTTGACCGCCCAGGAAGCCGCCAAGGTCGCAGCCACGCCAGGTGTTGTCGAGGTGAAGCTGGCGGGCGAGGAGCATCTCGACACCTATCGCGGACCTACATTCATCGGTGCGGATACCGTGTGGAACGGCACCAACGTGCCGGCCGGTCTCGGCGGCGGTTCGCGTGGCCAGGGCGTGGTGATTGGCGTAATCGATTCCGGTGTCAACACGGACCACCCATCGTTCGCGAATGATGTGTCCTGTGGCTTCTCCGCTTCCAACCGCAAGCTTTTGAGCGCCCGCGATTGTTCCACCAGCGCTGCCGGCGTCTGCACGGGGCCTTCCGGGGAAGACACCGGTACGTCCGGCCACGGCAGCCACACCGCCAGCACCTCCGGCGGCAACACCCTCACCAGCGCCACGGTGCCGACGCCGCCGATTCCTGGTGGTTTCACCAGCATTTCCGGTGTTGCGCCTTGTGCGCAGGTGCGTACCTACAAGGCCTGTCCGGGTGACACCTGCCCCGGTGCCGATATCCAGGCGGCGATCCAGAATGCGATTCTTGACCGCGTCAACGTCATCAACTTCTCGATTTCAGGCGGCCGCTCTCCGTGGACCGACAACGACCGGGCGTTTCTCGATGCCGTCAATGCCGGCATCTTCGTGGCCGCGTCCGCGGGCAACACCCGGGCTGAAACCCCCAATCCGGTGGGCGAGGTCAACCACCTTGGGCCGTGGGTCACTACGGTCGCAGCTTCCACCCATGACGCCAACGTTTCGGGGTTCGGCTCGCTCACGGTCAACGGGACCGCGGCACCCGAGCTGCAGAACATTGAACTCACTCCCGGCTCGGGTCCCAATCCCGGCGTTGCCGGAGACAATCTTCCCTTGCGCCACAACACGGCGAATCCCCTCGGCTGCACGCCGGTTCCTCCAGCGACCGGCACGGCGTTTCCGCCGGGCTTCTTCACTGGCGCGGTCGCAGTCATCTCGCGCGGGACTTGTCCATTCGAGGAGAAGATCAACAACGCCGCTGCCGCCGGTGCCACGCGCGCATTCATCTACAACAACGCTGCCGGCGCTCTCAGCATGAGTGTGGGCGGGGCCGCGCTTCCCGCCTACAGCTTCTCGCAGGCGCAAGGGCAGTCGTTGGTGGCCTTCATCGCGGCCAACGATCCGGCTGCGACGACTGGTAACTTCACACCCGCGATCGTGCAGGGCGATGCCATCGCTGGCTTCAGCCTGCGCGGTCCCTCGATGCTCACCAGCGTGACGAAGCCTGACATCACCGGTCCTGGCGTTGGCATTCTTGCGGCGACGGGTGACCTCTCCACGCCAACCGCGAACTACGGTCGCCTCAGCGGCACCTCCATGTCGTCGCCGCATCTGGCCGGTTCTGCTGCACTGATCCGTTCGGTGCAGACAAGCTGGAGCCCGAGCGAAGTGCGTTCGGCGATGATGCTGACGGCAGTGCGTGCCGGCACGCGTGAGGACCTGGTCTCGGTCTGGGACGCGGATGACGTGGGCTCGGGACGCATCGACCTGACCAAGGCGGTGCGCGCGGGTCTGATCATGGACGAGACCTTCGCCAACTATCTCGCCGCCAATCCAGGAGCGGGTGGCAATCCGGCAACACTCAACCTTCCCAGCATGCGAAACGTGTCCTGTGCGGCCTCCTGCGCATGGACCCGCACCATGAAGAACGCGCTGCCCATGGCAACCACCTGGAACGTGACGGTGGAGACTCCGGCCGGTGTGGCACTGACTGTGGTCCCCAACACCTTCAGCTTCACGGGTCAGGGCGTCACCATGATTGGAGATGTCTTCCGCAACGGTTTCGAAGACGCAGTTCCTCTCGAAACCCAGCAACTGCTGATCACCGCGACGCCCGCGGCCCCGCTGGCCAACGTCACTTTCGCGCGCGTCATATTCACCGAAGCGAACGGTCGTGCACCGCAGTCGAGCATGTACGTGGCGGTCAAGTCCCCGTAACGTCCCGCGTTTCCTCAAGACTCTCAAGACCCCGGCGCTCGCCGGGGTTTTTTTTAGAAAAGGGTTCAGAGACATTTCCGGACGTGGGCGAACGGGGTCCGTGGGCGAACGGGGTCGGAGTGACTTCGTGAAGCCTTGTCGAGTCAGGCGCGCTTCGCTGCGATTTTCTCGACGACGCGCGTAAGTTCGCGCAGCTGTTCGTGCAGCTTGGAAGAACGGAGCCGGGTTCATTTCTCCGGCTCTTATCTGATTCGCCGCGTGGCGGCAGATGATGGAATTCCTGGGAATTCCTGGACACCACTGTCGATGGAATTCCTGGACACCACTGTCTGCCCCCGTCGCGTCGCTGCTGCCATGCGAGGTGTTGGAGAAGATCGGCGAACACGTCACAGACGACAGCGGCTGCCGAGGGTTGGTCGGTGTCCAGGATTGCTCCTCAGCCCCGTCGTCCTCGCATATGCCTCGCGACCTGTTGAGCGGCGAAGGGTGCTCTGGGCGGCCTGGGTCCTGAACTGATCCGGGTGGACCCTTTTGGCGGACTGGGGCGTGGTTGGGGGTTACTTGAGACACAAGCCTCCGCCTGAGCATCGCAACCATGAGCTATGCCCCACTTTTCACGTTGTTCACGGTTTTCTCTGCGGCTGCCGCACCCGCCGCAACATTCATCGTCGATACCACTTCCGACGTGAGCATGTCGGCCTGCACCACAGCTCCGGGTGACTGTTCGCTCCGCGGGGCTGTAGCGGCGGCGAACCTCGCCGCGGGTTTCGACATCATCAACTTCGATATCCCGATGTCTGATGCGAACTGCGTGGCGGCAACCGGCGTCTGCACGATCACACCGGCCACAGCCGGCCTGGTGGTATTCGGCGGCGGCTCAGCTGGCCCCGGCGCCTTGATCGACGGCAGCACACAGCCGGGCTGGCAGGCCAATACCCTCACACCTGCCCAGGGGGGCCTCAACACCCGGCTCAAGATCGTTTTGAGCGGCAGTGCCTGCCCGAACTGCGCGGCATTGAATCTGGCCAACGTAGGCAGCGCCGTCCGCGGTCTGGTCATCTCCGGGTTCATGCGAGGAGTCACCGTGGAGGCCAGCGACGTCGTGATCGAAGGCAACTTCATCGGCACTGACGTAACGGGAAGCTCGGCCGTACCCAACAGTCAGATCGGCATCGCCCTGGGCGGCAATCCGATCGGTGGCGAAGGCGCCACATTCAACGTCCGGATCGGCGGCACTCTGCCCGCGCAGCGCAATCTGGTTAGCGGCAACTCCGACGCCGGCATGAAACTGGCCGGGTTCGGCACCCGGGTGCTCGGCAATCTGGTCGGCACCAATGCCGCCGGCAATGCGGCGATTGCCAACGGCGACGGGCTATTTGCCACTGGCGGCGCCAATGCCGCCGCAGCGTTTCGGTTTGTAATCGGCGATGGCACGCCTGCAGGCCGCAACGTCATCTCCGGTAACAGCGTCAACGGCATCCTGTTCTCAACCGGACCCAACGGACTCACGCGCGATAGCCGCGTCCAGGGCAACTACATCGGCACCGACGTGGGCGGCGTCGCGCCTCTCGGCAATGCCCAGATCGGTATCCGGCAAGAGTTGACGGTCCCGAACCTGGCCCCGGGCCTCGCGGTTCAAATCGGCGGGTCGCTCGCCGACGATGGCAATCGGATCCGGTTCAACGGAGGCGCAGGCATCCTGGTTCCTGCGAATCGCCAGCGAACCTCAATTTTGGGCAACCATCTGGGCGGCAATGGCAGGCTCGGCGTGAGCCTCGGAGCCGCCGCGCGCCTTCCGAACGACGCGGGCGACGCCGACGACGCCACCGCAGGCGGCAACAGGGGTCAGAACTTTCCCCAGATCAGCGCCGCTGTCGTGAAGGCCACCACGGTCGATCTGAGTTACCGCATTGACTCGACTACCGCCAACAGCGCGTATCCTTTGCAGGTCGAATTCTTCACCGCGGACGGTGACGAAGGTCGCGACCTGATTGGCGTGGATACCTACACCAGCGCCGAAGCGCAGGCGGTCAAACCCATCACGCTTTCAATTCCGGCCAGCCTCGCACTTGGCCCAGACGACGTGATCGTGGCCAGTGCCACCGACGCTGAGGGAAATACGAGCGAATTCTCGTTCGCACCGGCCACGCTCGCGATCGACGTACCCGAATCGAGCGCCTGCGTCAGCGACGACAGCGTGTTCTGCAATGGTTTCGAGCAGACCGCGTCGGCATTGCGTGTACGAGTGCGCGCCGTCGCAAGTGCAGGGCCGTTCAAGCCCAACGGGCGGGTCAACGTCAGCGACAACCGCGGCGCCAGCTGCAGCCTGATGCTGAGGCCAACCGCTACGGCGCTCACCAGCGAAGGCGCATGTTTCCTGATTGGCTCGGGCGCCCCGGGGCCCGTCACGATCACGGCCACGCTCGATACCTTCAGCAGCGCGTTCGGCACCGCCGCAGGCGGCAGCCCGACGACCTTCGGCAATTTCATCGTGCCCTGAGGCACATTACGGACCAAATTCCGTGTCAGGACTGAAACAGCAAAGCGGCCGACTGCTCGCGCACTCGGTCGAGATGAGTGGGTGTCCATAAGTCGGAATGAGTCGGTGACTCCATGAATCGGCGCGCATGAGTCGGAATGAGTCGGTGACTCCATGAATCGGCGCGCATGAGTCGGCGTCGTCCACGGATCGCGCGGTTCGCGGTTTGCATATTCACATCGAGCGATGATCTACCGGCGCGCGGCGGCCAGAGCGGCGGCGTCATGTCCTGAATCCTGTACTGATTGTGATTCCGGTATCT
>JBBQNY010000053.1:0-17333 GCA_038330365.1 Lysobacterales bacterium | reverse complement strand
GCCGACCGACTCCGCCAGCTCTATGGCTTGAGACTTGAAATCGAGAGTGAACTGACGACGGGGAATGCTTTGCATGGGGAACCTCCAGGTTGCGATGAAAGTATCGCGACATGGCGTCCGTTTTCGAGGGGCAGGTTCAATTTGCACTCACCCCAACCGCGCTCCCGGCGGGAGAGGGGCTTCATTTGCGCTTTCAGGGTGTGAGGGCGAAGAAATCCTTCGCGGTGCGTGTCGTCGAATCGGCAACGAGCTCGAGTGACTCGCCGCGATCACGAGCGAGTTCCTCGGCGATATGCGGCAGGAAGCGTGGCTCGTTGCGCCGGTGCGAGGGTTTCGGCTTGATGGTGCGCGGCATGAGATAGGGCGAATCGGTTTCGATCATCAGGCGTTCGCCCGGAATGTGCCGCACCAGTTCGCGCAGATGCGCTCCACGGCGTTCGTCGCAGAGCCAGCCGGTGATGCCGATGTGGCAATCCAGATCCAGATAGGCAAAGAGCGCCTCACGCGAATCGGTGAAGCAGTGCACGACCGCGCCGCTGACATGATCGCGTGCAGCGCGAATCACGGCGAGAAAGTCCTCGTGCGCGTCCCGCTGATGCAGGAACAGCGGTTTGCGCGTCTCCACGGCGATCGCGATTTGCCGCTCGAAAGCGCGCAGCTGCACCTCTCGGGGTGCGAGGTCGCGGTAGTAGTCGAGGCCGGTTTCCCCCACGGCACGTACCTCGGGGAGCATCGCCAGTGCAGTGAGTTCCGCCACCGCCGCAGCATCGACATCGCGGGCGTGATGCGGATGCACGCCGGCGGTCGCGAACATGCGCTCGGGATCGGCACGCACGAGCGCTACCGCGTCCGACGACAGGGGTACCGTTGTGCCGGTGATGCCGAAGCACACGACACCGACGGCCTCGGCGGCACGCACCACTTCAGCGCGATCATGCGCGAAGGATTCGTGCGTCAGATTGGCTCCGATATCGATGAACTGCATGTGATTCAACGCTGGCTCAATCCGGCAAGTTTACGTAGTCAACAGCAGTCCGGCGCCGGCGCTTGCCTGCTGACATTCTGCGGGCCGCGTTTCAGCGGGTGAACCAGAGAACGAGCGCGGCGATGAAGAGCGCGGTTTCAAGCACCGCCACGGCGAGGATCATTCCACTGACCCCCCGATGACGGGCAATGGCGCCCCATCGATAAAAGGCGAGCGGCGCGTACAAGCCGATGGCAATGGCCAGCGCCAGGGTGGCTGGCGCCCGGTGGGTCGCCAGTGTGGCGAACAGGATCGCGAGGCCCCACTGCAGTCCGCCGTACACCGTCAGGTATTCGACCTTGCCGTCGTTGCTGCGCGAGAGGTAGCCGAGCGATGTGGCGGTGCGCTCCGGTGCGAGCGTGCACCACAATGCGAAAACGGCATATAGCCCCGCGTTGACGTAGAGATAGACCGTGGTGGCGCTCATGGATATCTGCCTGTCTGAAGGAGTTGTTCACTGGATGCATGCATGCTGCCATGTCGCACCAGTTGCGGTCCGGGCATTCTCGCGCGGCCGCGTCGCTGCCGCCGCAAAGTGGCGTCGCAATAGACTGGCGAGGATGGTCTGCCGGGTCCTGAGGAGCCTCGACGATGAATCCCGATCGCGTGATGTTGTGTTTCACCACTTGCCCGGATCACGCATCCGCCATGCAGATTGGGCGCGAACTGATCGAGCGGCGACTCGCTGCGTGCGTAAGCGTGTTGCCTGCCATGACCTCCCTGTACCGCTGGCTGGGAGAGACGCAGGAGCAGTCCGAAGTGCAACTGCTGATCAAGACAACAAAAGCCCGACTCGCGGAGCTGAAGATCGAACTACCCCGGATGCATCCCTTTGACGTTCCGGAATTGATCGCGCTTGGGTCCGCCGACGGACTGCCGGCCTATCTCGAATGGGTGATCGCAAGCTGCGCGGGCGACCCGGCTGCAGCGGGCTCATGAAACTTGCGGTCAGACGTGCCGGGATCGAGGACGTTGCGCTGGCAGCTGACCTACTCGACGCCTATCGCCAGTTCTATGGGCAGGCCAGTGATCCGGCAGCTGCCCGGGAGTTCCTGTCTGCGCGTCTGCAGCGCGATGAATCGGTGCTGTTGATCGCGTTCGATGAAGCGGGCGTCGCTGCCGGGTTTGTACAACTCTATCCGCTGTTTTCATCCGTTCGGCTGTGCCGCGAGTGGCTGCTCAACGATCTGTTCGTGGTGCCTTCGGCGCGTCGGCGCGGCGTGGGTGCGGCACTGCTCCGACACGCGGCAGACATCGCGCGTCACGAGGGCGTGGCTTCGCTGTCATTGTCCACCGCGCTCGACAATCTGGATGCGCAGTCGCTGTACGAACGGCTGGGCTGGTCACGCGACACGGCTTTCTGTACCTACGCCTTGAAGTTGCCGCCGTGAATGCGGGGAATCGACCCGCAAGTCGGCGACGCGGAGCGGCCACCTGCTGATCAGGACCCGCTGCGTTCACGTGCAGTCAGCACAAACACCTGCAGCGTATAGGGAGCTCCTGCGGCTGCCGTGCCCGAAACCACGCACTCTTGCCGACCCGGGCACTGGAAATACAGCGAAGAGCCGGAATCCGCGACCGGCGCCAGAACCGATTCGCCCACGGCGAGTTGCACATCGGGCCGCATGAAACCGGCCAGCAAGGCCGTCACGACCAGTACCTGATTGCCCGCAAGCCGAGTTTCGACGCGCAGCGGCGCTGGCGCGACATCCGCCGCGCCATACGGCGGATAGCGCGGATTGAATGTCTGGCGACGGCTGTCGCGGGGCGCTACAACGCGCGCCACCGCGATCGCGCGGAACGAACCCACCCGGGTCCCAGCCAGCGCGAGCTGCTGCGCGAAACTCTCCGGCACCAGCGCGAAAGTGGCGCCTGGCGGGCCGGCACCGAACAGCGGCCAGCGCGCCGGGGGGCAGTGGCGCAATTTAAGTACCGCGCCTTGCATTCCCATCGCGAGCACGGCTCCGTCGCCGACGATGACTTTGCGACGCGTCGAGTGGCAGGCCCAGGAAACAAGCGCCTCCTGGCTGCGCGGCGGTAGCCGCGGCGAGCGGTCCATCGCCGCGTCCGTGCCTGCCGAGATGTCGACCACGCGACCGACTGCATGACGCTCGATCCCCAGGCGTGCACCCTCGATACGTGCCGACGCGAAGCTGGCGGCCGCGGCCACGGCGCATCCGAGCAGCAATGCGAAGACAACGAAGCGAAGAGGCGCCATGAACCACGCCAACAGGGATGCCAGGCCAAATGCCAGTACGGCATACGCCATCGGCTGGGCGGAGAGCGCCATCCAGATCGGCGTGGTGGGACGCAGGATCGCAAGGCATCCCGTCCACAGGATCAGCCACGCAAGCAGCGCCCATTGTGTGTGCCGGGTCCCGCGGGGCGGCAGCAACCAGCCCAGAGCCGCGAGCGCGACCAGCACGAAAAACGCGACCGACAGCAGCCTGGCGGCCTCGGGCGCGACCAGCGCGACCTGCTGCAAGGGCGATCCCTGCGAGTCGATGAGCAGGGCCGCGAGGATGCGCGGCCAGCGCTGCAGCCATCCGGGCTCCGGCATGCGCTCGAGAAACGAGGCGCTGGCTCCAGAGGAGAGGTATTCGTGCAACGCCGTCGGCACCAGCGACAGCAGCACGATGCCCACGCCGACGACGGCGTAGACGGCGGAGCGCGCGAAGCCCACGCGACCTGCCAGCGGCAACAGCAGCAGCGGCGCCAGCGCGAGATTGGTCGGATGCATGGCGAGCGCGAGCGCGAATGCCGCGGACATGAGCACCGCCCGCATCAGGTTGGGCTGCTCTCTGGCACGCAACGCCGCCAGCGCGAACAGCAGGCCGGTTACCTGCACCAGATTGGTATGGGTGACGACGACGGCTTCGATGAAAGACCAGCCGGGCCACATCATCAAGAGTGCGAAGCACGGCGCGAACATCGGATTCTCGACCCGCTGCCCGATGCGCCAGGCAAGGATCAACTTGCCCATCGACAGGGCGCCGATGGCCACGTACACGAACACGAGATTCGGCAACAACGCGACCAATCCGCTGAACAGCCAGAGCCAGAGGGGACTGAGCACCCAGGTCTCGTAAAGACCCGGTCCCTCGGCCGGCCACTGCCCGTCCACCAGCAGCCGCGCGGCCGCGACCGTGTCGCGCGTGCTGTCGGCGATCATCGAGCTGTCGATCAACGCCAGTGCGCCCCAGACCCAGACCGCCCCGATGCCAAAAAGCACGAGCGCGCGGATGGCCCGATCCACGCGTGTGGATCGCGCGGCGAGGGTCTGGATGGGCAAGTCCGAAGCCATCACAGCATCATGCCAGCACGGGACGTGCACGCACGTCATGTCCATAATGTGGAACCGCCCGCGCCAGCGCCGGTCCCACCCACGAATCTTTCCGGATGCCCTTCATGCGTTTGTCTGCATTGCTGTTCTCGGTCTGGGCCGCATTCGTCGCGCCTGCGACCTTCGCCGCGATCGACGAGGCGGATCTGCTGCCCGTCGAGGAAGCGTTCGCGCTGCAGGCGACAGCACCGACGCGCGAGGCAATCGAGCTGACCTGGGAAATCGCGCCGGGCTATTACCTCTATCGCCACCGGCTGGCAGCGAAGCCGCAATCCGATGTCGTCGAGCCCGGCACACTTGCGCTTCCGGACGGGCAGCGCAAGCACGACGAATTCTTCGGCGATGTCGAAACCTATCGCGGCCGGCTCAGCGCACGCCTGCCCATCCGGGCGCCTGCCGACGCTGCGACCGTTGAGCTCGAGGTGCGTTCGCAGGGATGCGCAGACGTCGGCGTCTGCTATCCGCCGCAACGGCAAATGGTCAGCATCGTGCTGCCGGCGGCCAGCCCCGCGGCGCCAGGATCCGTCGGCCTCATCACCGGCGCACAGGCACCGCTGACGTTCAGCGAATCGCCGGCAGCACTGATGGAGGCAGGGCCGCTGCCGGAGGAACAGGCATTCCGTGTCGAGGCTCTGGTCGAGCCCGGTTCGACCGCTGCGGACCTTCGCGCCGCCGTGCGTTTCAGCATGCCGCCGGGCTACTACCTTTATCGCGACAAGACCACATTTGCCATCCCGCAAGGACTCGCTGGCGTGGCGCTTGGAGCACCGGTGTTTCCTCCGGGGCAGAACTATCGCGACGAGCATTTCGGTGAGGTGATCGTCTACTTTGGTGAAGCCGAAATCGGGCTGCCCGTGACCCAGGCCCCAGCCGGCATCGCGCAACTGCCGATCGAAGTGTCGTTCCAGGGTTGCCAGGACGGCGGCATCTGCTATCCGCCGATGCGACGCACGCTGGTGCTGCCAGTCGCTGCGGCATTGGCGGGCAGCGCGGCCATCGCCACCGGCGATGTGGAACCGGCAACCCCGGAAGGAATCGCAAAGGGGCCGTCGCCGACCGCGGCGATCACCGCGGCCGGCGCCCCGCCCGGAGCTCGCACTTCGACGAGTCGGCCTGAAGTCAGTGCCCAGGCCGACGATTCGCGCATCGCCGACAGTCTGCGGGGTGCAAGCCGGGGATGGGCACTGCTGACGTTCTTCGGACTCGGCGCGCTGCTCGCCTTCACGCCCTGCGTGCTGCCGATGATTCCGATCCTCTCGGGCATCATCGCCGGCGCCGGCCCCAATCTCTCCACGGCGCGCGCGCTGGTGCTGTCGGTGGTGTACGTGCTGTCGTCCGCGGTGGTGTTCATGATCGCGGGCATCGCGGCCGGTCTCGCCGGCGCGAGCCTGCAGACTGCATTCCAGAACCCCTGGGTGCTGTCCGCGTTTGCGCTGCTGTTCGTGGCTTTGTCGCTGTCGATGTTCGGTCTGTTTGAACTGCAGCTACCGGCATCGCTGCAGGCGCGGCTCGCCGGACTCAGCAATCGTCAGCGTGCCGGATCGATCGGCGGCGTCGCGGTCATGGGTGCGCTCTCCGCACTGATCGTCGGCCCCTGTGTAGCGCCGCCGCTGGCGGGTGCCGTGCTCTACATCAGCCAGACGCGCGACGCCGTTTTTGGTGGTGCCGCGCTGTTCGCGCTGGGCCTCGGCATGGGGGCGCCGCTGGTTGTATTCGGCGTGACGGCGGGTCGACTGATGCCGCGTGCGGGCGCGTGGATGGACGCGGTCAAGGCCGCGTTCGGCGTCGTGTTCCTGTTGCTGGCGGTGTGGATGCTCGAACGCATCGTGCCGCCCCCGGTCACGCTGCTGCTCGCGGGCATCGTGCTGATCGGCGCCGGCGTCGCCATGCACGCGCTCGATCCACTGCCTGCTGCCAGCGGCGGCTGGCGCCGGGTCGCGAAGGCAGCTGGGGTCCTCGTCCTGCTGCTTGGCATCGCGGAGGTCGCCGGCGCCCTCGCCGGTGGCAACGACTGGATGCGGCCGCTCGCGCCGTTCGCCGGTGAAGCTGGGGGCACATCGTCGCCAGCGGTCGAGTTCCGCCCGGTCAAGTCCGTCGAGGACCTTGATCGTGAACTGGCCGCTGCCGGCGTTGCGGGCAAGCCGCTGCTGCTCGATTTCTATGCAGACTGGTGCGTGGCCTGCAAGGAAATGGATCGCGACACCTTCAGCAAGTCCGAAGTCGCTGCCGCGGCAGATCCCTTCGTGCGGCTCAAGGCCGACGTCACCGCCAACGACGACGCGGATCGCGCGCTGCTCAAGCGCTTCGGACTGATTGGACCGCCCGCCACGCTCTTCTTCGCCGCCGATGGCAGCGAGCAGCGTGCGCTGCGCCTGCTCGGCTTCGAGAAGGCGGACGCATTCCGCGCGCGTCTCGAGCGAGGCTCCGCTCAGTCCCGCCCGTGAAGCCCGCCTCGGCCATCGTGCTCATGGCGATCGCAGCGGGTGCGCTCGGGCTCGGCGCCGGGTTCCTCGTGAGTGGCCAGGGTCGTCAGCTCTGGCTGCGCGCGATGGAGACCGATGCCGGACAGAAGCTGGCATCGCCTGCGGTCGCGGAAAACAACGCGGCGGACGGCCCGCGATCGCTCGGCGCGCGGCGGCCAGCGTTGGAGTTGCCCTCGTCCACCGGGGGCGTGCGCTCACTGGATGAGTTTGCCGGCCGGTCCGTGCTGGTGAACTTCATGGCCTCCTGGTGCGCTCCCTGCCGCGACGAGCTGCCGGAACTCGACCGTTTTGCCGCAGCCCAGACTCCCACCGGGGTTCAAGTCATCGGCATCGCAGTGGAGGACGAGGCCGCGGCGGCCCGTCTGCTGGCGGACGTTCCCGTCTCTTTCCCCGTGCTCATCGCCGGAGAAACTGGCAGCAGCCTCATGCCCGGGTTCGGCAACGGCACGGGCGTGCTGCCCTATTCGGTCCTGATCGACGGCGACGGGTTGCTGCGCGCGCGCCGCGTGGGCGCTTTCAAACGCGGCAGCATCGAAGCCTGGATCGCGGCGGCTGCCGTCCCTCCCGCCTCCTAGAATTTGTATCTTGCGGCGTACGCGCAGCCATCGTCCGCGAACTGGACAGCAAAGCACCGAGCAATCACACTAGCCGGCCGTTTTCTGGCGTGCCCGTGTGATCCTCCTTCTCAACGGTCCGAATCTCGATCTGCTCGGGACGCGCGAGCCGGAGCGCTACGGCCACACGACGCTGGATGCGATCGTCGCGGACCTTTCCCGACGCGCGAAAATGTCGGGAACGCGCCTCGATCATCTGCAAAGCAACAGCGAACTTGCTCTTATCGAGCGAATCCATGCTGCGCGTACCGATGCCGTGACCGCGGTGATCATCAATCCGGGTGGCCTCACGCATACCAGCGTGGCGCTGCGCGATGCCCTGGTTGCCTGTGGCAAGCCCTTCTTCGAGGTGCATCTGTCCAACGTGTTTGCGCGCGAGTCGTTCCGGCACCGGTCGCTGCTCTCCGATGTCGCCGCGGGCGTCGTCGTGGGCATGGGACCGCTCGGCTATGGCCTGGCGCTCATAGCCGCCCTGCGTCTCTCCGGGGGCGACCTTTCCAAAAGCCTGCCGGCAGATGCCGCACCCGAATCCACTCCGGAGAACTGACCGTGGACCTGCGCAAGATCAAGAAACTCATCGACCTGCTCGAGGAATCCAATCTGGCGGAGCTGGAGATCCGGGAAGGCGAAGAAACGGTACGCCTGGCGCGCATGCCGCGCGGGATGCAGGGTGTACCGATGCAAGGCGCGCCGGCGCCAGTCACGCATCTGCATTTCGATCCCTCGAGCCTCCACGGCGCTGCACTGCCGGCTCCCGCCGCGCCCGCCGCTCACACCGCGGGCGCTGCACCGCGCGCAGAGGAGGACGCGGGATTGCCCGAGGGCCATGTGCTGCGAGCGCCGATGGTCGGAACCTTTTATTCCGCCCAGAGCCCCGACGCGCCCCCACTGGCCAAGGTCGGACAGGCAGTCAAGACCGGCGACGTGCTCGGAGTGGTCGAGGCCATGAAGATGTTCAACCAGATCGAGGCCGACGCGTCGGGCACGCTGAAGGCGATCCTGGTGGAGAACGGCAAGCCGATCGAGTTCGACCAGCCCCTCTTCGTCATCGGCTGAACCAGAATGCTCGACAAGATCGTCATCGCCAATCGCGGCGAAATCGCGTTACGGGTGCAACGTGCCTGTCAGGCCCTTGGAATTCGCACCGTTGCGGTGCATTCAACGGTCGATCGCAACCTCAAGCATGTAGCCATGGCGGACGAGTCAGTCTGCATCGGCCCCGCGTCTGCCGCCGACAGCTATCTCAATGTGCCGGCGATCATCGCCGCGGCCGAGGTCACTGACGCCGAAGGCATCCATCCCGGTTATGGATTTCTATCCGAGAACGCGGATTTCGCCGAACGCGTGGACAAGTCCGGATTCATTTTCGTCGGACCGCCCGCCGCCGTGATCCGCCTGATGGGTGACAAGGTCTCGGCTATCCGCGCGATGCGCGAAGCGGGGGTGCCCTGCGTCCCGGGTTCCGATGGACCGCTGCCGGAAGACGCGACCGAGTGCGGACGCATCGCGCGGCGCATCGGCTATCCCGTGATCGTCAAGGCATCGGGCGGCGGCGGCGGTCGCGGCATGCGCGTCGTGCACACGGAAGCACATCTCGCCAACGCGGTTGCAACCACGCGGGCGGAAGCGCGCGCCGCATTCGGCAACGACCAGCTGTACATGGAGAAATTCCTCGACCATCCGCGCCACATCGAGATCCAGGTGCTCGCCGACAACCACGGCAATGCCATCCACCTCGGCGAGCGCGACTGCTCGATGCAGCGCCGCCACCAGAAGGTCGTCGAGGAAGCCCCTGCCCCCGGCATCACGTCGGAACAGCGTGCGCGCATCGGCGCGGTGTGCGTCGACGCCTGCATGCGCATCGGCTATCGCGGCGCCGGCACGTTCGAATTCCTGTTCCAGGACGGCGAGTTCTATTTCATCGAGATGAACACCCGCATCCAGGTCGAACATCCCGTTACCGAAATGATCACCGGCGTCGATCTCGTGCGCGAGCAGCTGCTGATCGCCTCCGGCGAGAAACTCTCCTACACCCAGGACGAGATCGAGATCCGCGGTCACGCCATCGAATGCCGCATCAATGCCGAGGATCCCGACACCTTCATGCCGAGTCCGGGTCTCGTGCGCCGATTCCACGCCGCTGGTGGACCGGGAATCCGAGTCGACACGCACCTTTATGACAACTACCGGGTGCCGCCGAACTACGACTCGATGATCGGCAAGCTCATCGCACACGGCAGCGACCGCGCGCAGGCCATCGCACGCATGCGCATCGCGCTCAACGAAATGGTCGTGGAAGGTGTGAAGACCAATATTCCACTGCAGCAGCGCATCCTCATCGATACCGGCTTCGCGCAGGGCGGCCAGAACATCCATTACCTCGAAAAGCGCATCGCCGAACGCCGCGAAAAACCCGGCAGTCAGTCGTAAGCGGGACCCCGACCAACTTTCCGCGCAAGCGTGAAATTCTGCAGCTCATCCAAGTCGGCAATCCCATTGTTTCCAGAAACAGGGGCTTGTAGAGTACCGCGCCACTTGTCCGCGCAGGACCAAGTCCCTCATCGCAGGACAAGGATGCAAATCGGTGAAAGCGCCACACAGGATGTACCGGCTCAAGTTGCCAATGGCTGCATTCTGCGGCGCGCTTTTTTTGTTCTGCGCCAGCGCGTGGGCAGCCGAGCCCACTGTGATCGGCGGCGGCAGCGACTGGCAGTTTATCGGCCCCGAAGGCGGCATCCTGTATTCACTGTATGCGACTGAGGAAAGCACTCCGCGCCTCGTCGCGAGGGGCAACCGCAATCTCTACCGAAGTCTGGACGCGGGCGAAACCTGGGAGGCCTTTGTCGACGCACCGCTAGATGGTTATGTGCCCGGCAACAGCACGGTTGCCTTGCCTTCCCAGGAACCGAATACAATCTACGCCCTGTCGGCAAATGCGCAGCTCCTGCGCAGCGAAGATTTCGGGGATTCCTGGTCCGAGATTTTTGCATTTGAACCGAATCCCGACTTTGCCTCGCCTCCAGTATTCACGGCAGTGGCTGTCGATCCGCACGACAGCAGCCGGATTTTTTTATATGGCGTGCTGAGCGGGTTTAATTGGCGTGAGACCTTCCGCTGGTACAGCTCAGATAGGGGCAAGACCTGGAATTGGATATCAATGGGAGGTTGCCGCTACTCCACCCTTGCGGTGCGAGAGGTGAAATTCTCGAAGTCTCTTCCGCGGTACATGATCGAATGGGCTACGTCGGCAAGCCCGTATGCGGGTTGTCCGCAGGGCGGATTATGGGTGTTCCGGGACGGTTTTTTCCTAAGAAAGCACAACTACTTCCGTTTTCTCGATCAGCTTGCCTATGAGCCCGCGCAGTCTGCGTTTTCTGGATCCTATCTCTACGCAATGCTGGGCGGGTACCTCAACCGGATCGGACTTGAATCCGGATTGGTGGAAAATCTTTATCAAACCGGGTCAGCATTCACGATCGGGTTGAATGAGGTTCTGCATGTTGCCACTGCGCGTGGACTCCGACGATCGCTCGACAATGGCGGCACGTGGAACGACGTGCCCTCGGAGGCGCCGGGCTTGGGAAGGCTCGAAGACGCGCGCGCGATGATGACTCTGCCTGACGGTCGCCTGATTGCTGCCGCCACTGTAGGGGCTGCGTTTTCGGACGATTCCGGACAGTCTTGGCAAAACGGATCTGCCGGCATCCGCGAGATGCGAACGCGATCGTTGGCAGTCGATGCAACCAGTGGGACGGTCTGGGCGGGTCACTGGCTGCCCCGTACCGGATGGCATCAGCCGGGTGCAGGTATTTTGCGGACGCGCGATGACGGTTCGAGCTGGGATCATTTGCGCGTCTCCAGCCTCGCTTGGGGGATTGGTGCGGTGAAGCTTGACCGCAGCACCTTGGGTCGTCCGGGCGGCGCCCGGTTGATAGCGACCGGCGCGGGCTGCCGAATGGCATTCCCCGCATGCCCAGACACCGGAATGCGTCAGCCAAATGGCGGCATATACTTCAGCGACGACGATGGTGACGCCTTCGTAACTATGGACAACGGCGTGCCAGGCAACGTTACGCCCTATGCAGGCTGGGTGAGCCAGGTTTCCCTCGACCCTGGAAGCTACGCCAATGGGACGCTTCAGCGAATCCTTGCGGGAGGAACCGTGTTCGGATTCTTTCCTGGACGAACCGAGAATGCGGGATTGCTGTGGACACTCGGCAACGGGCTCATTGCGTCCGCTACTTCCCAGCCAATGGTGTTCGATCCCCACGTTCCCGGCAGAGTATTCGCCGGCTCCGAGATGGTGACATTCGAGTTGCAGCCTACGACCCCGGCGGCGGTCTATCGGTCGCTGGACGGCGGTGCGAATTGGAGCCCAAGTTCCAGCGGACTGCCCTTGGTTGGAACGGACACAAACAACGCGCAGAGCACGTACGGTACCGCTGTGGATGCCACAACCCCGGGACGCGTATGGACAGCGATTCGCTCCGACTACGGTGAGACGCGCGTGTACCGGTCTGATGACGGTGCGGACTACTGGTATGGCTGCGGAGCAACGCCCGGCGCGCGCTTTTTGGACCGCATCGTCCAGGACCCTGATCGTCCTTCGCGCATTCTGGTCACGGATCGAGGTGTACTCGATTCGGCGAACGTCTACCGCGACGGGGCAGTCTGGTACAGCGACAACCGGTGCCTCACATGGCATAGGCTTGGAGGAAGCCTGGCGGCCAGCGTGTTCGAACTGGAAATCGCCAATGGAAAAGTATACGCCGCCACCGACGCGGGAATCGAGACCATCGAACTGCCGCAAGTGCTGGACCCGGTGATTTTTCTCAGTAGTTTCGACGACTTCTGATGGGAAGAAAGCTCCAGCTCCATGAGCTTGCCATGGGTCGCGCCCGCGATCGACCGTAGCGACATTCCACTGATGGCCTATTGCGAGTTGGTGCTGCGGGTGAGCGACGGAGGACTTGAGCAACTCGAGGCGGCACTGGAATCTGCGGGTGCGCTGTCGGTGACGGTGCTGGACGCGGATGCGGGGACGGATCGCGAGCAGCCGATGCTGGAGCCGGGTGTCGGGGAAACGCCGCTCTGGTCTGCGGTCGAGTTGCATGCTCTGTTCGATGCGAACGTCGACGCAGACCGCGTCATGCGCGTCTGCTCTGATGCGACGGGCATGGATCTGTCGACCACGGGTGCGTGGCGGGAGGTGCCGGATCAGGCGTGGGAGCGCGTCTGGATGGAGGACTTCAAGCCGATGCAGTTTGGCGCGCGCATCTTCATCGTGCCGGGCGAGCACGAGCTGCCCGCGGCGGCGCGCGCGCCTGATGCGGCGGTCGTGTTGCTCGATCCCGGTCTCGCGTTTGGTACCGGCACGCATCCCACGACCGCACTGTGCCTCGAATGGCTGGATTCGCTTGATCTTCGCGGCGGGAGTGTCGTCGATGTGGGCTGCGGATCCGGCATATTGGCCATCGCCGCCCTCAAGCTCGGGGCTGCGCGGGCCGTCGGCATCGACCATGATCCGCAGGCGCTGCTCGCGAGTCGCGACAACGCGATCCGCAACGATGTGGCAGATCGTCTCGAACTGATCGCTGCGGGTGCGACGCCGCACGCCGGGGGTGATGTTGTGGTCGCGAATATTCTCGCCGGCACGCTGATCGAGCATGCCGCGGCCATCGTCGCCTGGGGACGTGCGGGCGCCTTTTTTGCATGTTCCGGCATCCTGCCCGATCAGGCCGAGGAGGTGGCGGCGGCATTCGCACCGTGGTGCGAGGCGCTCGAGCGACACGAGCGTGACGGCTGGATCCGCCTCACGGGTTGCATCCTCCGCGCCGTCTGATCGCCGTTGTCGGCAACCAACGCGTTCCTGCGGGAGCGATATCTTGCGGGTATGTCAGTGGCCGCCTCCAACAAGCGCTTAACGTCTGGCGCGCGTGCGGACGCCATAATTCGGCGCGTGCATACCCAATGTCCTCACTGCCTGACGATTTTCCGCATCGGCACCGCGCAACTGGCCGAGAGCCGCGGCGACGTGCGCTGCGGGCATTGCCGGCACGCATTCTCCGCGCTGGAAACTCTGGCGGACAGCTTGCCGGATGCGCAACAGCCGAGTCTGCGGCTTTATTCCACTGCGAAGCCCACCGAGCTGACACAGGTCTCGCGCGCTGCCCTCGAGCCGGAGGCCGCGCTGTTCGCGCCCGTGCCGAAGGCAGCAACGATCCCGACCGGCTTGGAACGTTCACGGGAGCCGGATGCCACCGCCCACAGCGCTGCGCCACGCATCGAGTCGGGATACGGCGACCTGACCGATGAGTTCGACGAGGCGGCCATCGCGGCGGAGTTCGACGCGGCTTTCGGCACGGGCACGGCACCCGAGGCTGCAGCCGGATTCGACGCGAATGGCTGGCCCCTGGCCAAGCTGCCGGACCAGTCCACGCCCACCGACGCCACTGCTTTCCAGCTTGGAGGCCTGCCAGCGCCGGCCGCCGCGCCGCAGGAAGCTTCCGTCCTCCCGACGACAGGTTCAACCGCGGCTCGGGAAAGCCATCGCCCGCTCGATCGCATTGCTGCGCGGCGCGCCCATCGCGACGCCATCGAACCGTCACCGCCACCCTTCGCCCGCAGAAGAGGATCCCGTCCGCATGCGCCGGCGGGATGGGGCTGGTGGTTTGGCAGCGCACTGCTGCTGCTAACCCTGAGCGTGCAGGTTGCATGGGCCGCGCGCGCCGAGCTGCTGGAAGTCGCAACGCTGCGGCCCCTGTTGCTGCGCGCCTGCGAAACCTTGCGCTGCCCGCTACCGACGGTCGCACGCCGCGACGCGATCGTACTGGCGGCTCGCGATGTGCGCCCGCACCCCAGCGTTCCGGACGCGCTGATCATCGGCGCCACGCTGGTCAATGAGGCCGAAGGCAGCCAGCCTTTTCCCGTGATCGAAATCACGCTGTCGGATGTCAACGAACAGCGCATCGCGATGCGGCGATTCCGTCCGGAGGAATACGTTTCCGATCCGCGCCTCGTGCAACGCGGCATTCCCGCTGCAGGTACGGCACTTTTCAGCGTCGAGGTCGCGGATCCTGGCAAGCGCGCCGTCGCCTTTGAGTTCCGCTTCCTGTGAGCGCAACACCGAAGCTGGTGGTGCGGAGCGACGACGCGCGGCAGCGGCGCTGGATCGCCGTGGCCGTGGCCGTGACGTGGCTGCTGTCGCTCGCGGCGGCCTGGTGGATCGGTGCGCATCGCCTGGACCCATCCGAGCGCGAAGCGCGGCGCCAGCGCACTTCGCGCGCCGAGCAGGAACTCGGAATCGCGCTCGAAACCGCCAAGCGCCGCAACGCCGTGTTGCAGCGATCCGATCAGGTGTCGACCCTGGCCAATCGCTCGCTGCAGAAGACGCTGCGGGACAAGGAAGGTGAGCTGGCGGCAATCCGCAACGAGATCGCGTTCTACCAGCGCCTCGTGGGCGGTGGTGCGGGCCACGGTCTGCACGTGGAGCGACTGGCCGTACGGCCGATCGGCCGTACCAATGCCTATGGATTCCGGATGCTGCTCACGCGCAACGCGCCTTCCGGCGAAACCAGCCGCGGTGCGGTTACGGTAGAGGTCAGCGGCGCAGTCCATGGCAAACTGTCCGAAGTCGGCTGGGATCAATTGCAGCAGGAGACGGGCGCCACACCGCTGGTGTATGCGTTCAAGTATTTTCAACAACTCGACAGCAGCCTGATCCTGCCCGAGGGATTCGCGCCGGATCGCATCGTAGTCCGCGCCCGTGCTGCCGACGGCAGCACAGTCACCGATTCCTTCACGTGGCAGACTGCGCTGGAAGCAGGGGGAGACGAGAATGTTTGGCAATAACAGGAACGGCAAGACGCCGACGCGGAACGCCGCGGTGGAGTCGCTTATCGGCTCGCGCATGTCAATCAGCGGCGACATCGAGTTCGCGGGCGGTCTGCATGTCGATGGCCACATCAGCGGCAGCGTTGTTGCCACCGGCAACGATGGCACCTTGACCTTGACGGAGAATGGCCGCATTGAAGGAAGGGTGGAAGTAGCCTGCGCGATCATCAACGGACAGATCGAAGGCGACCTGACCGCCACCGAACGCGTGGAGCTCGCGGCCAATGCACGCGTCGATGGCGATGTGCACTACCGCATGCTGCAGGTCGCGGTCGGTGCGCAGATCAACGGCCGGCTGGTGCGGATCGACGAACAGCGTGCACTGCCGGGTCTTGAGCATCGCCCGCAGGTCCTGACTGCCCAGGCCTGAACGTGCAGGTGCAGTGATCAATCCATCCAACGCCCCTCCGCTTCATCCGCTGCAACGAATTGGAAACAGCATGACCTCGATCCAGACAGTGTTATTGCCGCAGGTGTCCAGACCGCCGCCCCTCGCGGTGAGTGAGGCTGCGCGCCGCAAGGTCGCCGCGCTGGTCAACGAGGAAGGCAATGCGGAGCTCAAACTGCGCGTGTATATCTCGGGCGGCGGCTGTTCCGGCTTCCAGTACGGCTTCAGTTTCGACGAGGAAGTCGCCGAGGACGACCTCGCCGTAGTGCATGACGACATGACGCTGCTGGTGGATCCGGTGAGTCTGCAGTACCTCGCCGGCTCGGAGATCGACTACGCCGAGTCGCTCGCGGGAGCGCAGTTCGTGGTGCGCAATCCCAATGCAAAGACCACCTGCGGCTGCGGCTCATCGTTCACGGTGTGAGCGGGCGCGCCGTGCCCGATCCTGATCCGTTGTTTGCTTTCGGGCTCGCCAACACGGGTTTCGATCGCGGTGGCGAGCGTCGGGAAGGCGCGGAATACGAGGCAGTGCAGCGCACGCACGCCGAGGCGCGCACGGTGCTGGTGCGCGCCGATGGAGCGCTGGCGGTGAATGCGGATTCAGGCGCACTGGTGCGATTGCAATCGGCCGCGTTCCAGGGTTCGCCAGCGGCGAACCAGTCCAGCCTGCTGGGTTTCGAACACGGTGCGCCGCTGTTCGCGGTCGGACTCGAGGATGCGGCCCCGACCCACCACGAATGGCTTGACCTGCGCACCATCGCATCGCGCCTGCCGGCGCACGAAGCCGGCATCGCCGCCTACGCGCGCGCCCTGCTGCACTGGCAATCGCGCGCACGGTTCTGCGGCCGCTGCGGCGCGCCCACCCAGCTCGGCGCAATGGGTCATCGCGTGTCCTGCAGCGCGAAAGAGTGCGGCGAGATCGGATTTCCACGGACCGATGCGGCCGTGATCGTGCTGGTGGAACGCGAGGGCCGCGCGCTCCTTGGTCGACAGGAAAGCTGGGGTCCGCACCGGTTCTCCACACTCGCGGGGTTCGTCGAGCCCGGGGAAACGCTGGAAGCCGCCGTGCAGCGCGAAGTCTTGGAAGAGTCCGGCATCCGCATCGGTGAGGTGCGCTACGAAGCTTCGCAACCCTGGCCCTTCCCGGCATCCCTGATGGTTGGCTTCCGTGCGCAGGCGCTGACCGACGCCATCACCGTTGGCGACGAGATCGTCGAGGCGCGCTGGTTCTCTGCCGATGACATCGATCGTGAACGCATCAGTGGCACACTCAAGCTCTCGCCGGCACTCTCCATCTCGCGCTGGCTGCTGGCGCGCTGGTATCGCGAGGTGACGGGCCGCGCCCTCACCGACTGATTACTTGCGCAACCGCGCCGTTGCAGGAGCGCGCTCGCGCGCGATGGCGCCACGCAAAACCGTGCCGCACGCTCCCGTCCCGCCATGGCGCCATCGCGTGCAAGCGCGCGCTCATCAAGCAGGAAATAGGCGATTGGTTTGGCGCGTATTTTTTGGGCTCAAGCGGCGTTCACTGCTCGACACCCGCGCTATCCAACATGACGCGGGGACTCGCACCCTCACCCCCAACCCC
>JBBQNY010000052.1:0-17770 GCA_038330365.1 Lysobacterales bacterium | reverse complement strand
AGCTCGAAGCTGGCACGCAGCGCAAGCCCGATCGCGGCCACGGTCATCATGAGGCTCGAGCCACCCGAGCTGATGAGCGGGAGCGTGAGCCCCTTGGTCGGCAACACACCCAGATTCACGCCGATCGAGACCAGCGACTGGAAACCAATCCAGAGCGCGACGCCGAACAGGCAATAGCCGCTGAAGGCCACGCCGCGATCCACCGCGCGCAGCCCAAGCGCGAACATGCGCGCGCACAACATCGTGAACAGCGCCAGGACCAACACCACACCCACCAGTCCGAGTTCTTCCGCAATGACGGCAAGGATGAAGTCGGTGTGTGCTTCGGGCAGGTAGAAAAGCTTCTGCACGCTGCCGCCGAGACCCACACCCGTCCATGCGCCCCGGCCGATCGCGATGAGCGCCTGCGTCAGCTGGAAGCCATCGTTGAACGGGTCCTGCCAGGGATCGAGAAAGCTGGTGAGGCGCCGCAGCCGATAGGACTCGGTCATCGCCACGTACACCAGCGGCGGCAGGCCGATGACAACCATGGTTGCCAGATGCAGCAGTCGCGCGCCGCCCAGCAGCAGCATGCCGCCCGCGATTGTCAGCAGCAGTACCGCCGAGCCGAAGTCGGGTTGCAGCACCAGCAATGCAACCATGGCCGCGACCACCAGCAGCGGCTTCAGGAGACCGAAGAATGCCGTGCGCACCTGATGGCGGAAACGCACGAGGTAACTCGCCAGGTACATGACGAGCAGCAGCTTGACCGCCTCGACGGCCTGGAACCCGGCCAGCCCGAGATTGATCCAGCGCGTCGCACCGTTGACGCGCCGGCCGACGCCCGGCACGAACACCAGCAGCAGCAAAAGGAACGCCGCGAACAGCAGCAGGCGGGCGTGGCGCTGCCAGAAGTCGAGCGGTGTCGCCATCAGCAGCGCCGCCAGACCCAGACCCAGCACCAGGAAGATCACGTGGCGAATCAGGAAATGGAAATGGCCCGCATTCATCCCTTCAGCGATCGCGATCGAACTCGAAGCGACCATGACCACGCCGAACGCCACCAGCAACAGCGCCGTGGCCGCGATCCAGGGATCGAAGGTACCGCCCAGTTCCTCGCGGCGGAGCGCCTGCAGCGGGCGCGGCAATGCGAAATCGAGCAGCGCCATCACCGCACCTTCAGTGTGGCGAGACCGAGCAGCACCAGCATCACGCTGATGATCCAGAAGCGCACGATCACGCGCGGTTCGGGCCAGCCTTTCAGTTCGTAGTGATGGTGCAGCGGCGCCATCCGGAAAATGCGACGCCCCGTCAGCTTGAACGACGCGACCTGCAGCATGACCGAGAGCGTTTCGACGACAAAGATGCCACCCATCAGCACCAGCACCAGTTCCTGTCGCACGATCACCGCGATGGCCCCGAGCACCGCTCCCACCGACAGGGCGCCGACATCACCCATGAACACCATCGCTGGATAGGTGTTGAACCAGAGAAACCCGAGCCCGGCGCCGCCAAGCGCACCGCAGATGATGGTCAGCTCGCCGGCGCCGGCGATGTAGGGCACATATAGGTACTTCGCGAACTCGACGTTGCCGGCCGCGTAGGCAAACGCGCCCAGCGCGGCCGCGACCAGCACGCTTGGCATGATGGCGAGACCATCGAGGCCATCAGTGAGGTTCACCGCGTTGGAGAATCCGACGATCCAGAAATAGGCGACGACGATGACGCCGGCACCGAGCGGGATGGTCCACTGCTTGAACACGGGAAAGATGAGTTCGGTCGCGGCCGGAGTGTCCGCCGTCCAGTAGATCCACACGCCGGCGACCAGACCCGCAATCGACTGCAACAGGTACTTCCAGCGCGCCGGCAGTCCGCGCGAGTCGCGCAGCACGAGCTTGCGGTAGTCGTCGACGTAGCCGATGGCGCCGAATGCGACCAGCACGAACATCACGATCCAGACATGCCGGTTTGAGAGATCCGCCCACAGCAGGGTCGCGATCGCAATCGCGAACAGGATCAACGCACCGCCCATGGTGGGTGTTCCCGCCTTGGAGAAGTGCGACTCGGGTCCGTCGTTACGGACGGTCTGGCCGATCTTGTAGTGCGCCAGCCGCCGGATCATGGTCGGCCCGATCATCCAGGACACCACCAGCGCGGTCAGGGCAGCCAGGATGGTTCGAAGCGTGAGGTACTGAAACAGGTTGAGACCCGGGTAGTACTGCCCCAGCCACTTGGAAAGTTCAAGCAGCATGCTCGCCTCCCGTGGCGGATCGGGAGCGTGTGAGCCCCAGTACGACGCGTTCCATCGAGGAACCCCGAGAGCCCTTGACCAGCACCAGGGCATCGGGATGCAGAGCACCCAGCAGCGCCTCGATCAGTGGGTCCTGATCCGCGAAGGCATGCCCCCCGAGACCGAAGGCGGCGGCGGATTCGCTGGCCAGCGGGCCGACTGCGAACAGGCGTTCGATGCCCGCTGCGCGCGCCTGCTCGCCGCATTCGCGGTGCAGTTGCACCGCGTCCTTGCCAAGCTCGAGCATGTCGCCCAGCACCAGCCAGCGTTCGCCTTCGCTGCGCGCGAGCAGATCGATCGCGGCGGCAGTTGAACCTGGGTTGGCGTTGTAACTGTCGTCGATCAGCTGGGCGCCGCCGGGCAGCGCGATCCGCACCAGCCGCCCTGCGACAGCGGGTGCCTGACCGAGTCCTTCGACGATTGCCTTGAGCGGCGCGCCGACAGCGGCGGCCAGTGCAGCGGCGGCCAAGGCGTTGCGCACGTTGTGCAGCCCCGGCAAGGGCAGGCGGATCTTCGCCTCGCCGTCGGGGGTTACCAGCACGAATTCGCTGGCATCCGCGTGCACGATCACGTCGCGGGCACCGAAGTCGACTCCCGGCGACAGACCGAACCGGATCCGCCGCGAAGCGCCGCTGCGCCGTTCCAGGGCATCGCCGTAGGCGTCGTCCGCATTGATCACGGCCACGCCTTCTGCCGGCAGGGACGCGTACAGCGCGCCTTTGGTCTCGGCTACTGCATCGAGAGACCCCATCCGTTCCAGATGTGCCGGCGCGATGTTGTTGACGAGTCCGACCAGCGGTTGCGCGATCATCGCCAGCTGGTCAATGTCGCCCGGCTTGCCCGCCCCCATCTCGAGGATCAGGAATTCGCAATCGAGCGGCGCCGCAAGCAGCGACAACGGCAGCCCGATCTCGTTGTTGAAATTGCCGGCGTTCACGTGCGTGCGTCCGCAGCGCTGCAGGATCGTGGCGGTCAGCGTCTTCACCGTGGTCTTGCCGTTGCTGCCGGTCACTCCGATCACGCGCGCGTCGAGGCGTCGGCGCTGCCATGCGGCCAGCCGACCCAGTGCGACTTCGGTGTCCGCCACGACCAGTTGCGGCAGCGCCACCGGGTCTGGTGCCATCACGAGGGCAGCGGCGGCGCCCTGCTCCTGTGCCTGACGGAGCAGCGCGTGCGCGTCGACCCGGGCGCCGCGCAGCGCCACGAAAAGGTTACCCTCGCGCAGGTTGCGGGTATCGATGGAAACCCCGCGAAATGCGACGTCCTCGTCGATCAGGCGGCCGTCCACCGTGGCCATGATCTCGCGCAGTTTCGCTTCGATCATCGCCGCCTCTCCAGCGCAGCCAGTGCGACGGTCGCATCGTCGAAGGGTTGCCGCGAGCCTGCGATTTCCTGGTGGGTCTCGTGGCCCTTGCCCGCGATCAGCACGGCGTCGCTGGCACCGGCGGCGAGCACCGCGGACTCGATGGCCAGCCTGCGATCGCGTTGCACCGTGACGCGCTGGCGGTCCCCGATGCCTGCGAGGATCGCAGTGACGATGTCGTCTCCGGCTTCCGACCGCGGATTGTCATCGGTGAGCGTGATGCGGTCAGCGCCGCGTGCTGCGATCGTGCCCATCAGCGGACGCTTGCCCGCATCGCGGTCGCCGCCGCAGCCGAACACGACATGCAGCGCCCCGCCGACATGATCGCGCAGACTCGCAAGCGACTGCGCCAGGGCATCGGGAGTGTGCGCATAGTCGACCACCACCAGCGGCGCGATGGCGTGTGAGCCAATGCGCTGCATGCGACCCGGCACCGGCTGTACTGACTCGAGTGCCGCCACGATCCGCGCCAGGTCCCAGTCGAGCGCCCCGAGCGTCGCCGCGACGGCAAGCAGATTGGACACGTTGAACGAGCCGATGAGTCGCGATTCGATGTTCGCGCTGCCCCAGGGCGTGCGCAGTCTGAAGGCGATGCCGTCGGCTCCGGTGCGGATGCGCGACGCATGCACTTCCACCTCGTCTGACTCGCTCACGCCGTAGCGGAGCCGTTCGACGCCAGCGGGCAGGGTCGCCAGCAGCGACTTGCCGAACGCGTCGTCGGTATTGATGACGACCGAGCGCAGACCGGCGCTTCGGAAAAGCTTCGCCTTCGCGTCGCCGTAGTGCTGCATGTCGGCGTGGTAGTCGAGGTGATCCCGCGTGAGGTTGGTGAACACCGCGATCGCGAACTGCACGCCGTCCACCCGACCCTGGTCGAGCGCGTGCGAAGAGACTTCCATCGCCACGTGCTGTGCTCCTTCGGCGCGCAGCTCCGCCAGCGCCGCGTGCACCGCGAGCACATCCGGCGTGGTGCGTTCGGCCGCGCGCAGCTTCCCGGCAAATCCCGACCCCAGTGTGCCGATGGTCGCGGCACGCTCGCCGCCGGCAGTGAGGGCCTGCGCCAGCAGATGCACGAAAGAGGTCTTGCCGTTGGTTCCCGTAACGCCGGTGACCGCGAGCTGCCGCGACGGGTGTCCGTGGAACCGGTCCGCGAGCGCTCCCAGAGCGTCGCGCAGTCCCTCGACTCGGATCGACGGCACTGCGAGATCCGGCAGTGCCGCGGGTGGCTCCCACAGCACGCAGGATGCTCCGCGCGCTACTGCTGCCTGCGCATGCGTGAGGCCGTGCGTCGATCGACCTGCCAGCGCCACGAAGGCATCGCCCGCGCGCACTGCGCGCGAATCCAGCGACAGGCCGGCAACCGGTACGTCGCAGCCTGCCGGCACTTCGGCGACACCGTCGAGCAGGTGTGCGAGCGTGGCGACATGCGCGCTCACGGCGGCAATCCTTCCGCGGCTGCATCCAGGTCGAAGCTTGTGGCCGGCGCAGCTGCGCTCGCCGCGATCGATACCGGAACCCCGTTCATCACCAGCGTGCTGGCGAGCTGCAGGTTGTCGGGCGGCACGTTCAGCAGCCGCAATGCGTCGGGCATGATGCGGCCAAACACAGGTGCCGCCACGGCGCCGCCGTAGTAGACGGCGCCTGCGGGATCGTTGATGACGACGACGCCGACAAAGCGCGGGTTGGATGCCGGCACGAGTCCGGCGAACACACTGATATAGCGTTTCTGGAAGTAGCCGCCGGGCGAGTTCTTGCGCGTGGTTCCGGTCTTGCCGGCGACACGAAAATTGGGCACCGCAGCGCGCGTGGCGGTACCGCCCACCGCCGTCACGGATTCGAGCATGCGCAGTACCGTGCCGGCGATCTCGGGATCCAGCACGGCGCGGCCGCTCTCGCCCTGACCCGCGAGAAAAGTGGCGGGTACGAAGCGGCCACCGTGTCCAATCGCGCCGTACGCCTGCGCCAGTTGCAGCGGTGTCACCGAGAGCCCGTAGCCGAATGAGAGCGTGGCCTTTTCGATGTCGCTCCAGCCGGCGGCGGCGGGCAGCACACCCGCCGACTCGCCAGGAAACCCGCTGCCGGAGACGGCGCCGAATCCGAAACGCTGGAACATGTCGTAGAGGTGATCGTTGTCGAGCGCGGCGGCGATGCGCGCAGCCCCCACGTTGCTCGACTTGGTGAGCAGTCGGGTCAGGTCCACCGTGCCGTAATTGTGGATGTCGCGCACGGTGTAGCGACCAACCTTCATCACGCCGTGCGTCGTGTCGATGAGCGTGTCGGGGCGGAATTTGCCGGACTCGAGGCCGGCCGCGACGGTGAACGATTTCATCACCGAGCCGGGCTCGATCACGTCGGTGACGGCGCGGTTGCGGCGCGCACCGGGACTCGCGCCGCGGCCGGCATTCGGGTTGTAGGACGGATAGTTCGCCATCGCCAGCACTTCGCCGGATGCGACATCGAGGATCACCACCGATCCGCTCTGTGCGCGATGCTCCAGCACGGCGGCCTTGAGTTCGCGCGTCGCGAGATGCTGCACGCGACGGTCGATCGACAGCCGCAGATCCCTGCCCTGCTGCGCTTCGCGCACCATCTCCACGGTCTCGACAATGCGGCCGCGCCGATCCTTGATCACCCGTTGCGCGCCGGGCGTGCCCGAGAGCCATTCGTCGAATGCAAGTTCCAGGCCTTCCTGCCCGTGGTCGTCGATATTGGTGAAGCCGAGCACGTGTGCGGTCAGCTCGCCGGCCGGGTAGTAGCGGCGATATTCGCGCTGGGTGTTGATGCCGGCGATACCCAGGTCGATCACCTTTTGCGCGTCGGCCGGCGGCATGCGTCGGCGCAAATACACGAATTCACGCGACTGCCGCTCCTGCAGCCGACCCTCCAGCTCTGTGGCGTCGACATCCAGCACTGCGGCCAGCTCGGGCAGCCGTTCGCGGTGCTCCAGCACCACGGGCGGATTGGCCCAGATCGATTCGACCGGCGTTGAAATCGCGAGCGGCTCGCCATTGCGGTCCGTCACCGTGCCGCGCGACGCCGCGATTTCCACGGTCCGCAGGAAACGCTCCTCGCCCTGCTCCTGCAGGAACTGCTTCTGCACCACCTGCAACTGCACGGCGCGTCCGACCCACGTCAGCGCGATGAGCAGCATGAACCCCGACAGCCAGGCGAGGCGCCGGCCCAGATCGGTCGCGGGAAGAGCCGCGCGACGGCGATTGAGCGACGCATTCATCGCCGGATCACGCGGGTGTCGGCGGCCGCCGGCGACAGCATGCCCAGATCATCGCGTGCAATCTGTTCGATGCGCTTGGGTTCCGCCCAGGTGGCCTGCTCGAGCTGCAGCCGGCCAAAGTCGACATTGAGTTCATCGCGGGCAATTTCCAGCGCATTGAGCTCGACGAACAGTCGCCGGCTCTCCTGCCGCGCATCGACCACGGCGATCGCGCTACCAACCAGGCCGGCAAGCAACACGACCAAGGTGAAGAATGCGCGCGAGTTCATGCCGCGCGGTCCACAGGCAGACGTTCCGCCACGCGCATGACGGCGCTGCGCGCGCGCGCATTGCGCGCGACCTCTGCCGCATCCGGACGCGTGCAACGACCGACCAGTCGCAGCCGCGGCGCACTCGCCTGCGGTGGCGGTAACGCGCGGCGACCGGCCGGAGCGGATCCTGATTCCTTGCGCAGGAAGTGCTTGACGATGCGGTCCTCCAGCGAATGGAAACTGATCACTACCAGCCGTCCACCCGGCAACAGTCGCGCCGTTGCCTGCGCGAGTCCCTGCTCGAGATCCTCGAGCTCGCGATTGACCGCGATGCGCAATGCCTGGAAGGTGCGGGTCGCGGGATGCCTGCCCGGTTCGGCGCGACCCGTGTTGCGGGCCACCAGCGCGGCCAGCTCCAGCGTGCGGGTCAATGGCTCGGCGTCGCGCAGCGCGACGATCGCGCGGGCGATACGCCGGCTGTGGCGCTCTTCACCGAAGCGCCAGAGCACGTCGGCGATCTCGGACTCACGCGCGCGGGCCAGCCAGTCCGCTGCGCTCGGACCCGAAGTGGGGTCCATGCGCATGTCCAGCGGCCCGTCCTTCGCGAAGCTGAAACCCCGCCCTGCCTTGTCAACCTGCGGCGAGGAGATTCCAAGGTCGAGCAGCACGCCATCGAGACCGTCCGCGGTCTCGTTCCAGTCGGCGAGATTGGCAAAGCTTCCCTGGCGAATCGACAAGCGTGCGTCAGCTGCAACGAGCTGCCGCGCGCACTCGATCGCTTCGGGGTCCTTGTCCATCACCAGCAGTCGTGCGCCCGGCCCCAGTCGCGCCAGCAGAGCGCGAGCGTGGCCACCACGGCCGAAGGTGCCGTCGAGGTAGGTGCCGTCGGGCCGCACCTGCAAGGCCTCGATCGCGGCATCGATCAACACGGGGATGTGCGAATCCGTTGCGGCGGTGGCCTGCGCAAGCGGCGCGGTCACAGTCGCAGCGCCAGCATGTCGGGCGTGAGGTCGGCATCGCCGATGGTCTGGCGGATCTTGGCGAGATGCGAAGCTTCGCTCCATATCTCGAACTTGCTGCCCATGCCGAGCAACACGGCGCGTTTCTCGAGTGCGGCCGCCTGCCGGTGACTTGCGGGCAGCGAAATGCGTCCGTTCGCGTCCGGCTCAAGCACGGTGGCGGCTCCCACCAGTTTCATCTGCAGATTGCGGTGCACGGTCTGGGCGCTCGGCAATGCGTTCACCTGGTCCCGGACCCGCGTCCAGGATTCTTCGCCGAACAGCCAGAGACAGCCGGATTCGAAGGGGTTGTAGGTCAGAACCAGACGGTTGTCGCAGGCTGCGGCCACCCGCTCCCGGTAAGCCGCGGGAATACCCATGCGGCCCTTGTCATCGATCGTGATTGCGGTCTCGCCCTGGAACATCACAGCCACTTTCACCCACCAATAACCCCGTTACACCACGGCAACCCACAGTAGGACGCAAGTATTTGACTGTCAAGGCAATTTGGTGTTGGAGCAGTGTCGTAGATTCCTCAATGAAAACGCCACCTTGCGGGCACTTTCGCATGCAGGATCTCAGCTCCGGTCAGGGTATTGCCAACCCTCTGACGTCACACCGCCGTCTCAAGCCGTGCGACGGAACGGATCGGTGGCTGCATACGGCTGCAGCACGAAGGTAACCCGCAGGAGCGTCGGAATTCGGGCGGGAATCCGGCGAATTCGGCAACTCCGGATGACACTGCGCCGGAAGCGCGCGGGACCGCGTCCCGATCAGGGCGAACGGACTCCCACGCCACACCGCGCGCGCCCAATCCGTCGGACGCGCCGGCATGGCACTTCTGCAGGCCGTGCATTCGCCCCGCGGTTGCCGCGCGGGATCCAGCATTCCGCGCACCCGATGGGATGCGCGGAAAAAACAAGTGAGCGGGCCGATAAGCCGGGTTCTGTCGTGGACAGTCATTCATCTGGGCGCAGCGTCGCCGCTGCGCTCAAGCAACCAACCCGGATGCGACGCGGGCAACGTCATTGCATCCCTATTCGGTCTTGCTCCAGGTGGGGTTTGCCGTGCCATGCGGCGTTGGCCCCGCACGCGGTGCGCTCTTACCGCACCCTTTCACCCTTGCCTGTGCGCTCGCACTGCTCCGCATTGCTGCGGGCACCGCGCGCGCCATCGGCGGTCTGCTCTCTGTTGCACTTTCCGTCGGCTCACGCCGCCCAGGCGTTACCTGGCACCTTGCCCTATGGAGCCCGGACTTTCCTCCACTTGCCAGGCACCGCACACGGCGCAAAGCGCCTTGCGTGATGCCACGGTTCGCAGCGACTGTCTGGCCCGCTCCCCAAACATTCTAGAGGACTCGCTTGATAATGCGACGCCGACATCATCGCGTTGTCTGCGCCACGGCCAGGCACAGGTCTCGCTGGCCTCAGGTTTCGTCAGAGTCCGGGATCAGGTCGTAGAGCGCGCGCCGCGAAGCGCCCGTGATTTCGGCGGCCATGCGCGCAGCACGCGAAGGCGCCATCTCGCGCATGAGCAGGCGCATCACGCGCTCGCCTTCGCGCAGTGGGCCGGCGGTCTCTGGTGCCGCACCCTCGATCACGACCACGCATTCCCCCAGACGCTGGTTCGAGTCCGCCGCCACCGCGACCGAGAGTTCCCCCAGGGGTAATCGCATGACCGTCTCGTGCAGCTTGGTCAGTTCGCGCGCCAGTGTCGCGAGCCGATCCGGACCCAGCACGCGCACCGCATCGGCCAGCATGCTGTCGATGCGGTGTCGCGATTCGTAGAAGACCAGCGTTCGGGTTTCGCCGGCCAGAGCCGCAAGCGCGCTGATGCGTGCCGCAGACTTCTGCGGCAGGAATCCCTCGAAGGCGAACCGATCGGTGGCAATGCCGGCGACACTGAGCGCTGCAATCGCGGCGCAGGGTCCGGGCACCGTGCGTACGGGAATCGCGTTTTCGTGTGCAGCACGCACCAGCCGGAAGCCCGGATCGCTGACCAGTGGAGTGCCCGCGTCGCTGACCAGTGCCACGTCGTCGCCGGCCAGCAGGCGCGCGATCAGCATCGGCAACTGCTCCGTCTCGTTGTGATCGTGGCAACTCACAAGACTTGCCCGCATGCCGTAATGACTGAGCAGTTGCGCGCTGTGGCGGGTGTCTTCGGCAGCCACCACCGCGACGCGGCCCAGCACCTCCACTGCCCGGCTGGAGATATCCGCCAGATTTCCGATCGGGGTAGCGACGACCCAGAGCGTGCCTGATCCTGCAGTCATGGCTTGCGATCTCCGCGGGAAACAGGTGCGATGCAGCGACTGTCAGGGAAGGTGTTTGCGGGCGCGCAAGTTATGATCGCATCTTCTTCCAGACGCGATCGCACGATGAGCCCTGTTTCCCTTCTGCCGCGCAGCCGGCGATTCTGGCAGGCGGCCGTGATCGCCCTCTGCTGCATGCTGGCGGCTTGCGTCACTGCACCTCCTTCCGAGATCGGCGAGTTCGACGAGGGCAACGCACGCACGCTGGCAGAAGCCGGTAATTTCAGAGGTGCAGCGCTGGAGTATCAGCGCATGGCAGGCGAAGACCGCCAGAATCGTGCGGCGTTGCTGCTGCGCGCGGCCGAGAGTCTGCGCGAGGAAGGCGACTGGCAGGCCGTCCTGCAGGTCGTGGATCGCATCCAGCGGGATCGCCTGACCGACAGCCAGATACTGCGGCTCGAGTTGCTGCTGGTCGAGGCGGCTCTGGCTCGTGACGATGTCGAAGGTGCCTGGGCGCGCCTGCAGCTGCTGCCCGAGGCCACCCAGACTGGCGCGCGCTCCCGCCAGCTTGAACTCAGGGCACGCGCCCTCGCGGCGCGCGGAGACTTGATCGGGTCGGCGCGTGTGCGTCTGGAAATCGCACCCTTGCTCGATCCACGGCAGCAGCGCAGCAACGAGGCCGACATCGTCGCTGCACTGGCACGTATTCCCGCGCCCGAGCTGCAGCAGCAGTTCGACAGCCTCGAGCGTGAGGATCCTCTGCGGCCCTTGATCGAGGAGGCGCTGCGCAAACTCGGCGCCACTCCAATTCGGCGTTTGCCGCAACCCACTCACGCCGTCGGCGGATCGCAGGCTGCCGAGGATGGCGACTGGCAGCGTGAAGGCTACGCGCGGATCGAACGAGTCGCTTTGCTGCTGCCGCTGACGGGACCTCTGGCCGCGGCCGGCCGCGCCGTTCGGGACGGCGTGCTGGCGGCACACTTCTCGGATCGCGGCGAGCGCGCCGAAGTCTCTGTGCTGGACACCGGCTCCACTGCGCAAAGTGCGGTCGAAGCTTATGTTGATGCCGTGACGGCGGGGGCGCAGCGCGTGATCGGACCGCTGAGTCGGGAGCAGGTCGCCGCGCTCTTTTCGCAGCGCGAACTGCCGGTGCCCGTGTTGGCGCTCAATGCGCCCGAAGACGATGCACCTCCGCCTCCAGGACACCATCTCTTCGGGCTCGCTCCCGAAGAGGAGGGCGCCGCGATCGCGCAGCGATTGAAGCAAGGCGGATTCACAAGCCCACTCGTGCTGGTCAGCCGGGAAGACTGGAGCCTGCGCTCCGCGCAGGCGCTGGCGTCCTACCTGAGGCTCGATGGCATCGAAGTTGCAGCGCCGGTCGAGGTCCCGAGCGGCGTCGACTTCCGGCAGACGCTGGAGCAGGCGCGTGCGCAGTCATTCGATTCGGTGGTGATCGCACTTCGTCCCCAGCAGGCGAGATTGTTGCGTGCGCAATGGCGGGAGGCCGTGCTGCCACAGGTGCGCTGGCTGGCCACCTCGCATGTATACGCGGGCAGCTCGAATGCCAGCCTGGATCGTGATCTCGACGGCATCGAATTCCTCGATGCGCCATGGTTGTCGGGGCTCAACAGCGTCGCGCCCACGCGCTCAAGTCTCAAGCGCGAATTGCCGAGCGCGGATGCCGCGCCGCGGCTTTTCGCGCTTGGCCTCGACGCCTACCGGCTCACGCCCTATCTCGACTGGCTCCAGCAGCATCCGGAGGGCTACCTCTCCGGTGCCAATGGACAGCTGACGGTGGATCCCGAAGGCCGCGTACGACGATTGCCGGCGTGGCTCCAGTTTTCCAATGGACAGCCGAGGGCCACGCAGGGTGCCCTGTTCGTCGAGTGAACCTTCCGGCCGCGCCGAGCGCGGCGTGGCGGCCGAGGATGCGGCCGTGCGCCTGCTCGCGTCTGCGGGCCTGCGCATCGTCGAACGCAACGTGCGTTGCCGGTTCGGCGAGATCGACGCCATCGCCCGCGACGGCGAAACGCTGGTGTTCGTGGAAGTCCGGCTGCGCGCCGACACGCGTTTCGGCGACGGCTTCGCGTCTGTCGATGCGCGCAAGCAGTCACGCCTCGTACGCACCGCCGGCTGGTACCTGCAGGCGCACCCACGCGAAGCCTCGAGAGCGTGCCGGTTCGACGTGATCTCGATCTCGAAGCTGGGAGGCGATCCCGAGTGGATTCGCGATGCGTTCCGGCTCAATGACTGAAGGTCCAGCCAACGCAGGCACGATCGATGCGGACGCCAGCGAGCGGTTGCGCGCCACGCTCGAACGCCTGCTCCCCGCCGATGCGCTCCTCACATCGCCTGCCGATTGCCTGCCGTACGGATACGACAATTCCCGACTGCATTCGCAACCGGGTCTGGTCGCGCTCCCCGGCAGCGCTGACGACGTACAGGCGATCATCGCCGCGTGCGTGGAGACGCGGATGCCGGTCGTGGTGAGAGGCCGCGGCACCAACACCACCGGCGCCAGCGTGCCGGTTGCGGGTGGGCTTGTGCTCTCCTGCGAACGACTGCGACGCATCCTCGCCATTGATCCCGCCAATCGAGTCGCGGTCGTCGAGCCGGGCGTGCTCAACGGCGATCTGCAGCGCGCCGCGGCAGGGCATGGCCTTTTCTGGCCGCCCGATCCCACCAGTCGCGACTATTGCACCATCGGCGGCAACCTGGCCTGCAACGCGGGCGGCCCGCGCGCGGTCAAGTACGGCGCCAGTCGCGACAACACGCTGGGGATCGACGCCGTGACCGGGCGCGCCGAGGTGATCGTGTGCGGCGGCGCCACCACCAAGGGTGCAACGGGATACGACCTGACGCGGCTCCTGGTCGGTTCGGAAGGCACCCTGGCGGTGATCACGCGCGCAACGCTCAGGCTGCTGCCACGGCCGTCAGGCAAGGCGACACTGCGTGCGCTGTTCGACTCGGTGCAGTCGGCGGCGCTGGCCGTGGCGCGCATCATGTCGCGGCCGCACACACCTTGCGCGCTGGAATTCATGGACCGGACGGCGCTGGCACTGGCGCGGGCGCACGGTGCCGATGCCGGCGCCGGCGACGCGCTGCTGCTGATCGAAGTCGATGGTTCGGGCCCTGAACTCGCCGCGGCCCTCGATGCCGTCTCTGCCGCCGCCGCGGGCGAGGGCCTGCTGTCGCTCGATCATGCCGAGGGCGAGGCGGATGTGGCCGCGCTGTGGTCGGCGCGGCGCGCGCTCTCACCGGCACTGCGCAGTCTCTCGCCCCGCAAGATCAACGAAGACGTGGTGGTGCCCGTCGCACGCCTTCCCGAGCTGATCGATGGCGTCGAGGCGATCGCCGAGCGCCACGGTGTGCAGACGGTGTGTTTCGGTCATGCCGGCAATGGCAACATCCATGTGAACCTGCTGCCGCGTGCGCAGGACGCCGCGCAGGACTCCGCGGCAGCGCAGGCACTGGATGATCTGTTCAACCTGGTGATCGAACTCGGTGGCACGCTGTCCGGCGAGCACGGCATCGGCATCGCCAAACGTGACTGGATGACACGCGCGCTGTCGCCGGCGACGCTTGCGTGCATGCGCGCGATCAAGCGGGAATTCGATCCCTACGGCATTCTCAATCCGGGCAAACTGCTGCCCGACTGAGCCTCAGTCGCGTACGAAGTGCTCGAACCCGCGGGCTTCGAGGCGCCGGCGACTGCCGTCCGCCGAGACGGCGAACAGTCCGCGCTGGCGGTGCATCCGCCCCACTTCGGTCACCGGGGTCTTCGCTTCCAGTGCCGCGCTTTGCACGCGTGCGCGCCGCGACGCCGGCGCGGTGAACAGCAAGGTGTAGTCGTCGCCTCCCGTTTGCAAACGGAAGCGCGCGGAAGCATCGGAAACGACCCGTTTGAGCGCGCGCGAAGCAGGCAGATCGGCGATCGACAGTGTGGCGCCCAGACCGGACGCAGTCTGCACGTGACCCAGGTCCGCCAGCACCCCATCGGAAACATCGACCATGGAGGTGGCCAGGCCGCGAAGCGCAATTCCCAGTTCCACGGGCGGGCGCGGACGATCGAGCGCGCGCAGGAAACGTTTGCGGTCGCGCTCGACGACGTCGAGTCGCCCCTGTGCCACGGCCAGCCCCGCAGCGGCCTGCCCGATGTCTCCGGCAATCCAGATCGTGTCCTCCGGCTGCGCGCCGCTGCGCAGAATCGCCCGCCCGCGCGGGACCGTCCCAAGCAGGGTCACGCTGATGGTGAAGGGACCACGGGTGGTATCGCCGCCGACCAGAGCCACGCCATGCCGGCGTGCACACTGGAGCAAGCCCCGCACGATCGGTCGCGCCATTTCCGGCTCCGGCACTGTCAGCGCCAGCAGAGACCAGCGCGGGTTCGCCGCCATCGCCGCCAGATCCGAAAGGTTGACCGCAAGGGCTTTCCAGCCGACATCCACCAGCGCCGTGGTGTGCGGAAAATGCACGCCGGCCACCAGCGTATCCACGGCGGTGACGAGCTCGGCGCCACGCGGCAGCGCGAGCACGGCGGCGTCATCGCCGATGCCGGTCACGATGCCTCTGCTGTTGCCCGCACCGGCGGCGCGCGCGATGTGCCGGATGAGATCGAACTCGCCGGTCGCCTGCCGCTTCATGTCTGGGACCCTCTGGATGACGCCCGGCTCAGCGTCGGTACTCATCCGCGCGCGCAACGCCGGCAACACGGTCGAGTACGCCGTTGACGAAGGTATGGCCATGCTGTGCGCCGAAGCGTTTGGCGATGTCCACCGCCTCGTTGATGACCACCCGGTAGGGCACGTCCGGGCGGTGCTGCAATTCGAAAGTGCCAACGCGCAGGATCGCCCGCTCGATCGGATCGATAACCAGCACTTCGCGGTCGATCCACGGCTGCAGGGCTGCATCGATGGCAGCGCAGTGAAGCACTACGCCGCGCACCAGACTCTCGAAATAGTGCGCGTCCGCAATCTCCATCTGCTGCTCGTCGGCGAACTGCGCGATCACCTGGTCAACCGGATTGCCCGCCATCTGCCAGGCGTAGACGGCCTGCAGCGCGCGCCGTCGAGCGCGCGCACGCGCGGTCGGATCAACTCCGCTGTCGCGCGCGCGGTTCAATGGAACTGCCCGGCGATCACGACCATGTCCAGAGCCGCCATCGCCGCCTGGTAACCCTTGTTCTGCGATCCGGATGCCGCACGCGCCTCGGCATGCACGCGCGATTCCACCGCGAGCACGGCATTGCCGATGGGCACGCCCGAATCGAGCTGCACGCGCATCAGGCCCTGCGCGCAGCCGTCGGCGATGTGTTCAAAGTGTCGCGTTTCGCCACGGATCACGCAGCCCAGCGCGACAATGGCGCCCGCACGGCCCGAGCGCGCCGCAAGCGCAGCCGCCAGAGGCAGTTCCCAGGCACCCGGTACTTCGATGAATTGCCGACGTTCGCGGAGGACTGCACGCTCATCCAGTGCCGATCGGGCACCGTCGAGAAGGCCCGCGACGATGCTGCGATGAAACGCCGTGGTGATGACGAAAACCTGCGCACCCTCGGGCAGCACCACCGGCTTCGCATCCATCTGTTCGGGAATACCGCTCATGCGATCCGGGGGCGTCTTGGACAGGACCCGGCACTTTAACAGCGTGTCGACGGCCCCCGGTTCCGCCGGTGCTCTCACCCAACAACCGCCCCAGGTTCCTAACACCCAAGGGTGCGTCACCGTGTCCTTCGCAGGATCTTCCACCCCGACCTCGTCGGCGCGCAGTCGCATAGCAATCAGGCTGCATTCGGCACACGTGTCGCCACGGTTTGAGCCTCCCTTCCCCGTTCGTGGTGATCCACCTGCCTTCCGTTCGTGGTGAGCCTGTCAATCCACGAACGGCACGGATCGGAAAGCCTGTTCCGTGCGAAGTTGACCTGCAGATTGCCTATTGCCTGCGATCTGACCATCGTCGGCCGGCAGAACTGACCAGCTTCACCGCCGGAACTGCCCGGCGCCGGCGACAGTCTGACCGGCAAATATCGACCCATAGCAGCCAGTCAGTGAATCCAACTCGAGGTTCCGCTGGGTTCGCCCGTCGCGCCTGCGGGAGTCGCGAAGGCCATGAAGAGCGCGCGTTCGTCGAACCGCTCGTCGAACTCGCCGCAGCCAGTTTCTTCCCCGCCGCACACAAACTTCAACCTCTACGTGGCCCGGGGCGGCTCCTCGTTGATGCGCTTGTACCGAATGCCAGCCGTTGCACGATTTGCGAATGGATGGGAACCTGCGTCCATGCCGGTCTCTCGGCGGGAAAAGACGACAGATTAGATGGACGTATTAGATGGATCGTCAGCCATAAAGCGTGGATTTCAATACGCTTTTTCGTACCCGCTACTCCGCGAACCCGTGCTACATGGTTCGCTTACACCCCACATCGCCGTCGAATAGTAGTTGGACCTCAAGAGGATCTTGCAGGAGTGACTGATAGCTTTGATCCGATCGCGATCATGGAGCGCTACGCGGACGAGACAGATGAGGCGCTCATTCGTATCGCGTTTGCCGAGGCGGACTCCTACCGCGAAGAAGCGATCGAACTCGCTCGCGCAGAACTAAGACGACGAGGAGTCGAGCAAGAGCATCCGAGCGTCGCACGAGAACAGTTGGCCGTAGATTCCGAAGCGCAAGACAAGGCTCGACTCCTCGACGCCCCACTGGGCGGTGGCTATGTAGTTATTTGCTTCGTGTTTGCCGACATATTCGCGGTCATAATCGCACTCATACATTCTGGAGCGGGCAAGAAGCGAGCAGCGCGAGAGGCCTGGAAGTGGATGGCTTATGGTTGGGTTGCCCGCATTGCCCTCATTGCTGTTGTAATTTGGTGGCCGCGTTGAGGTCCAACAATTCATTCGAGCCGACAGCCCAATCGCTCTGCGCTTGGTCTGCGGCTCAATTCAAGCGTTAGGCCTTCGCATTTTTCCTTTGTGGCTCATCGCGCTCGTGCGTCACGCTTCGCTCGTAGCTCTGTGTCGCATCACGTCGTTGCGCGCAAAAGTCTTAACGGTATGGCGCTCGTTTCCCGGTGTGCCGCACCTGCATCAGGGCGCGCGCCGGTGGTGCTAACTCCCGCTGCGGCAATCGTGGGTAGACCGCTCCGGGTTAGCACCGCAGGCGCGTGGGTTGTCCTTCGCGGCGGCGCCGACTCGCATCGTCGCATCCGCTTCGGCTAATCTCCTGCACATGAAGTTTCCCGCAGTCGGTCGCCAAGTGTCGGCAAGCACGCAGCACGCGCTTCGCCCGTGCGTAGATTCAACGAGCAAGCGCAACACGTGTCAGGACCGAGTATAGATTTGTAGAGGCGTCTTGAACTGGTGTCTCTTTCTGGGTCGGTTGTTGAGCGCGGAGGCGATCTGGTTGCATTGCGCTGGA
>JBBQNY010000051.1:0-17866 GCA_038330365.1 Lysobacterales bacterium | reverse complement strand
ACACGCTTTCCGCTGCGGAGCAGAGATCGAATTCCGCGGCTTCACGCACGTCAATCAATCGCGCACCTGCCTGCTGGCGCCCGGGCACGGCTGCGGGATCCAGATCGAATGCATCCTCCCGTTCAATCTGATTCATCGCGTGGTCCATCGCCTGATATCCACCACTTCGCCAGCCTCCATCCGCTCGCGATTCGCGGGCAGTTCCAGCAGGACATCGGACTCGAGCAGCGAGCGCAAGGCGCCTGATCCCAGCATCGGGTGCGGCGTGACCTCGAGATTGGCGTGGACTCCGATGGCGAGACTGCCGCGCCGCCATTCCAGCCGGTCATGGCGCTTGACTGTTGCCTCGCCAAGGCGCGCGCGCAGCGGCGCCGGATCGAGATCCCTGCAGCCGCTCCACTGCGCCAGTGCCGGTCGCACCAGTGCCACGAACGTCGCCAGCACCGAGACGGGATTACCCGGAAGGCCGAACACGAGCGCGTTGCCGACGCGAGCGAGCAGAGCGGGCATGCCGGGACGGAATGCGAGCTTCCAGAACAGCACTGAACCTGCCTGTGCGCACACGCGTGGCAGATGGTCGGCTTCGCCCGCCGACACGCCGCCGGTGACCAGGACGATGCCGGGACGCTCGCAATTTCTCCCGAGTGTCTTGACGAGCGCATCTGCATCGTCGCGGACCCGCTCGTGGCTGGCCAGCGGTACGTCCAGGTCGCGCAGCATGCCTTCGAGCAGCGTTGCGTTGCTGTCGTAGCGGCTGCCACTGCGCCAGGGTGTTCCCGGGGCGAGCAGTTCATTGCCGGTGGTGATCACCGTGACGCGGGGCATGGCGCGGACGCTGAGCGTGGCCCGCCCCAGTGCGACAGCGACGGCAACGCCGACGGCATCGAGCCGTCGGCCCGCGATCAACGGTCTTGCGGCTTCGGCAAAATCGTCGTCTTGCCCACGAATATTGGCGCCTGCATCGGGAACACGTTCGAATTCGATGCGGGCATCACCCGACGCAGATTCGATGCGACGCGAATGCTCGCTCACCACGACGCAGTCGGCTCCCTCGGGGAGCGCGGTGCCTGTCGTGATGCGACGGCAGTGACCCGGCGAAAGTGGTGCGATGTGCGGGTCACCAGCGAGCGAGACGCCGTCTTCCGGCAAACCGGCAGCGCCGGCTTTCATGGCTTCTGCATGGCTCACGGCATAGCCGTCCATTGCACTGCATGCGAATCCGGGCACCGCGCGGACAGCCACGACATCTTCAGCCAGCACGCGTCCACAACCGGCTCGGACGTCGCACGCATCGGCGCCCAGCGCGGGCAGTGAAGCTACGGCGGCTCCCACACGCTCGCGCGCGGAAGCCAGACTCAGCATGGACGATCCGACCGCGTCGCCGATCGGTCATTCATCTGCGCCGGTGTATTGAGATTGCCGAAACTTGCGTCGCGGAACTCGACCGCGATCGCATCAAGCCGCGTCAGCAGACCGCGCACCGAGCGATCCGAACCGGCGAGCGCCTCATCGATCGCCGCGAGCGTGCTTCGGGGCCAGGCCGAGACCAGTGGTTGCATGCCTTCGGCGTCGACCGCGAAAGCAGGCACGCCGTGTGCCGTCGCTGTTGCCAGCAGCGCGCGCATCACCGGGCCGGGGACCTCTGAAGCATCCACCGGCAGGATTTGCAGTGGATTACCGAAGCCCGCGCGCAATGCCGCGGCAATGCCGGCAAGCGGCCCTGCAAAGTCCGGCATGTCGTCTTCGAACACGGTCACGCCCAATGCACGGTAGCGAGGCAGCGAGCGGTTGGCGCTGATCGCGACCGGCCATGCTTGTGTGCGCAGCAGCCGCAGCTGGCGCTCAATCAGTACCTCGCCGCCGGATCGCATCCAGCCCTTGTCCCGACCACCGCAGCGACGCCCTTGGCCACCGGCCAGCACCAGTACTGCCGGGCCGGTCGTATCACGGCAGGCCGGCTTGGCGGGATCGTCGAATTGGACTCGGACGTCTATCGGACTGGCCCAGTCCGAATGGGAACCGGCCATGCATTCGGATGCGCGCGACATCCCGCCGCGAAATTGCGCGCGTTCCCGAGTGCTGCGGTCAGCGGCGTTTGACATGCCGAATCAGCCGCCGGCGTTTGCGTTGCTGCGACTCCGTCAACTCGTTGCGACGACCTGCGAACGGATTGACGCCGTCGCGAAGCTCCACCCGCAGCGGCACACCGACCAGGCGATAGCGCTCACGCAACGTATTCTCGAGATAGCGTCGATAGGAGTCCGGCAGATGCGACAGACGCGAGCCGTGAATGACCACGCGCAACGGACTGTTTCCTCCCAGGTGTGCATAACGCAACTTGGCCGCGCGTCCCTGCACCATGGGCGGAGGATTGCGCGTCACCGCCTCGTCGACTGCCTGCGTGAGCTCGTTGCTCGAGAAGCGCGTCGACGCCGAGAGGTGCGCGCGCTGTACGGCCGTTATCAGCTCACCCAGGCCGCTGCCGTGCAACGCGGAGATGAAAACCTTCTGCGCCCAGGGCACGAAAACCAGCTTGCGTTCGAGTTCGGAGCGAACGCGTTCGCGTACATCCGTACTCAGTCCATCCCATTTGTTCGGCGCGATCACAAGAGCGCGACCGGCATCCAGCACGTGACCGATGACGGTCGCATCCTGATCCGTGACGCCTTCGGCCGCGTCGATCAGCACGACCACCACATCGGCGCGCGCGATCGCCTGCAAGGTCTTGATGACAGAAAACTTCTCGAGAGCCTCATCGACCTTGCCGCGGCGCCTCACGCCCGCGGTGTCGATCAGGATGTACTCCTTCCCGTCGCGCGAAAGCGGCACCTCGATCGCATCGCGGGTGGTGCCGGGCTCAGCAGACGCGATCACGCGCTCTTCGCCCAGCAGGCGGTTCACCAGCGTCGATTTCCCGACATTGGGTCGACCCACCATTGCAACTTTGGGGATCATCGAGGGCGGCGCATCGCTGCGGGCACCTTCCCCATCCGGACCTGCCACGGTCGCGAGCTCGGGCAATTGCGCGAACACCTCACTCAGCAGCACATCGATTCCGCGGCGATGCGCGGCAGCAATGGGAACGCGTGCCGCGATTCCGAGAGTCGAGAACTCCGCGTCCACGGACGACTCGTCGAGTCCGTCGATCTTGTTGACCGCGATCACCAGTGGCTTGCCGGTGCGTCGGAGTGAGGCGAGAATTTCCTGGTCGGTGCCCATGAGGCCGTCGCGCGCATCGAGCATCAGCACGATCACGTCGGACTCGTCGATCGCGGCCCACGCCTGCCGGGCGGTCAGACCCTCCATGCCGGCGTCCTCGAGGGTGAGGCCGCCGGTATCCACCACCACGAAGGGCCGGCCCTCGCGTTCGCGACAGAATCCGTAGTGACGATCCCGAGTCACGCCGGGCTGGTCGTGGACCAGCGCATCCCTGCTCCGCGTGAGCGCGTTGAACAGGGTTGACTTGCCTACGTTCGGCCTGCCGACGAGAGCAACCACGGGCAGCAGACCGTCATCCGGCGCAAGCGCGCTGTTCATCCGCCTACGCGGAACGCCGTCACTTCGCCTCCATTTCCCAGAACCCAGGTCGTGTTGCCGCGGGTCAGGGGCGTCGTGCGAACACCTTTGTCATCCACACGGCTGCGCGCAGCGAAGGCGCCATCCTTTGCGCTGAGCCAGTGGACGTATCCCTCGAAGTCGGCCACCACCACGTACTCACCCACCACAGCCGGCGTCGAAAGGAAGCGATAGCCCAGGCCCTCCTTCTTCCACAGCACCCGACCGTCACCGGCGTTGAGGCACCAGACGACGCCCTCGGCGTCGGCAACGAACAGGCGTTCGCCCGACAACGCGACGCCGCCGTAGGATTTGAGCGCACGCGTCCACGCGATGCGACCGGACTCCACATCGAAAGCCACAACGCCGGTGCCGTAGGCCACGGCGTATCCACGCGAGCCTTCCGCGACCAGATCGCCATCGATGTCCACAGTGCGGTCGATCTCGGAACGGCCTTCGCCTTCCGCCAGAGTCTGTTCCCAGATCAAGCTGCCATTGCCGGTATCCACCGCCGCAACCTTGCCGCTGTCGTAAGCGAGCAGGACGCGCGAATTCACCACCAGCGGCGCCGAGTTCCCGCGCAGCGAAAGAATCGGCACGCCACGGTCGAAAACCCAGGAACGCTTGCCGTCCGTGACATCGAATCCGTAGGAGCGGCCGTCGACGGTGCGCGCGATCACGATGCCATCTGCGATCGAAGGCGCTGCCAGGGCTTCCGATGACAAATCGGCTGTCCAGCGGCTGCGACCGCTCTCGGCATCGAAGGCCAGCAGCTTGCCGTCCAGCGTGCCGACGACAACAAGGCCATCGCCCACCGCGGTACCTGAGCCGAGACGAAGACCGGTGTCGACCTTCCAGACTTCGGCGCCGGTGGCGGCGTCGAGCGCGTACAACGCGCCGCCGGGATCTGCGGCGTAGAGGCGATTTTCCGACAGCGACGGTGATTGCCGCAGTCCTGCTTTCGGCATACCGCCGCCGAGATTGCGGCTCCACAACTTCGTGACCGCGACGGACTGCGTGAATTCCGTGAGTTCGACCGGCGGATCCACGTTGTCTTTCGAGGTGCCGCGAAACACGTTGCGTATGGTGGTGCAGCCCGAGACCCCGAGCGCCACCGTCAGCAGCAGGATGACCAGTATGCGCATCAGCTCTTCCCCTTGCCGGATGGTGTTTTTGTCGGCGCCGGCGGTCCCGCAAGCGCCAGATCATGGCGCTTGTATTCGACTACAGTGCGCTGCGGCGAAGTTGCATCCAGTCCCGCAAGTGCAGCCTCATACGCCTTGGCGGCATCGTCCGGTCGTTTCAGCGCGCTCAGCGCATCACCTCGTACTTCATCCGCCAGGGCCTTGAAACCGGCCGACTCCACACCTTCAGCCAGGGACAGAGCACCGGCGGCGTCGCCGTCGACAAGCTTCAGTCGCGCCAGACGAAGACTGGAGAGATCGACGAGCTCGGGCATCTTCGCCTCCGCCTTGGCGATGGAGAGCAACTCGCTGGCCTGTTTGAGTTCGCCCGATTCCTGCAGTCGACGGACATCGTGCAACTCCGCGAACACCGCGTAAGGCGTGCCCTTGAAGTCGCCGCGCAATCGTCCTGCCAGCTGCGTGCTGAGTTTGTCGTCCTTCTTGTCGACCGCCTGCTCAAGCTGACGATAAATCAGCTGCGCCTGCTCGCGGCGACCCTGCTGGTGTTTCTGCCAGAACTGGATACCCACCAGCACGGCGATGCCGAGGCCGACGCCACCCAGCATGACCGCGGCATTCTGCCGCAACCATCCGCGGACGAACTCGGATCGTTCGTGTTCGTCCATCATGTCTATGGTCATTGCTGCTCCACGTGTTTGAAATGGGTCGCGGGGCGCCTGTCGATGCACGTCCGGCACCCGAGGTGCCTGCCGGTCTTCGGTGCCCTGCCAGGCGACGCTGCGGCAGGGTTCCGGACCGGAAAGCGCGACGGAGAATGCGAAGAGTAACGGCTGAGGGCCCTCACCGACAGCCGGATTTGCACCAATGACCCTCCGGTCAATGCCACGTCAGCGTCACCGCTTTGCCTGCGCGCGAGTCAAGGCGAGGCGGGGAAGCATCGGTTTCCGTATTGCGAGTCTCTCGCTGCACAGACCAGCGAGCAGACAAAGTGGCCCAACCAACTCATTGCAAAAGAATAGGTGATGCCGAAAGTGCCCCTGACGTAGGACTCGAGGCACTTGGAACACCGTTGTGACCGCAGGTTCCCGACTCGCCGGACACACGTCGCGCGCCCCGGCAAATCTCAGCGTGAAGCCAGACGCTGGACCCTACGGACGCACCTGCTGCAGTTCGAAACTGGCCACATTGGCGCGGGCGAGTGGCACCAGATCGATCGCCTCGCCGTCCGCCCGGAGCGTGACAGCCCCTACGTCGCCGATGCGGAAATGCGCGTTCGGCGGCACGTCATAGCGATGACGGCTGCCCGCCGCAAGCAGCCCCCGCTCGATTACGCGATCCTCGTCGGCGGTGATCTCGATCCAGCTTTGTTCCCTGAGTTCGAGCTCAATCCGGCGCAACCCGGCGATCGGCGCAGGCGCGGCCGCAATCGGTGGTGACAGCGTATTTTCGCCCAGCATTGGGGTCATGGAAGCCATCAAAGGCTGTTTCCAGGTTTCCGCAGCCGCATGCGCGGGTGCACCAGGGCGCGCGTCGACTTCGGCAGCGGCACGCGACTCCAACGATGCAGACGAAGCTTCATCCATTGCGGGGGGCGTCTGCGTATCAGTAACGAATCCACCATCCCCAGACATCAGCGGAGACTGCTGGGCCTGTCTCACGCCGTAGTAGGCCGGCACCGCGATGAGTGCCGTGAGCAGGGTGTACAGGATGGGACTGGCGACCTGTCGCGTCGGACGTCGACCGGCACCCGCCGCAACCGAATGCACGGGCGCCGGATCCGGACTACCGCCCGATCGCGCTTCCCATGTCGCCACGACCGCCTCGGGCAGTTCCACAACGCGGGCAAAGGAGCGCAGATAGCCAATCGCGAAAATGCGCGCGCCCAGGCGCGAGAATCGGCCCTCCTCCATCGCGACAATGAGCGCCGGCGCGATGCGCGTGCGACGTGAAACCTCGTCGCGTCCGATCCCGGCGCGATCGCGCGCAGCCTGCAGCCGCATGCCGAGATCCCGATCGGGATCCCCGGCTGTGTCGTCGAAGGTCACGCCGAGGTCGTTGCTGCCAGCGACCCGGTCCTGGCTGGAAACCGTGGCTGCGGGCGCCGTGAATTCGTTGGGCATCGCGAAACGCGCAGGCAGAGCCGCAGGGGCGGCGACGGGTTCGACCTGTTCCCCAGCGCTCTCGGCTTCAGGCAGCAGCAAATCGGACGAGCCTTCGGCGGCACTGTCGTCAAGCAACGCCACGGCCCGCTCAAGTTCGCGTTCGAGCTCGGGCCACAGCGGCATCTGGGAACGATCCCGCTCTTCGTGCCTGAGAACAAACTCCGGGGTTTTCATCCCACTCTCGATCCGGCTCATCTGATCACCACCCCTAGTTCAATGACTGTGCCTGCGCCGACTCTGGAAAGTCGCGCCGCAGGCGATTGCGATATTCATTGGCCGCATCGGACTTGCCGAGCGCCTGTTCGATTCGATATCCGAGAATGAGACTGTCCACATTCGCCTTCTGTGCCGTCTCGTAGCGCTGGACGAAGGCGCTTGCACGGAAATATTCCTTGCGCTGGAACTGCAGTTCCGCCATTGACAGCAGCGCCACGCCATTGCGCGGATCGAGCTTCAATGCCTGTTCCAGAGTCGACTCGGCGACGTCCAGGTTGCCGCCCTTGAGCGCGCAGGCGGCCCGGTTGCCCAGCGCCACCGAAGGAGTCTCGTAAAACGGATCGGCAAGCGCCACGGCGAAGCGCCGATCCGCTTCCTTGAGCTGCCCGCGGCGGCACAGCCAAGTTCCATAATTGTTGTTCATCACGCCCGACTTGCGATCCAGATCGGCAGCCTTCTGATAGTGCATGCCCGCTTCCTCGTCGGCACCCAGACGCTCGTACAGGACCGCGATTGCAGTATGCGCAATGGGCAGGTTCGGGGAGATCTCGAGCGCGCGCTTGAATTTCTGCAGCGCCACCTCGTTCTGGCCCTGCTCCATGTAACCGCGGCCGAGGCTCACGTTGATATCGGCTGCCCGATTGGGATCGGACTCGCTTTCGATCCGATCAATCGCGGTTTCGCGCCGATCCTTCTTGTCTTTGCGCGAAGCATCTATCTTGTTGCTTTTGCCAAAGCTGACCTGTCCACTGCAGGCGCCGATCATCAACGCCACGGTTCCGGCGCAGACCATGGCCACGAGTGGGGACACGTTACGCGGCATCGGCGGACACCTCCGCGGCGACGTTGCGTTCGCGCAGCGTGCGGCTGCGGCGCGTGCGGTCAACGACTTTGCCCACCAGCTGACCGCATGCGGCGTCGATGTCGTCGCCGCGCGTGCGCCGCACGGTGGCGATGAGCCCCGCATCCATCACGATGCGCTGGAACGCAGCAATTGCTTCGGGCTTCGAGCGCTTGTAAGGCGCGCCCGGGAATGGGTTGAACGGGATCAGGTTGAGCTTTGAAGGCAGTCGGCGCAGGAGGCGCACCAGCGCTCGCGCCTGTTCCGGCCGATCATTGATGCCATCCATCAAGGTGTATTCGAAAGTGATGGAAGAGCGCGGACGCGCCGCCGCATAACGTGCACACGCCGACATCAATTCGGCGATCGGGTATTTGCGATTGAGTGGCACCAGGGTGTCGCGCAGCGCATCGTCGGGCGCGTGCAGCGAAACGGCGAGACTGACGTCCGCCGACTCCGCCAGCTGGTCAATCATCGGCACGAGGCCTGCGGTTGACAGCGTTACGCGCTTGCTTGCGAGTCCGAACCCGAAGTCGTCCCGCATCAGGCTCATGGCGGGCACAACGGCGTCGTAGTTGAGCAACGGCTCGCCCATGCCCATCATCACGACGTTGGTGATACGGCGGTTGCCGCGCGTCTGGTTGCCGAGCGCGCGCGACGCAACCCATACCTGCCCGATAATTTCCGCGGTCGAAAGATTGCGATTGAAGCCCTGCATGCCCGTGGAGCAGAAAGAGCAGTTGAGCGCGCAACCCACCTGCGAGGAAACGCACAGCGTGCCGCGTGTCGGCTCCGGGATGTGGACGGTCTCAATGGCATTGCCGCCGGGCAAGCCCAGCATCCACTTGGTCGTGCCGTCGACCGAGTTCTGTTCGAGCAGCGTCTCGGGAAGCCGGATTTCCGCCCGATCCTCGAGCCGCGCACGGAGCGCGCGACCGATGTCGGTCATGGCCTCGAAATCCGTGACGTGATGGTGGTAGATCCACTTCATCATCTGGTGCGCACGAAAGCGCTTCTCGCCGAGATCGGCGAAAAAGGACTCGAATCTTTCGCGATCCAGATCCAGCAGATTGACGGGCAGCGAGCTGTTCACGGTGTCAGGCGCTCAGCGCGCGCAGAGTTCCGCGGACTTGAAGAAATAATCAATCTCTCGCGCCGCCGTGTCGGGCGCGTCCGAACCATGCACCGCATTGGCATCGATGGACTCGGCGAAGTCCGCCCGGATGGTGCCCGCCGCGGCGTCTTTCGGATTCGTCGCGCCCATGATTTCGCGATGCTTCGCGACCGCGTTCTCGCCTTCGAGCACCTGCACGATTACGGGGCCCGATGTCATGAACTCGACCAGCGGAGCGAAGAACGGCCTCGCACTGTGCTCCGCGTAGAATCCTTCGGCTTCTTCGCGCGACAGGCGCCGCATGCGCGCGGCAACGATGCGCAGGCCAGCACGTTCGAAGCGGGAATAGATCTCTCCAATCACATTCTTGGCCACGGCATCGGGTTTGATGATCGACAACGTTCGTTCCACCGCCATATCCGGTTAATCCTGTAGAAGATCAAGAAGTTGTGAAATGGGCGACTTGAGCTGCGCCCGGAAGGGTCGGAAGAGTAACACAAAAGGTCGAAAAAACTGGGACTTGCAGTGTACTCGTGCCACAGTTCCGACATCTGTGAAGCACGTCGTGAACGCATTCCCGGATCACTCCGGTGCCCGACGCGGTCGGGCTTCACTCGGACGCGGCAGCCGCGCTCGATTTTTCAGGAATCACAGCGCGTCCGCAGCCCACCCGGCGCGTGCCTGACCGGGATCGCCGCGCACGGTCATTGCGGCCGAGAAACACGTCGCCGCAGTCGTTGCGGAGGCACTAGACTTGCTGCTCACGCTGTCAGAATCCACGCTGCAGCCATGGATTATTCCGCATAATATATTGTTTAATTTCAATGTGTTAAATGATACATTTAATGTTATTGCTCATGCAGTGTGGTGATACCTAAACCAGGGGAAATCGATGAGCCAGATTCGGATTCGCAAGGTCGCCGTGCTCGGTGCGGGCGTCATGGGGGCCCAGATCGCCGCGCACCTCGCCAATGCCGGCGTGGACGTGGTGCTCTTCGACCTGGCCGCGAAGGAAGGCCCTGCCAACGGCATCGTGGACCGCGCACTGGCCGGGCTCGCCAAACTATCCCCCGCCCCGCTCGCGACCCGCTCCACCGCCGCCGCGATCAAGCCGGCCAATTACGACGAGAATCTGGCGCTGCTCGGTGGTTGTGACCTCATCATCGAGGCTATCGCCGAGCGCATGGACTGGAAAAAGTCGCTCTACGACAGGATCGAACCTCACCTTCCATCGCACGCGATTCTCGCCTCCAATACGTCCGGCCTTGGCATCACCGAACTGTCAAAGGTTCTGGCCGAAGGACTTCGCCACCGTTTCTGTGGGCTGCATTTTTTCAATCCGCCCCGCTACATGCACCTCGCGGAAATCATTCCAACGGCGGCCACCGACCCGGCCGTGCTGGAGGCGCTCGAGACTTTCGTGACCACGACGCTTGGCAAGGGCGTGGTGATCGCCCGTGACACGCCGAATTTCATCGGCAACCGCATCGGCGTGTTCTCCATGCTCGCCACCATGCACCACACGCAGGCGTTCGGCCTTGGCTTTGACGTGGTGGACGCCTTGACCGGTCCCGCCATCGGCCGCCCCAAGTCCGCGACCTATCGCACCGCAGACGTGGTGGGTCTCGACACCATGGGACACGTCATCAAGACCATGGCGGACACCTTGCCGGAGGATCCGTGGCAACCGTAATTCAATGCTCCCGACGTTCTGCTCGCGCTTATTGACAAGGGCGCGCTCGGCCAGAAAACGGGCGCGGGCTTCTACCGCAAACTCGGTCGCGACATCCAGGTTCTGGATGCGTCCAAGTCAGAGTATGTGGCCAGCGAAGCTGCAGTGGACCCGGCGGTGGCCGAGATACTGAAGACCCGCAATCCGGCAGAGCGATTTGCCGCGCTGCGTGCCAGTGAAGAGCCCCAGGCGCAGTTCCTGTGGGCGATGTTCCGCGATCTCTTCCACTACACCAGTTTCCACCTGGCTGACATCGCCAGCACCGCGCGCGATGTCGATCTCGCCATCCGCTGGGGTTACGGCTGGAAGCAGGGTCCCTTCGAGACCTGGCAGGCGGCAGACTGGAAGCAGGTCGCCAGCTTCATCGCGGCAGACATCGCAGCGGGTCGGGCGATGAGCGATTCGCCCCTGCCCGGATGGGTCACGGACGGACGCGACGGCGTGCATAGTCCCGCGGGAAGTTTCAGCGCCGGTGATGGTCAGATGCACCCGCGCTCTTCTCTCGCGGTGTACGCCCGCCAGCGTTTCCCCGACCCGGTGCTCGGCGAGCGCTTCGACATGGGAGAGACCGTGTTCGAGGACGAAGCGGTGCGTTGCTGGCACGACGGCGATGGCGTTGCCGTGGTGTCCTTCAAGACGCGCATGCACACGGTTTCCGACGGCGTGCTCAATGGTCTGCAGCGTGCGGTCGCCGCTGCCGAGGACGACTTCGACGGGCTCGTCATCTGGCAGGATTCGGAGCCGTTCTCGGCAGGCGCGGATCTCAAGGGCGCCATGCAGTCGCTATCCGGCGGTCGCCTGGAAGAATTCGACGCCATGGTGGCCAATTTCCAGGCCACCAGCATGCGCCTCAAGTACGCGATGGTGCCGGTGGTGTCGGCGGTGCGCGGCATGGCACTGGGTGGCGGCTGCGAATTCCAGATGCATAGCGCGCGCACGGTCGCCGCGCTGGAGAGCTATGTCGGACTGGTCGAGGCCGGTGTGGGACTGCTCCCTGCCGGTGGCGGACTCAAGGAAATCGCGCTGCGGGCGGCGCGTAGCGCGGGACCCGGCGGCGACGTCTTCGCGGCCCTGAAGCCGTGGTTCGAGACGGTCGCGATGGCCAAGGTCTCCACATCGGCACTCGAAGCACGTGAGATGGGACTGCTGCGGGACGCCGACCCTGTCGTGTTCCATGCGCACGAGCTTCTGTACGTCGCCAAGTCCCAGGTGCGCGCGCTGCGCGACGCGGCCTACCGGCCACCAGTGCCAGCGCGCCAGATCGCGGTCGCCGGCGACGTGGGCATCGCGACCTTCCGCATGCTGCTGGTGAACATGCTCGAAGGCCGGTTCATCTCCGAACACGATTGCGAAATCGCCACGCGCATCGCCACCGTGCTCTGCGGCGGCGAAGTGGAACGTGGTGCCCTGGTCGACGAGGACTGGTTGCTGCGCCTGGAGCGCGAACACTTTATCGCGCTGGCGCAGATGCCCAAGACGCAGGCCCGCATCCAGCACACCATGACCACCGGCAAACCGCTCCGGAACTGATTGTCCCCTCCTCTGCCGCATCGGGAACCCGACCCATGAACCGATCCATCCAGGATGCCTACATCGTCGCCGCCACACGTACTCCGGTCGGCAAGGCGCCGCGGGGCGTGTTCCGCAACACGCGACCGGACGAAATGCTTGCGCATGCGCTGCGGGAACTCGTCGCGCAGACGCCGGGAATTGATCCGGCGCGCATCGGCGACGTGATCGTCGGCTGCGCCATGCCCGAAGGCGAGCAAGGCATGAACGTGGCCCGCATCGGCGCGTTGCTCGCCGGGCTGCCCGACTCCGTGCCGGCCCAGACCATCAACCGCTTCTGTTCGTCGGGCCTGCAGGCGGTCGCGATGGCGGCTGACCGCATCCGCCTGGGCGAAGCCGATCTCATGATCGGCGCGGGCACCGAATCGATGTCGATGGTGCCGATGATGGGCAACAAGGTGGCGCTGAGCCCCAGGGTGTTTACCGAGGACAACGTCGCCATCGCCTATGGCATGGGCATCACGGCGGAAAAAGTCGCTGAAGAATGGAAGGTGTCGCGCGAGGACCAGGACGCTTTCGCCGTGGCCTCCCACCGCAAGGCACTGGCCGCCATTGCGGCCGGGGAATTCCGTGACGAGATTTCCTCGCTCGAAGTGGTGGCGCGCGTGCCCGATCTCGACGGCAACGTCGTGCGCGTGCGCAAGATGCTGGTGGATACCGACGAAGGGCCACGCGCCGATACCAGCCTCGAAGGTCTTGCGCGGCTGCGCCCCGTGTTCCGGATGGGCGGTAGCGTGACTGCAGGCAATTCTTCGCAGATGAGCGACGGCGCCGGCGCCGTCATGCTGGCGTCGGAAAAAGCCATCAAGGAATTCGGACTGACGCCCCTGGCCCGATTTGTCGGGTTTGCAGCAGCCGGCGTGCGGCCCGAGGTCATGGGCATCGGTCCCATCGCGGCGATTCCCAGGGCATTGGAAGTCTGCGGCCTGAAGCTCGACCAGATGGACTGGATCGAATTGAACGAGGCGTTTGCGGCGCAGGCCCTGGCGGTGATCCGGGATGTGGGTCTCGATCCGGAGCGCGTCAATCCCCTGGGTGGTGCCATTGCGCTCGGTCATCCACTGGGCGCCACCGGGGCCGTGCGCACCGCGACGCTGGTCCACGGCATGCGACGCCGCAAGCAGAAATACGGAATGGTCACCATGTGCATTGGCACCGGCATGGGCGCGGCGGGCATCTTCGAAAGTCTGTAAGTCGGTGGTATTCGGAATTGGGTATGAGTTCGGAAAGTCCGCTGCCGCGAACGGAGTACTCAGTCGCGGCCGCGTGGTAGTTGCGTCAGCAAAACGTTTCGTTTTCGCGATGGGTCTCGTCTGCGCGGGTCATGCAGTTGCAATGGATGCTGCCGACCCGGATTCCGCCTGCCATATCCGGTTCCTCAGACACCTCGGTTGGCAAGTCGATACCGACCCGCAGTTGCGCATCGAGGTCGGGGGCGGCAACGTGTGCCGCTTCGAGGATGCTTCGGAAGCGCGCACCAGCGGTGCGCTGAGACTGGTCCTGCCCGGCAACGACCCTGCGCAATCACGTGAACTGATCGCGGACGCGCTCGCGAGCGAGGCGTCGCAGTGCGCTTTCGCGATGCGCGTTGGCGTCGCGACACGCAGGGCCGTGGACCGTCTCGTCGCGAACGAGGACTTCCGCTTCACGGCCATCCAGACCGGATGGATCGGCTTTGGCACCGGAGGCGCGCGAGCGGCAGGATGGCGGCCCTCGGCGAGCTGGGGAAGGCGTTACGTGCCCGTGCACCCCACCAGGGCGATCCGCGCCTTCTACGACCGACCGATGCGGGCCGAATGCGGCGTGGGAAGACAGGTGGCGCAACTCGCAACTCTCATGGAGCTGTTCGGCGCACGCAATTTCGAGAACAGCTTCGACGCCGAAGAACTCGCCATCGGCACTTTCAACAAGCTCGGCGCCTCACGCAGCGTACTTCTGGGAAGCAGTCGCGGGAAGATGATCGCGGACGGGTTGGCCCGGAAATCTTCTGCTCTTGGCCGCCAGGCTTTCAGTGGCGCTCCTGGCTTTCTCTTTCACGTGTTCGATGCCGACACCCTCAGCAGCCCCAACAACCAGGCCCAGAATTTCGTCGTGTATGACGTAAGTGCCAAAGCCGCTGCTGAACTGCGCAAACGCGATGGTTTTGCCTACTTCAACACGCAGAATCACAAGATCTGGCAGCTCAGTGCCACTTTCCAGCTCCGCGGGAACAGGCGGTTCCAGAGGTTGCTGACGGACGGGGATCCGGGTCTTGAGCGTCGATTGACCGCCAGCGAACACGTCGCGCTTCAGAAAATGCGCAAATATCTCGACGATCCGTTCTATTCCGGCTTTCGCGTCTACGGCCACCCGCACGCTGTCAAACCCATCGGCTGGTTTGTGGTGCGGATGCTGGACAAGAATCCCCGTACGCCTTTCCGGGTCGAGCTCGGCCTGCACAATCTCGGTACCGAGATCCGTGACCGCTATGCGCGCACGTGGATCTCGGACTGCCTGAGGTCCCCGGCAACCCTCTGATCCGGAAGTCGAAGAACCCGGCGACAACGCCGAAGTACTGACAAGGGCAACGGCCGTTCACTGCGGACCATAAGCGTGCGCGGGGCGTCGGCGGTAGCATCACGCTATGGCTCCGGGAGATTCTGATCATGCACCGCGTCGTCGCCGTCATTCTGATTGCAGTCGGACTGCTGCACCTCTATCCCGCGATCGGCATGTTCGGACCCGAACACCTCGGACAGATCTACGACATCGTGAGCGACGACGCCGACACCCTGTTGCTTCTGCGTCATCGCGCGGTGCTCTTCGCCATGCTCGGCCTCACGTTGATCGCGGGTGGAATCAGGGTGCGCTGGCGCTGGCCTGCGCTGGTGGCAGGACTCGTCAGCACGCTCAGCTTCGTGTTGCTGGCATTCCCCCTCGATGACAACAGCGCCGCGGTTACCCGTGTGTTCTGGAGCGATGTCGTCTCCAGTGCAGCCTTGATCCTCGCCGGCGTCATCGCGTTGCGCTATCCGATTCCGGAACAGCCGACCGTGCTGCCCCCAACGCCACCCTCGACAGCGCCGCCTGCGGCAGCTCCCCCTGCCCAATGAGTCGGTCGCGCCGCGTACTTCTGGCCGGTGCGAGCGGGCTCGTGGGACGGCACGCGCTCGCGGCGCTGCTCCGCGACACGTCCATCGGCGAGCTCCGCCTCCTCTCGCGAGCTGATCTGCAACACGTTCCAGCGGACCCACGCGTCCGCATGTGCGTCACGGAGTTCCAGCATCTGGAAATGCACCCGGACTGGTTCGATGTCGATCAGGTCCTGTGCGCGCTTGGAACCACCATGGAACTTGCGGGCTCACAGGCGGCGTTCCGCCGCGTGGACTTCGACTTCCCGCTCACCATTGGCAGACTGGCAAGGCGTGCAGGAGCCCATCACTTCGCGCTGGTCAGTGCTGCGGGGGCCAATCCACATTCATCGTTCTTCTACAGCCGCGTGAAGGGGGAGCTCGAACACGCACTCGAGATGCAGACATGGCCCTCGCTCACGATCGCCCGACCTTCCCTCCTCCTGGGGGAGCGTGAATCCGTGCGTCTGGGCGAATCGCTGGTGGCGGGCCTGGGCTGGCTCGCGCCAGCGTCCTGGCGGCCGGTGGAAGCAAGCAGTGTGGCGGCAGCGCTCGTGCGCGCGCTGCAGGCCGATGAGCCCGGTTCTCATATCCTGGACAACCACCGCCTGCGCGATGTCGGCGAAACCTCCAGCCGCAAGAACGACTGACCCGCGGCGAAGGCATTTCTATCGGACGATTTTGGCCTGCGGCTGCTTCGCCGGTCGCGTCTGCGGCTTGACGCGCCGTGAGCGATTGCGCGTCAGCACGTGGATGGTGGCCGGAGGAATGTTCTTGAGTGTGAAACGGCCACGCCGGGAGCCGAGATTCAAATCCTGCATGACCTCCCGTACCACCGGATTGGTAGGTCCGTACGTGAACAGGATGAACCGACCCTTAGGCGACATCGCAGCGAAAGCCGCCTCCAGCAGGCGCTGCTGCATTTCCGGCACCATCGACAACAGACCGAGGCCGCAGACCACGGCGTCTGCTTTCGCACCGTCTATCCAGCCGGATTCGATGGCGATGCGCTCAAGGTCCAGCGCATCGGCGCACTCGACGTGTACCCCGGGAAATGCCTGCTGCAAATGGATATAGAGCGTCTGGTTGAGTTCGAGTACGAGAAGATCGTGGGGTTCGATGCCGCATGCGAGCAATTCGCGCGTCACCGCGCCCGTTCCTCCACCCAGCTCGATCACGCGCCGGGTCGATTTCAGCAACTCCGCAGCGAGCTTCTGCGCCAGTTCGCGACTGCTGGGCGAGACCGAGGACATCTCGCGCGGGGAGCGCACCCATTGCCGGAAAAATTTCCAGCCCGACTTGATCGCCGCCAGGCGCCGTTTCGGAATCCATCGACTGCGTGTCGTCACGCGCGCCCCTGTGTGCGGATCAAGTGGGCCAGTCTAGACCGTCACGCGGACGCGTTCGCGACTGGCGTCGCTCTCATCGAACCGGAACGAAGCGATCGAACCGGAGGCATCATTCTCTCGAGTCAGTTTACCTTCGCGAGGCGCCGCGCCCGTGTAGGAGCTTCCACCCCGACTTCGTCGGCGCGCTGTCGCGTAGCAAACAGGGTGCGGGCGTGTCTGGAGGCATCCGCCGGAGGCATGACTGATGTCGACCTCGGACCCTCTTCCGGCGCTGCGCGCCACCTTACGCACCACATCCCTGTGGTGCGCCCTGCGGGCCGCCTGCGGCGTTCGCAGCTGCTCCTGCAGCTGCAGTCTCCCACGGGGAGAAGGGCAGAGCGCAGGGTCGCCGCGAAGCACTCCCCTCTCCCAGTGGGAGAGGGGCTGGGGGGTGAAGGTCCAAGGCCCCGCGTCATGGTGGATCGCGCCAGTCATGAGCCAGAACCCCAGTCTCACTGTAGAAACAGACGCGTCAAATCAATCGCCTGTTTCCTGTTTCCTGTTTGGATGAGCGCGCGCTCACGCGCGATGGCGCAATGCCCGGTCCGGAGCGCGCGTTTCAATTAACCATGACGCCATCGCGCGCGAGCGCGCTCCTACACGAGGCCAGCGCGTGCGCGGTCACCCCTGTCTGCGACGCGAAGCGCGCCGGCGAAGTCAGGGTGGAAGCTCCTGCGAGGGCGGGCGAACGTCTCTGGCGAAGCTCAACCGACGCACTGGTAATACAGGGCGTCGTTGGTCTGGTTGACGACGCTCTGGCCCAGGCTGATCGAACCCGCCTTGAGGAGGTGGATTTCGTCGCGGTGCAGCCGCATTTCGTCGTCTTCGCCGGATTTGAGCCACGTGCCGTTGGTGCTGCGGTCCGCGAGCATGAAGTAGCCACGCTTGTATTCGACGATGGCGTGATTGCGCGACACCCATTCGGTGTCGACCACGAGGCTGCTTGCCGGATCGCGACCGAGCGTCAAGGCGGGTGAAGTCGCGGAAATCTCGATCACCTGGCCGCGGAAGCGCAGTACCAGCTTGCTGCCGCC